>JAYTRC010000100.1:0-10437 GCA_043746355.1 Lacisediminihabitans sp. | reverse complement strand
CAGTGCCATCACTCCGCCGAGGAGGAAGTAGAGGAACGACGTGATCAGGTACAGGTAGCCGATCGTCTTGTGGTCGGTAGTCGTGATCCACTTGACGACGATGTTGCCCTGGCGCTGCACCCCTGGCGGCGTGTTCACGGGCACAGGCCCGCCGCCGATGAGTGGCCGAATGACTGTTGCTGTGCTCATGTTGGCGCCCTACTTGTTGTTCGCTTGCGGAGCTAAGTTGCTGGGAAGATTGGTATTGGTGTCGTACTTGGGGCCGAGGATACCGGTCTGGCCCTTGGCGACGAGGCTCTGGATGTATGCGTCGTAGTCAGCCTGTGATTCGACCTTCACCTTGAAGAGCATCAGGGAGTGATAGTCACCGCAGAGCTCTGCGCACTTGCCTTCGAAGGTGCCGAGTTTCGTCGGGGTGAAGTACTCGTAGTTGTCCTTGCCAGGGATGGCGTCTTTCTTGTAGAGGAAGTCGATGATCCAGAACGAGTGGTCGACATCCCGACTCTCGATTTTGATCTGGGTGGTCTTGTTGACCACCAGATGCAGCACTGGCAGCTTGCTCTCGTCGATCGAGCCATCTGCTTTTTGCAGTTCCTGGGCCTGGATTCCGGGCGAGAACACACCCTTGCTGCCTGGGCCTTCGTTGTAATAGCTGAAGTCCCACGCCCAACGCTTGCCTTCAACGAGGATCGAGGTCTGGGGGTGCTTGAGCGGCTGCTCGATCTCGCCCTGGGTTTTTGCGGTGAAAGCAAAGAAGCCGAGAACCAGGATGAGCGGAACGATCGTGTAGAAGATCTCGATCGGGAGGTTGTAACGCAGTTGCACCGGGAGCCCGGTTTGGCCCTTACGGCGGCGGTAGACGATTGCAGCCCAGATGATCAAGCCCCAGGTGATGATGCCGACCGCGAGGAGAACGATCCACGAGGTGACCCACAGGCCGGTTGTGCCGGGCGTGTGGTTTGTCGCCCCGTCAGACCCTGCGGGAAGGAACCCTCTCAACTGTTGCTGGCTGCAACCCGCAAGTGTTGCGACCAGCGCAACAGCTACGGGAACGACAGCCCATCGAAGACGACGGTTAGAGCGCACCTGGAACCTCTCGGATGACACGGACTGCTGGAATTCACAGTCTATTTGTTGTCTCCACCCTACTGCGCAGGACGCGCTCTCTCGTGCCGGAATGGGCCTGCAGCCGAGTAATTGGGCAGCAAAAAAGGGAACCGCCGAGGGGCGATTCCCTTCTCTGGACAAGCGTTGGGAGGCGGCTGTTGCCGCGGTGCAAGACCGGTGGACTAGTGGAAAGAATCCCCACACGCGCAGCTGCCGCTGGCATTGGGATTGTCGATGGTGAAGCCCTGCTTCTGAATAGTGTCTTCAAAATCGATAGTTGCGCCATCGAGGTAGGGGACGCTCATTTTGTCAACGACAACCTCCACGCCGTCGAAATCGACCGTCGCGTCGCCTTCCAGCAGGCGCTCGTCGAAATAGAGTTGGTAGATGAGGCCAGAGCAGCCGCCGGGCTGCACAGCCACCCGCAGCCTGAGGTCATCGCGACCCTCCTGCTCGTAGAGGCTCTTGACCTTGTTCGCTGCCGTGGAGCTGAGCCCGACACCGTGCTTCGTGTCGGTGGTGGCGATGCCAGTGAGTACGTCAGTCATGAATTCAGTGTATCCCGATCGTTCAGGCGGCCCAGCAGAATCGCCTCAGAAAGTACGGCACGATGAAAGACCCCAAGATGCAGCGATTCGTTAGGGCTGTGGGCACGCGAATCCGGGTCTTCAACGCCGGTGACCAGAATCTGGGCTGAGGGGAACACTTCGACGAGGTCTGCGATGAAAGGAATTGAACCGCCGACTCCCATCTCGACCGGCTCCCGACCCCACGCTTCGGCCATGGCTGTCTCAGCCTCTGCAACTGCCCACCCCGAGGTGTCGACGAGAAAGCCGTCTCCGCGCTCGAAGTCGAACAGTTCCAGGTGCGCACCGAAGGGGGCGTGTGACAGCAGGTGCTTCTCGACAGCAGCCAGTGCCTCCGCTGAGGGCTGGCCCGGCGCGATGCGGATGCTCACCTTGACGGTGACCGAGGGCACCAGGGTGTTCGAAGCGTTATCTACTGTCGGCGCATCGATGCCGGTGATGGTGATTGCCGGTTGTGACCAAATACGGCTGAGAATCGTCCCGGTACCGATCGGGGTAACCCCGTCAAGCAAGGCAGCCTCATGGCGCAACTGTGATTCGGGGTATTCAGGGGTTTCCTGTTCGATAGTGGTGAGCCCCGCGACCGCCACAGAACCGGTCTCGTCGTGCAGGGTCGACAGAAGTCGAATCGCGGCGAGCATTGCGTCTGGGGCTGCACCTCCGAACATTCCGGAGTGCGAGGCGTGAGCGAGCGTCGAGATCTTCAGCCTGAAGGCCACGTTGCCCCTGAGCGCGACGGTGAGGGCTGGCGTGTCGACATCCCAATTGTCAGAGTCGGCTACGACTATCACGTCTGCGGCGAGTTCGGCTCGGTGCTCGCGAAGAAAATTCGCGAATGAGCGCGAACCGAACTCTTCCTCGCCTTCGATGAAGAGCGCGAGACCGAGGTCGAATTCGGTGCCGACGGCCTCGACCAGCGCACGGATGGACGAAATATGGGCCATCACCCCGGCCTTGTCATCTGCAGCCCCGCGCCCATAGAGGCGATCCCCCAGCACCGTCGGCTCGAACGGGGACGAGTTCCAGTCCCCATCCTTGCCGGGGGGCTGTACGTCATGGTGGGCGTAGAGCAGGATGGTCGGCCGGCCGTTCCGCGCAGCGCGCGTCGCGAGCACTGCAGGCTGGCCCTGGACGTCGGAATCGCCGATCATAGACCGGGTTACCGTCACGGTGTCGAAGACCCCGGTCGCAGTTGCAAGCGCTGCGATGGCATCCGCGCTTGCGGCAACATACGCCGGGTCGAAGGCGGCCCAGGAAACAGAGGGAATGCGCACCAGGTTCGACAGGTCCGCGAGGGTAACCGGCAGACCGGCGTGAACCGCCTCTGTTAAGGCTGTGAGGAGTTGCGGACGGGTGGCCTGCGTCGACGTCATGGAGGTAATCTTAAAGCTTCGCCGATCGCAGGGAATCATCGTGGACAAAGCAAGCAAGTCTGACAGCTCAGTCGACTACGACCTGAACACTGACAGCGTTAGCAAAGGCCACGCCACACCCACTCGCAAAGAGCGCGAGGCAGCGAACCTCCGCCCCCTGGTCTCGAGTGATCGCCGTGGAAGCAGCAAAGAGAATCGCGCCAAGATGGCGGCGTCCCGCGACCGCGCACGGATCGGCATGGCCGCCGGTGAAGAGAAGTACCTGCCGCAGAAAGACAAAGGGCCGCAGCGCCGGTACGCCCGCGACCACGTTGATGCGCGATTCAGCGTCGGCGAGCTCATGATCCCGTTCCTCGGCATCGTCATCGTGCTGACTTTCATCGGTTCCACGACTTTCACCGTCATCGGCACCTATGCACTCTGGGCCTTCATTGTCGTCATGGTGCTCGACTGCGTGCTGCTCGGGTTCACCCTCAACCGCAAACTCACGGCGAAGTTCGGCGCCGAGAAGGTGCAGCGCGGTTTCCGCTGGTATGCCGCAACGCGAGCTGTCCAGCTGCGCCCGATGCGTCTGCCGAAGCCCCAGGTCAAGCGCGGGGCCTTCCCTTCCTAACGGACCCGTAACCTTTCTAACGGCGCCGTAACTTCGTAAGCCCTCGGTTTATCGCGGCAGCCCAGAGTGGGCCGCGATAGAGGAACGCCGTGTAGCCCTGTACGAGTGTGGCTCCGGCTGAGAGCCTCTCGGCAACATCCGCGGCCGTGTCGACTCCTCCAACCGAGATGACGCAGAAGTCAGTGGGAACAACCTCGCGAATAACGCCGAGCACCTCACGCGACCGGGCAGCGAGCGGAGCACCCGAGAGTCCGCCTGCGCCCGCCGCCTGAACCACATTGTGCGCAGTTCTGAGGCCCGATCGCGAGAGCGTCGTATTCGTCGCGATGATTCCGGCCAACCCCAGTTCGACAGCAAGGGTCGCGATTTTCCGTACCTCGTCATCCGACAGGTCCGGGGCGATCTTCACCAGCACCGGAGTGCTGCCAGCCGCATTGTGCACTGCGCTGAGAAGCGGTGAGAGTTTTTCAAGCTCCTGCAATCCGCGCAGCCCCGGGGTGTTCGGCGAGCTGACGTTGACTGCGAGATAGTCGGCGACGGGGGCAAGCAGCCGCGTGCTTGTGAGGTAGTCGGCGGTCGCGTCTGCGACATCCACAACCCGGCTCTTGCCTATGTTCGCGCCGACGATAGGACGTCGTCGCCTGCCACGTTCTGTGCGCAACCGCTCGACCGCATCCGCTGCACCGGCGTTGTTGAAGCCCATCCTGTTGATGACTGCGTGGTCTGGAATGAGCCGGAACAGCCGCGGACGCTCGTTTCCGGGCTGCGCGATCGCAGTCACGGTTCCGACCTCAACGTGACTGAATCCCAGTTGGCCAAGGCCCCTGACAGCCCTGCCGTCCTTATCGAACCCGGCCGCGAGCCCGAACGGTGAGGAGAATGCCAGGCCGAGGGTCGAGACCGAGAGGGAGGGATCGGGTCGTGTCGCCCGTGCTACGAGGGCTCCGATGCCGAGTGTCGGCAAGAGGCGGATCACCTCAAATGCCAGGTGGTGTGCTCGCTCAGGGTCAAGCCGGGAGAGAAAGAACCGAAAAAGGATTCGATACATGCCGCGGTCAGGCCGTGGGCTCTGCCGTGTCGTGCTCGACTCTCAGCAGGGTTATCGCGCTCTCGAAGTCTTCCAGCGAGTCGAACCCCTGGTACACGCTGGCGAACCTCAGGTAGGCGACCTCGTCGAGTTCACGAAGCGGTGGGAGGATGGCGAGACCGATGTCGTTCGCGTCTACCTGCGATGCGCCTGTTGCTCTGATCGTCTCCTCGACCCGCTGGGCGAGCATCGCCAGATCAGTGTCAGTTACGGGCCGGCCCTGGCATGCCTTTCGCACGCCGGAGACGATCTTCTCCCGGCTGAATGGCTGCACAACCCCACTGCGCTTCACGACATTGAGGCTCGCGGTCTCCGTCGTCGAAAAGCGTCGACCGCAGTCCGGGCACTGGCGACGGCGACGAATCGACATGCCGTCGTCGCTTGTACGCGAGTCAATCACTCGGGAATCGGGGTAGCGGCAGAATGGGCAGAACATCGTGGTCTCAGGATAGTGGCTTCACACGGGCTGGCGGCCGGTCATCCGTTGGCGAATCGCGCCGTAATGGCCGCAGCGTGCCCGGGCAGGTCTTCGGCGGTGGCCAGGGCGACGATGCGACCCTCGACCGAACGCAGTGCGGCGTGGTCGTACCGGATCAGCTGCTGCGGTCGAAGGAACGTGTACGCGCCGAGGCCCGGGGCGAATCGCGCCTGCCCTCCGGTGGGAAGCACATGGTTCGAGCCGGCGAGGTAGTCACCCAGGCTCACCGGGGAGTCCGGGCCGAGGAAGATAGCACCAGCGCTGTCGATGAGGTCGAGTACTTCGCCCGGTTCAGCGGTCTGAATCTCGAGGTGCTCGGGACCGTACATGTTGCTGAATGCGGCCGCGGCTGCCAGGTCATCGACGAGCATGACCGCAGACTGGCGCCCCTGCAGGGCCTCCTTCACGCGCGCGCCGTGGGCAACGGCCGGCACAAGCAGTTCGAGTTGAGCCTGCACCCTCTCGGCGAACTCGGGAGAGTCTGTGACGAGCACTGCAGCAGCAAGCTCATCGTGTTCGGCCTGGCTGAGCAGGTCGACAGCGACCAAATATGGGTCGGCGTTGGCATCCGCGATCACCAGGATCTCAGTGGGGCCAGCCTCTGCATCGATGCCGGCGACACCGCGCACCAGTCTTTTCGCCGCCGCAACGTAGACATTGCCTGGCCCGGTGATGAGCTGCACCGGGTCGAGGCTTAGCTCAGGCACGCCGTAGGCGAACGCTCCGATCGCGCCGGCGCCGCCCATGGCGTACACCTCATCAATGCCCAGCAGGCCGGCTGCACCCAGGATCACCGGGTGAATCTGGCCGTCGAACGCCTTCTGCGCCGGAGAAGCGAGAGCGACTGACGAAACGCCTGCGACCTGCGCTGGCACGACGTTCATCACCACGCTCGACGGGTAGACGGCCTTGCCGCCCGGCACGTAGAAGCCCACCCGGTTCACCGGCGTCCAGCGCTGGATGACCTCTGCTCCGGGCGCGAGCGTCGTCACCTTCGGGGTCGGCAACTGGGCTGCAGATGCCGCGCGGACCCTGACGATTGCCTCTTCGAGGGCGTCCCTGACCAGCGGATCGAGCTGACGCACTGCCGAACTGACTGCCGCGACATCCATCCGCACGTGTTGTGGACGGATGCCGTCGAGTCGCTCCGCCTGGTCGAGCAGCGCGGCCTCACCTCGCGCCCGAACATCTGCAATCAGCTCGGCTGCAACAGTGCTCGCGGTCGCAACATCCGTCTGGGCTCGAGGCACGAGGCTGAGCAGTTCGGCGCGGTTAGGCTTGAGTCCGCGAAGGTCAATCGTCTTGATCATGGCTGGCTAATTCTAGACGGCCGTCGCTGGGAGGACAGATCCACCGTGACCGAAGCACAGCAGGCTCCCCTTGCAGACGAACCCGATGGACTTGCGGCTTTCAAGCATGCCTTTCGCCGTCACGCCGCCGGAGTCGTCGTCATAACTGCACTGGCTCCTGACGGCAAGCCGGTCGGATTCACCGCGACCTCCCTGGCATCTCTCGCGGCTGTTCCGCCGCTCGCAACCTTCAATATGGCTCAGGTCGCGAGCGCGTTCCCGGCGATCGAGGCGTCCGACTATGTCGCCATTCAGACCATGGGCGTGCGCACCCGCCATCTTGCAGAGCGAATGTCGGGTGACCACGGCCTTCGGTTCGAAGGAGACCACTGGTACGTCGGGCCGCACGGCCTCCCGATCCTGGAGGGCGTCACATCGTGGATGATCGGGCGCATCGTCGAACGAGTCAAGGTCTCTCACAACGCGGTGATCGTCGTGCAGATCGAGGAGGGTGCCCTGGGCGAACCGGATGAGGCGCTGCTTTACCACGAGCGTACCTACCTGAAGCCAGGTGACCCGGTTTAGCAGCTCTAGCTACGCAGGCCGCGCCGCAGCAGATCGATCCGTGACTGCAACTGGGTGACACTCGCCTGCGGCACCGCTGGGCCGCCTGCCAGCCTGCGCAACTCAGCGTGGATGATGCCGTGCGGCTCCCCCGTTGTCTTCGCCCGCATTCCGACCAGGCTGTTGAGCAGAGTGCGCTGCTCTTTCAGGGTGCGATAGAGCGGAGGAGGCTCGTCTGGAGTTGGCTCGCGTTCGGATATCCTGCGCGCCTGCCGCGCGTGACGATGCTTGAGCAACTCAGTCACCTGTTCGGGTTCGAGAAGTCCAGGAATTCCGATGAAGTCGAGCTCTTCAAGGCTCCCGCTCGCTGCGCCGGCTCCGAATTCGGATCCGTCGTAAAGAACCCGATCGAACGCGGCGACTGATTCGAGCGGTTTGAAGTCGAACAGCAGCGCATCGCCAGATGCCGACTCGACCCGATTCGCTTCGTCGGCAGCGTCATCGTCGAGAAGTATCTCTTCGAGGCCCTCCCCCGGTTCGCGATCGAGTGCGTGGTCACGCTCCAGTTCGAGAGTCGCGGCCAGGGCCATGAGCGACGGCACGCTCGGCAGAAAAATCGATGCAGTTTCGCCTCGCCGCCTGGTTCTCACGAAGCGTCCGATCGCCTGCGCGAAGAACAGTGGGGTCGACGCCGATGTCGCATACACCCCAACTCCGAGGCGCGGGATGTCGACACCTTCCGAAACCATCCGTACCGCCACCATCCAGCGGGAATCGGATGCTGCGAACGAGGCAATCCGGTCGCTCGACGCCTTCTCATCTGACAACACGATGGTCGGGGCTGTTCCCGTGATCCTCTCAAGGATGCTCGCGTAGGCTCGGGCCGCATAGTGGTCGGTCGCGATGACGAGCCCGCCGGCATCCGGAATTCCGTGGCGCACCTCGGTGAGTCGCCTGTTTGCAGCCTTCAGAACCGCAGGAACCCACTCCCCTTCCGGATCGAGCGCTGTTCGCCAAGCCTGAGCTGTGATGTCCTTAGTGTCTCCTTCGCCCAGGCGTGCTTCCATCTCGTCGCCCGTGCGCGTTCGCCAGCGCATCTTGCCCGCGTAGGCCAGGAAAATGACCGGTCTCACGACGCCGTCAGCAAGTGCCCTGCCGTAGCCGTAGCCGTAGTCGGCGTGTGATGTTCGGATGCCGTGCTCGTCGGGAAAGTAGGTGACGAACGGGATGGGTGAGGTGTCGGATCGAAATGGTGTGCCGGTGAGCGAGAGTCGTCGGGTCGCCTGGTCGAAGGCCTCCCTGATGCCATCGCCCCAGCTCAGGGCGTCACCGCCGTGGTGCACCTCATCGAGGATCACCAGGGTGCGACTGCTCTCCGTCATGGTGCGGTGCAATGCCGGTCTCATTGCGACCTGGGCGTACGTCACCGCAATGCCATGAAAGTGACGACCGTGGCGACCGTGTGCGTTCTTGAAGCCCGGGTCGAGGCGAATGCTGACTTTGTGCGCGGCGTCCGCCCATTGCCGTTTGAGGTGTTCTGTCGGTGCAACAACAGTCACCCTGTCGATCTTGCGTCGGGCAAATAACTCGGTAGCGAGACGAAGTGCAAAGGTTGTCTTGCCGGCCCCGGGCGTTGCTGCGACCAGAAAATCGCGAGGTTCGGCCTTCCAATAGGTCTCGAGCGCCTCTTCCTGCCAGGCTCGCAACTTATCTGCCGTGCCGCGCGCAGCCCGTTCGGGGAACGATGGCGAGAGATGCTCTGCCGCTGACCGGCCCACGGGGGGAACGGAAGCACGCGGGTCGGTCACTGGAGAAACCATACCCTCCGCACCCGACAGCGGCCCCGCCGCGAGGCGAGGGCCGCTGAAGAATATCCCGTGGTTATGCGCGTCGGCGACCTCGCGTCAGAAGACCGAAGATCAGCAGCACGACAATCGAGCCGAGGATGGCGATCACCCACGTGCGGATGTCAAAGAATCCGCCCATCGCCACACCGAAAATGGCGCTGGCGAGAAACCCGCCGAGCAGGGCTCCCACTACGCCGAGCAGCAGCGTCAACAGCCAGCCCCCGCCCTGGCGTCCGGGCAGAATCGCTTTCGCGATAGCTCCAGCAATTAGTCCAAGTACAATCCATCCGATGATTCCCATGATGTCCTCCCAGCGCATCAGTGACGGCGACACGAGTGCGCGTCACCAGAGAGTAGACAACAGCACCCCCGTTCAGGGGGCAATGGCCTTGACCAGCCCCGAAGTTCGGCCTAGAGGATTCGCGTGAGTGCGAGCTTCGGAGCATGCTTGAACTATGAGTCAGAAACACCCGTGGTCACGCTACGTCGCGATCGGCGACTCTTTCACTGAGGGCATCGGCGACCCGGAGGCTCAGAGCCCCGGTGGATTTCGCGGATGGGCTGATCGCGTCGCCGAAGTGCTCAGCGAACAAAACGACGACTTCGCATACGCGAACCTCGCGATCCGCGGACGTCTTCTGCAGCAGATCCTGGACGAGCAGGTCGATGTCGCTTTAGAGCTTCGCCCTGATCTGATCACAATCTCTGCGGGCGGAAACGACATCATGCGCCCGAATACCGACCCAGACGAGGTCGCCAGTCGGCTCGAGACGGGAGTAGCGAAGCTTCGCTCGCGGGGCGCGACAGTGGTGCTGTTCGACGGGCCCGATATCGGGATGACTCCGGTGATGCGCCGCATTCGAGGCAAAGTCGCTATCTATAACGAGAACGTGCGTGCCATCGCACTCCGGCAGGACTGCGTCGTCGCCGACATGTGGGCCCTACGTGAACTGAAGGACCCGCGTATGTGGGCGCCGGATCGACTGCACTTCTCTCCCGTCGGCCATAACACGATCGCCCGGATGGTGCTCGATTCACTCAACGTGAAGAACGAACTCGAGCCGTACAACCCCGATCCCCTCCCAAAGATAGCGTGGCGGGAGGCGAGAGTCGAAGACATGGGCTGGGCGCGTGAATATCTGCTTCCCTGGGTTATTCGGCGTATCCGGCACCAGTCATCTGGCGACGGGATCAGCCCGAAAAGACCTGAGGCCACCTCGTACCGCACAACATCGCTCTAGCCAGCGGCGAAAGGCTCGTTCCTAGCGCCCGAACTGCATCGCTGCAGGGCAGTCGAAGGGTTTTCCGGCAGCAAGGCCGACCTCGTTGAGGTACCTCGTGACAATGCCGTAAGCCTCGTTCAGCGTTGTCTCGGTGTAGAGGATGCGGTGCGTGGAGCAATACTCCTTGACGATCTCCTGCGCGCGCGCGAGATGCGGTCGGGGCATATTCGGGAAGAGGTGGTGCTCAATCTGGTAATTGAGCCCGCCCA
>JAYTRC010000099.1:0-53754 GCA_043746355.1 Lacisediminihabitans sp. | reverse complement strand
GCATCCGGAACCGGCTGGGGCTGCACCATCAACGGCCAGCAGGTCACCTGCACTTGGTCATCGGGCATCGCGAACGGGCAGAGTGCGCCAGACATCTCGGTGACCGCGGCTGTCGCGGCATCGACCGGCCCGAGCACCCTCACCAACACGGCAACCGTCAGCGGCCAGACCACCGACCCCACACCGGGCAACAACGTCGCGCACGACCCCACCGTGATCACCACCTCAGCAGCGCTCTCCATCCAGAAGACCGGCAGTGCGCGGGTCACGGCAGGAACGCAGACCAGCTATTCGGTGGTCGTGACCAATGCAGGGCCGTCCGATGCCTCCTCAGTGAGCGTGACCGACGTCTTGCCAACTGGCATGACGGCGGTCGGAATCAGCGGCACCGGCTGGACCTGCAGCGTGTCCACGTTCAGCTGCACTTTCACCGGAGCCTTCGCACCTGGCAGCTCGACACTCACGGTGACGTCAGCGGTGAACCCGGATGTCGCGGCCGCCAGCACCCTGACGAACTCGGCGTCCGTGCAATGGGTCGACTCCTCCGGTACCTCCACCCGCAGTGCGACCGCCAGCTCCATCGTGGACGGAACTGCGGACCTCGCCCTGGTCAAGACCGCGGTCGACAGCAACGTGCTGGCGGGTGCCCAGACCTCATTCACCTTCGCGGTCAGTAACATCGGGCCGTCGAACGCCGTGGGTCCCGTCGTCATCACTGACACGCTCCCGGCCGGCATGAGCTACGTCGCGGCCGCCGGCTCATGGGCCTGCGTGCCGCAGACAGCCAATCCGCAGATCGTCGACTGCACCCTGGCCGGCAACGCTGGTGTCGCTCTCGGCGCCAGCGCCCCGACGCTCACGATGACCGTGCAGGTCGCGTCTGCCCAGCACACCGGCCAGCTCACCAACACCGCGACGGTAGCGTCGGGCACAACAGACCCCGCCCTGCGGAACAACATCTCGAGCGCGAGCATCGCGGTGGGCGCGAACGCCGACCCCTCCGTCGTCGAGAGCTATTCGGGCGCTGTGCGGATCGGTGATCCACTCACCTTCCGCATCATCGTTCACAACGGCGGACCGTCAGACGCGAGTGGCGTCGTCGTCACCGACCAGGTGCCCATTGCCTTCTCTACGATCGACCTCAGCGGGGTCGACCCGGCGTGGAGCTGCGTTGCTTCCTCGTCAACCCTTCTTTCGACCCCGGTGACGTGCGCGCTCACGGGCATCCTGGTGAACGGTGCGACTGCGCCCGCGATCTCGTTCACTGCGATAGTCACAGCGGGGGCGTACCCGAGCATCCGCAATACTGCGACGGTCTCCTCAACAACACCGGACACCAATTCTGCGAATAACTCGTCGGCGGTCGCAGTGCCGGTTCCGCCGCAGGTTTCGCTCTCGGTCACCAAGAGGCACGTCGGGCAGGTGATCGATGGCCAGAACGCGAAGTACCTGGTCACCGTTACCAATTCCGGGCCGACTGAACAGCCGGGCGGCTACTGGATCATCGACCACCTGCCCTCGGAGCTCACCTACGTGTCGAGCTCTGGCGCCGGGGTGACCTGCACCGCGGCCGCGCGCGACGTGACCTGTATGTTCGCCAACACCGTGCCGACCGGATCATCCGCGTCGGTCACCCTCACCCTCGCGGTGAGTGCGCCAGCCGGGTCGATGATTATCAACACCGCGTCCGTCGGCACCAACGCCGAGCAGCTCAACACGCTCGCGCTGCTCGCCCTGGACGCGGCTCAGGTTGCGCCGCCAGTGCTGTCGTACACGGGTATCACGGTCAATCTGGTGGCGTATGGCATCTTCGTGCTGCTGTCGCTGCTGCTCGGTGCCGGGATGCTGATGGTCGCGCGTCTGCGCCGGCGTCGGGCCTAGCCCTCGCAGGTCAGCACCGTGTGCCGTGTGCATCGGAGAGCAGCGACCAGTGGCGGGACGGGGCGGCTGACCCCTCCTTCCGAGCCGGCCACCAAGGTCAGCGGGCCGAAATACGGATTAGCTAGCCGCCGATCGGCGACGGGCGCAGCTCGCGTAGGCTGCGGAACTTACCCTGGCGCCTGGCACCGAGCGTCGCGACGACAAGGGAACCGACCAGCCAGGCGGCGAGCGGGAGGATCGCGTTCAGCAACCCGGTGCTGCCGCCGTACATGAGGGTACGGATGCCGTCGACGGCGTGACTCATCGGCAAAAACTCGTGCAGCGCTCGCAGCGGCGCGGGCAGCGTTTGCCACGGGAAGGTGCCGCCGGCGGTGACGAGCTGGATGACCATGAGCAGCAGCCCGAGAAACTGGCCCGTGCTTCCGAGCAACACGTTGAGCGCGAGGATGATCGCGGCAAACGTTATCGAGGCGAATGCCATGAATGCGAGCATCCCCAGCCCGTTCACCACCGCGAGGTGCAGCCCGAGGGTCACGATGAGGAAGAGCGCGATCATCTGGACGATGCCCAGCAGCGCCGGCGTCAGCCAGCCCGCGAGCACAGTGCGGATCGGGCGACGCACCGCGGTCAGCGCCCTTCGGGAGAGCGGCCGCACGAGTAGGAACAGGGCGTACATGCCGATCCACGCGGCGAGACTGAGGAAGAACGGCGCGAGTCCTGCCCCATAGTTCGAGGCTGTGGTGATCGCATCCTGTTTCACCGCGAGCGGGCTCGCGATCGCCTTCGCGGTCGCGGCGCTCTGGGCCTTCGTCGAAGTGGGTATCTTCTGCACAGCACTGCCGAGCGATGAGCTCAGCGTGCTCGAGCCGCTGGCGAGCGATGTTGTTCCGGACGATAATTCCGCAGCGCCGCTCGCGACAGTGCTCGCACCTGCTGCTGCGCTGTGCACGGCAGAGGCGAGTGCCGGGGCTGACGCGTTCAGCTGCGCTGCGCCAGCCGCGACCTGCGCGGCTCCACCGCTGGTGTGCGCGATGCCCGCGGTCAGGGCGTCGTATTGGGCCAGGATGGCTGCGGCATTCGGATTGCCCGCGAGTGTCGCAGCGAGTGCTGGGCGCAGTTGCTGGGCGCCGGCAAAAGTCTGGGATGCACCGCTCGCCGTGCGGGACGCGCCCGAGCTCAGCGCCGAGGCGCTCGACGGGAGTGTTGATGACCGAGCGTCGAGCTGGGCGAGTCCTGCACTGAGCGAGGAGGCACCAGAGGCGAGTGATGCCGCACCTGTCGATGCTGTGGCCGCGCCATCCGCCAACTGTTTCGCGCCGTCTGATGCACTGACCAGCCCAGTGCGAATGGAGCTGATAGCGGCAAGCAGGGAAGATGAGGCATGCTCGCCGACCTGCTTCGCGAGCTCGACCCGCACCGCCTCAGCCCCCTGCTTGGCAATGGTGGTCGAGAGATAGCTGTTGGTGTCGTTGGTAGTCAGCACGAGGGTCGCGCCGGAAGGGCTGTCACTGCCGGCAGAGGCGAGGTTCTTCGAGAACGACGCCGGAAAGCTAAGCCCGAAGTCATAGGTTCCGTCGGTGATGCCTTTGCGCGCTGTGGTGGCAGAGACTTCGACCCAGCCGAATTTCTGGCCTTTCAGCAGCTGCTTCGCCGTGTCGGCGCCATAGTTGACGGTCTTGCCATTTACCGTCGTTCCGGTGTCTTGCACGACGAGAGCAGCCGGCACGGCGTTGAGCTGGTCATAGGGGTTCTCGTTGCCATAGAGGTAGAGGCCGCCATAGACGATCGGCACCGTCATGAGAGCGACCAGCGCGACCTTGCCCATGCGACTCGCGGTGAGCCGGGCGAATTCGGAACGAATGAGAGTGACGATGGTCATGATGTGCCCTTGGGTATTGTCGGCTCGACGGCGCCGAGAGTGAGCAGGATGCCGGCGGTGGCTTGATCGGTGACGACCGCCACCGCGATGCCTCGCTCGGCGATGTCTTCGAGCAAGCCATACCAGCGAGTGGGGTCAGCGCCGTGTCGCTCTGGTGAGGTCAGGACAATCGCAGACACTCCCGCGCGCGAGACGGCGAGTTCAGTGAGCAGCCGGATGCGGTCAACCGGAGGCAGGGAGCGAACGGCGAGTCGCCCATAGTCCGCAACCCCGTGCCGGTCGAGGAAAGCGAGCACGGCGCGTTTCGACGACGGCCGGGACGAGAACGAGAACTCCTCGGCGATCGCCAGCGCAAGCGGGATATCGGCTGGCGGCTCTGCCACGAACGGCGTATCGACGAGTGCGACGGCAGTTCTCAGCGCGTCGACGTCGTCGTACCCATCGATGAGCACCCGGCCGGAGTCTGCCTTGACGCGACCGCCGAGCAGCATCGACACCAGCAGGGGGCGTTCGTCGGTTTCGACCGCTATGACGGTTGGCACCCCGGGTGCGACGGTCAGCGACAGCGCGGGAACGACAGCGCTGAGACCCGTGCCGATCGTGGCTTCCTCAAGCGTGAGCGTGGTCATAGCGAGCCCCTTCGGGTGAGTTCGATCGAGCCGTCGATGATCGACCTGGCCTCATGCCAGTCGACCCCGGCGCAGGCCAACGTGTTGAGCACGACGAGCCGGTTGCCTTCGGCGACACTGAGTCGACTGCGGGTCGCCTCGTCGAGCACGGCGAGCGCCGCCCCTTCGATGAGGCGGGCCAGCACAGGCGCCTCGATGTCCTGGCGAAATCGGCCGGAGGCGATACCGTCGCGCACGATCTCGACGAGGCGGTCACGTAGGGGCTGCAAAACCGCGGCAGTCCGGGCCCGAAAGGGATCGCGAAGGGCCAGGCTGGCGTTGGCCCGGATGTGAGCGACTTCACCCCACAGGCGCGACCCGATCAGCGCGGTCGCGAGGGCCGGATCAGCCTCGTCGACCGGAAGGACGGCGGCGGAGACGCGAGTGGCTCCGATCGTGAAGACCTCCTCGAGAAGATCATCCCGAGTGGAGAAATGCCCGTAGAACGCACGGCGGCTAAGGCCGGCCGCGGCAGCGATGTCGTCGAGGCGGGCGTCGGGGTCTGACTGCAGCATACTCACGGCGGCGGCGAGGATCGCCTCACGATTCTGGGTCGCGTCGCGTCGCGTCGCTCGCGGTGTCGTCGTACTGGTCACAACACTCAGCGTACTAACTTGCACATGAATGTGCAAGTTAGTACGGAAGTCGCCCAGATAGAATGGGGTGTAATCCCACCAACTCGAAGGGGATGTTCCATGCCCGCAATCGTTCTGATCGGCGCCCAGTGGGGCGACGAAGGCAAAGGCAAAGCGACCGACCTGCTCGGCAGTCGCGTCGATTATGTCGTCAAATTCAACGGCGGCAACAACGCCGGCCACACCGTCGTGGTCGGCGACCAGAAGTATGCGCTGCACCTGTTGCCGTCGGGCATTCTGAGCAAGGGAGTCACCCCCGTGATTGCAAACGGTGTCGTCGTCGACATCGAAGTGCTGTTCCACGAGCTCGAAGCGCTCTCGTCCCGCGGGGTCGACATATCGAAGCTGCTGGTGAGCGCGAATGCCCACGTCATCACGCAGTACCACCGCACGCTCGACAAGGTGACCGAGCGCTTCCTCGGCAAGCGCCAGATCGGCACAACCGGCCGTGGGATCGGGCCGGCCTATGCCGACAAGATCAACCGGGTCGGCATCCGAATCCAGGACATCTTTGACGAGAACATCCTGCGGCAGAAGGTCGAGGGCGCCCTCGACATGAAGAATCACCTGCTGGTGAAGATCTACAACCGGCGAGCGATCGCCGTCGACGAGGTCGTCGACGACCTGCTCTCCTATGCCGCGCGGTTGAAGCCGATGGTCGCTGACACCGGGCTTGTGCTCAACCGCGCGCTCGACGCCGGCAAGACGGTGCTCTTCGAGGGAGGCCAGGCGACGATGCTGGATGTCGACCACGGCACGTATCCTTTTGTCACGTCATCGAATGCGACCAGTGGCGGTGCCGCAACAGGCTCAGGCGTCGCCCCGAACCGCTTCGAGCGCGTCATCGCGGTCGTCAAGGCCTACACGACGAGGGTCGGGTCAGGTCCATTCCCGACCGAGCTCTTCGACGAGTCCGGCGAATTCCTGCGCGCGAACGGCTTCGAATTCGGCACGACCACGGGTCGTCCTCGCCGCTGTGGCTGGTACGACGCCCCGGTCGCACGCTACTCAGCGCGCATCAATGGCGTGACGGACTTCGTGCTCACCAAGCTCGACGTGCTCACCGGTCTCGCAGCCATTCCCGTCTGCGTCGCATACGACGTCGACGGTGAGCGAGTTGACGAGGTGCCGGTGTCACAGTCGGACTTCCACCACGCTGTGCCGATCTATGAAGAGTTCCCGGGCTGGACGGAAGACATCACCGGTGCTCGCACCTTCGATGACCTGCCCGCCAACGCGCAGGCTTACGTACTGGCGCTCGAAGCGATGAGCGGATCCCGCATCTCTGCCATCGGGGTCGGGCCAGATCGCGAAGCGATCGTCGTGCGGCACGACCTGCTCGAGGCCTAGACGACAGTAAAACCCTCGGGCAGGGACGCTCGCCCGGTCAGCGCCATCAGCACGTCGTGCCCCTGGCCCCTCGCCGCAGCCGACGCGCTCGCCAGCGTCAACGCCTCGACAATGGCGGCCTCCGGCAGAGAGTTCGCAATGCCGGTCGCCCTGGACAGGTCGATGGTGTGCACCACCAGTTCGAGCACCCTGGTGCGCAGATACTCAGAGAGCAGGATGCCCATGCCCCCGATCGACACGATCCTGTTCTCCGGCTGGGACTCGATGAGCGCCCTCGTCCGTGCAAGAGCGCCGGTGACGTGGCCGACGGGGTCGTCGCCGAGCCAGATTCCGGCCTCGACGCCGCGCTCGGCTACGGCGGCGGCATCCGTGAACTGCGGATAGACGGTCGTGTAATAGCCCTCGGCTGAGGTGATCGTCACGTGACCGGGTTCTTCCTGCCCGAGGTAGGTCTCGACGGTGAGGATCGCACGTGCCGTGTGGCCGGCCAGGCTGCGCACGGTCCAACTGCCGAGACCGGGCAACTCCCACTGGTCGGCGCCAACTCGCCCGAGAACGTCGAGGAACGACTGGGCTGAACTGCTGAAAAGGGCTTCACTGCTCACGGGTACCATCGTGGCACCGTGCGCTGGCAGACTGGAGCACGTGAGCGCGACACGCCCGACCCCAGCCCCCATTTCCGGCCGCTACATTCGGCTCGAACCGATGACGCGGCAGCATCTGCCGCGACTGTTCACTGCCATCGGGCATCCGATCGTCTTCGCGAGCGGCTATGGCGGCGGCCCGATGGGCTATCGCGACACCAGGGCCGCGTTCATCGAATGGGGCGAGACGTACTTTCGCTGGGATGACGGTAACGCGCAGGCGGTCATTCTGGTCGGAGGGCCGCACGACGGTCAGCTGGTGGGCACGACCACGCTCACCGACTTCGACCTGACCAGGGAGGCGGCGCACATCGGCTGGACTGCGTATGATCCTCGCGTCTGGGGAACGGCAGTCAATGCCGAAGCGAAACTCCTCATGCTGGGCCTGGCCTTCGACAGCGGATTCGGCCGGGTGCTCATCCAGGCGGATGCCTTGAACGAGCGCTCGAGGGCAGCGATCGCCGGAATCGGGGCGACTTTCGAGGGCATCCACCGCAGGGACATGCGTCGCGCAGACGGCAGCTGGCGCGACAGCGCGATCTTCTCCGTGATCATCGACGACTGGCCGCGAGTGCGCGAGCTTCTGGAAACCAGACTGGCCGGTTACGGGGATCGACCCGTCTTGTTCAGGTCGCCGCGGTCGTAGCCACGACCAGCGCGTGCCTGCTGTATGACACGAACGCACCTCGACGCTCGATCTCGGCGTGCAGGTCGATGAGCTTGTCGCGGTACCTCTGAACCGAGAAGTCGGGCACCGTCCACAGCACTTTGCGCAGGAAATAGACCACGGCTGCAACGTCGAAGAACTCCACCCGGGACTCCTCGTAGCGCAGGTCGATGAGTTCGAGACCGGCGGCAGCGACGCGGTCGCGGATGTATGCGAGACCATCCTCCGGATCCTGCTGCTGCGGACCGAGGAAGAACTCGTACAGCTCGCGGTTGGTCGCCAGCGGAGTCACCTGCTGGCTGATCGTGAGGCCACCCGGAGCGAGCACCCTTACCACCTCTCTCCACGGCATGACATTAGGGTGCCGACTCGATACGACATCGAAAGTCGCGTCATCGAACGGCAGCGCCGCCTCGTTATCGACCTGCTCGACCCGGCCGCCGTAGGGGGCAAGAGCGTGTCGAGCCAGCCGGAGGTTCGGCTCCCACGACTCGGTCGCGGCGACCAGCGACGGCCGCACATCGACGCGGGCGAGAACACCGCTGACCACCTCTCCGCCGCCGGTCTGGATGTCGAGAACGGCCTGGGCATCGGAGTACAGGGTTCTTAGTCGAGCCGAATATCCCCACGACGTTCGCTCCTCGGTTGCCCGGCCTTCGAACCAGGAGAAATCCCAGCCATCAACGGGAACGGCATCGCCCTCGGCAATCAGGTCATCGAAGTCGGCCACGACACCATTCTGGCCCGTCTGTCGCGGCGCGCTCGGGGGTTAGCCTTAAGCAATGACACTCGAAATCGCGTACACAGCCATCGCCCATGCGACGGGAGGCGGCCGCGACGGTCACGTCCGTTCCGAAGACGACCGTATCGATATGGACACCAGGCCCCCGAAGGAGTTGGGTGGATCGGGTGAGAGCACCAACCCCGAGCAGCTCTTCGCCGCCGGGTATGCCGCCTGTTTCCTCAGCGCCATGCACGGTGTTGGCAAAGGCATGGAACTCGATACGTCCGACGCGCAGGTCTCTGCGAGCGTCGGAATCGGCAAGCGAGATGACGGCGGATTCGGGCTCGCCGTCGAGCTCGACATCTTCACGCCGAACGTCGCCCCGGAGCGCCGCCAGGAATTGGCCGACGCAGCCCACGGCGTGTGCCCGTACTCGAACGCGACCCGCGGAAACGTCGAGGTCACCCTCACCCTGGTCGACTGATGGCCGACGACCAGTCCGCTCACGACCCCTCAGGCCAGCTGCTCAGCCTGCGCCAGAGCATCGACAATGTCGACGCGGCTCTTGTGCACCTCCTCGCCGAGCGATTCAAGTTCACCCAGCAGGTAGGCAGGCTCAAGGCGACGTATGGCCTCCCCCCCGCTGATCCGGAGCGAGAGAAGCAGCAGATCACGAAACTCAAGGCGCTTGCGCTCGAATCACACCTCGACCCGGCTTTCGGCGAAAAGTTTCTCAACTTCATCATCGCCGAGGTCATTCACCAGCACGAGCAGATCGCGACCGGAGTCATCGACCTCGGCACCACAGAATGAGCTGGAGAGTGCCCCGGCAGGCTGGTAAGACGTTCGTGGTGACCGGTGGCAATGCGGGCATCGGCTATTTCATCGCTGAGCAGCTCGCCCAGGCTGGCGCCACTGTCGTCATTGCCGCTCGCAACGCCTCCAAAGCCGCTACTGCGGTTGCGTCGATCACGCGCGAAGTTCCCGGGGCGGCTGTGTCGGCCGTCTCCCTCGACCTGTCGTCGTACGCCTCGGTGCGCGCGGCCGCCGTCGAGTTGGCGACGCTGCCGAGGATCGACGTGATCATCGAGAATGCCGGCTCGATCATGCCCTCGAAGGAACGCGAGGAGACGGCGGATGGTAACGAGATCATGTTCGGCACAAACCATCTCGGCCACTTCCTGCTGACCGCGCTGCTCTACCCCACTCTTCGGAAGACGCCAGGAAGCCGGGTCATTGCGATGGGCAGTGGGGCGACCAAGCTGCGTAAGCTCACGCCGGACAACCTGCAGGCGACATCCGGAAAATATTCGGCGTTTACCGCCTATGCGCAGTCGAAGCACGCGACGCAGGGCTTCGGTTTCGAGCTCGACCGTCGGCTGCGGGCGGCGAACAGTCCTGTGATGTCGATCGTCGTGCACCCCGGTGGAGGCACGGACGGCAACAGCCCGACTCGGCCCGGAGTGATCGAACCGACGGTCGGCGACCGCGCGCTCGCCAAGCTGACGTTCGTGGCCGGCGGCAGCAAAGAGGTCGGCGCACGAGCTGCAGTCAGGGCGGCCACCGACCCGCACGCAGTGGGCGGCCAGTACTGGGGTCCGCGATTCCAGGTCTTCGGCGAGCCTGCTCTTGGCACCCCGGCGGCCTCTAGTGCGTCCCCCGAGTTCGGCTCGACACTCTGGGCCATCTCCGAAGAGCTGACCGGGCAGCCGTTCCCGGTTTAGCCCTCGCCCGCTGGCCGCTGCCCCCTGGCCGCTGGCGCCCACAGCCCGAAGGCAATCGGGCTCATGTGGCGTCGACGAGCACGGCCCTACTGGCCGACAACAGGCCCGAAATGCTCGGCGAGGGTTCCGCGGTGAGTCGCGCGCAGCTCATCCAGAGTGAACGTGAACTTGTCCTGCACCTCGAGCGAAGTGCCGTCGGTCACGCCGATTCGCAGCACCGGGATGTCCCGGCCCTCGCACAGGCCCATGAATCGCACGTCGTCCTCGCGGGGCACGGTAACGATCGCACGGGCAACCGACTCTCCGAACAGGGCGGCCGTGGCGTCCACGCCGTCCCGCTGCATGATCTCGGTGATCCAGACGCGGGCACCGAGGCCGAACCGCAGCACGGATTCGCAGAGCGACTGAATGAGGCCGCCGTCCGAGAGGTCGTGGGCCGAGGCGATGATGTTCTGGTCTGACCCGGCCTTGACCAGGCCGGCGAGAGCGCGCTCCGCAGCGAAGTCGACAATCGGGGGAACGCCGCCCAGGTGCGAGTGGATGACGCCAGCCCAGGCAGACCCGTCGAGCTCATCGCGGGTGGTGCCCAGCAGGTAGATGTTGTTACCCTCGTCCTGCCAGCCGGAGGGGATGCGATCCGCGACATCCTGGATGACTCCGAGAACCGCGATGACCGGGGTCGGGTGAATCGGCACGTCGCCGGTCTGGTTATAGAACGACACGTTGCCGCCGGTTACCGGAATCTCGAGCTCGAGGCATCCATCCGCCAGCCCCTCGACCGACTTCGAAAACTGCCACATCACCTCGGGGTTCTCGGGTGAGCCGAAGTTAAGGCAATCCGAGACGGCGACCGGGGTGGCGCCGCTCATGGCGACGTTTCGGAAGGCCTCGGCGAGGGCGAGCTGCGCACCTCGGTACGGGTCGAGGTATGCGTACCGACCGTTGGCGTCCGTCGCCACCGCGAAGCCCAGCCCCGTCTCTTCGTCGACGCGCACCATGCCGCCGTCGTCGGGGAACGACAGCGCCGTGTTGCCCATCACGTAGGTGTCGTATTGGTTCGTGATCCAGTCTTTCGAGGCGAGATTGCCGCTCGACAGCAGGGCGACGGCCTCTGCACGAAGGTCGTTGCCGCGCGGAAGGGATGACGACGTCGAGGCCTGCAACTCGTCGATCCAGGTCGGGTATGCAACAGGTCGCTCGTAGACCGGACCATCGACCGCGACCGTTCGCGGCTCGACGTTGACGATCTCTTCGCCGTGCCAGTTGATGACCAGCCGCCCGGTGTCGGTCACTTCACCGAGCACGCTCGTCTCGACATCCCACTTTTCGACGACGGCGAGAAAGCCGGCCAGCTTCTCGGGCGTCACGATCGCCATCATGCGCTCCTGGCTCTCAGACATCAGGATCTCTTCTGCTGTCAGCGTCGGGTCGCGCAGCAGCACCTTCTCGAGCTCGATGAACATGCCGCCGTCGCCGTTCGAGGCAAGCTCTGAGGTCGCACAGCTGATGCCAGCGGCGCCCAAATCCTGGATGCCCTCGACCAGCTTCTGCTGGAACAGCTCGAGGCAGCACTCGATGAGCACCTTCTCGGCGAAGGGGTCGCCAACCTGAACGGCAGGGCGCTTCGTTGGTCCGCCGGCTGAGAACGAATCTGAGGCGAGAATGGATGCCCCGCCGATGCCATCCCCGCCGGTACGAGCACCGAACAACACGACCTTGTTGCCGACACCGCGAGCGTTCGCGAGGTGCAGGTCTTCGTGCCGCAGCACTCCAACGGCCAGCGCGTTGACCAGCGGATTGCCCTGGTACACCGGGTCGAACCACGTCTCCCCGCCGATGTTCGGCAGGCCGAGACAGTTGCCGTAGAACGAGATGCCGGCGACCACACCGTGCACAACCCGCGCCGTGTCAGGGTCGTCGATGGCACCGAAGCGAAGAGCATCCATCACCGCAACCGGTCGCGCACCCATCGAGATGATGTCGCGCACGATGCCGCCGACACCTGTGGCCGCGCCTTGGAAAGGCTCGATGTACGAGGGATGGTTGTGGCTC
Source organism: Lacisediminihabitans sp. (assembly GCA_043746355.1). Classification (GTDB taxonomy): domain Bacteria; phylum Actinomycetota; class Actinomycetes; order Actinomycetales; family Microbacteriaceae; genus Lacisediminihabitans. The sequence continues at coordinate 41,530 of JAYTRC010000099.1, read as the reverse complement.
TCGATTTTGAAGGTGACAGCCCAGCCGTCTCCGATGTCGATCACGCCCGCGTTCTCGCCCATGCCGACCATGAGGTTCTTCTTCATGGCGGGGGTGACCTTGTCGCCGAACTGGCGCAGGTAGATCTTGGACGACTTGTATGAGCAGTGCTCGCTCCACATGACGGAGTACATCGCCAGCTCACCGCTCGTCGGCCGCCGACCGAGGATCTCGCGGATCTTCAGGTACTCGTCTTCCTTGAGCCCCAGTGCCGCGTACGGCTGCTCTTTCTGCGGGGTCGCGGCGGCGTTCGAAACGGTGTCTGCTGCGAGGGTGCTCATCGCCACCAATTCTATGGGCAGCGCGCGCAGCCCGTTCCATTTCAGTGGGTGGCGACCAGGGAATCACAGCTCCCGGCCGCCCATCGCCATCGCCCGAGTGATCCGCGCGATCGTCTCGGCCGGGTCGATGAAGATCCCGCGTTTGCGCACGCGCACCACGTGCCATCCGGCCTCGATGAAGCTGTCGATCCTGGTGATGTCGCGCTCATACTGGGCGGTGTTGGTGCGGTGGTGGTCCCCGTCGTACTCGACCACGGTCATCCACTGCGGATAGACCAGGTCGCCCCGCCCGAGCCAGCGCCCAGCGGCATCCGTCAGGTCTACGTTGACGCTCGGCTCGGGCAGGCCCGATCGGTGGATCAGCAGGCGCAGCAGTGTCTCCATCCGTGACTCCGCGCCGTGCCGCACGAGGAGGAGAGCGGATGCCGCGGCCACCGCACCGCGGCCCGAGTAGCCAGCGACCGCACTGTGCAGCTCGGCCATCGTCAGATAGGGACGGATGTCGCCCGGATCGAGCTGGTATGGGTCGAGTACGAGATGGTCGGCCGCGACCACCAGCTCGTCCAGGGGCAGCAGGGCTGCGAGCGCGAGCCACGTGCTCACGGCATCCGATGCGGGAAGGCCCAGTCGCATCACAGGGGCGCCATCCCCCTGGTGATGGCCGACCACACCGCGTCGCCGGGGAGCGCGCGCCGGAAGCTGAGCTGTGACATGAAGTGGCTCGTCTAGGGTGCTGCGGAATGGGCAACCCCAGAGTCGTCCCGCAGTGACGTGGCTGAAGAAGTGGCCGGGGCGCAGGTGCGGCAGGTAACTGTGGCAGCGTTGCACAAGCTGGTCGACGGCGGGTGTCATTCGCCGAGCGTGACGTACTCGTCGACCGATCCGCCAGTTCTGTCCACACCTGCCGAGATGCCACTTTTGGCCTGCATCGCGCGAAAACGACCGTGGAAGTGGCATCTCGACGGGTGCGATCCCGAGGCCTCCCAAGACTTCGAACTGCCCCGACGCGTAAAGTTCGAAGTCAGCGCGTCGAGGGAGCAGACATGTTCGAGTGGAAATCCTGGCTGGGCTTCGGCATAGCTGTCGGCATCGCGCTGCTGGTTGCCCTGATGGTCATCCTGATCAGCGCCCTGGTCATCCGCCTCTCATCGCGGCGCCGGGAATGGGGCCGCATTCTCACGAGCCGGTCGCGGCATCCATATCGACTTCTGCTGGTCGTGATCGGCCTGTGGTCAGCGAGCTACCTGACGCTGCCGGTGCGCACAAACTGGCACGCCATCAATCACGGATTCATCGTGCTGACGATCGCGGTGGCAACCTGGTTCGTCGCAGCACTGGTTGCGTTCGGCCTCAATATGGCTATGGGCCACTATCACATCGATGTGCCCGACAACCGGCTGCGGCGACGCCTGCGCACCCAGCTGATCATCGTGCGGCGCCTCTCGACGGTGGTCATCACGCTGATCGGGATCGCATCGATTCTGCTCACCTTCCCCGGTGTGCAGGCGGTCGGCACGAGTGTGCTCGCCTCCGCAGGTGTCGTCAGCATTATCGCCGGTCTCGCCGCGCAGTCGACTCTTGCGAACGTGTTCGCCGGCGTGCAGCTCGCATTCAACGATGCGCTGCGGGTGGACGATGTCGTGGTGGTCGAGGCGCAGTGGGGGCGAATCGAAGAGATAACCCTCACCTACGTCGTCGTGCATATCTGGGACGACCGCAGGCTGGTACTTCCGTCTACCCACTTCACAACGACACCGTTCGAGAACTGGACGAGGCACTCCAGCGAACTCCTCGGCTCCGTTGATTTCGACCTCGACTGGCACATCAGCCCGGCCAGGATGCGCGAGGAACTCGCGAAGGTTCTCGCCCGTACACCGCTCTGGGACACACGCGCGTCCATTTTGCAGGTGACGGATGCCGTCGGCGGCTTCGTTCACGTGCGCATCCTGGTTACCGCGGTCGACGCGCCGACGTTGTTCGACCTGCGCTGCTTCGTTCGGGAGCAGCTGGTGGAGTGGATTCACACCAAAGATCCGGCGGGCATCCCGCGTACACGCGTGCAAATGGTCGATGAACAGCCGCAACCGCGAAAGAAGTCTGAGCCGCGAGCAGACACCGGCGGCCTGTTCACCGGAACTCCGGAGGCGGAAGAGCGGGCGAGCCAGTTCACCGGCTCGATTTCGGTGGTGGATGCGGACGACCCCGGGCCAAATAGACAGCCCGCGAAAGACTAAGCCCGCGAAAGAACCGAGCTGAGCACGCTGGTGAAGAACTTCAGCCCGTCGGTACCGTTGCGCATTGCGAGCGCGGTGTCTGGCCCGAAACCCTCCTCGGTGGCGTGCTCGGGATGCGGCATCAGGCCGACAACGTTGCCGCGCTCATTCGAGACACCGGCGATGTCGTTCAGTGAACCGTTCGGATTGACGTCGAGGTAGCGAAAGACGACCTGCCCATTGCCCTCGATCCGCTCGATCGTCTCCGCATCGGCGATGAACCGCCCGTCGGCGTTCTTGAGTGGAATGACGATGTCGTCACCCGTCTCGAAGTCGCTGGTCCAGGCTGTGGTCGCATTCTCGACGCGCAGTTTCTGGTCGCGCCGGATGAACTGCTGGTGCGCGTTGCGGGTGTGCGCCCCCGGAACGAGCCTCGCCTCTGCAAGCATCTGGAACCCGTTGCAGATGCCGAGCACTGGCACGCCCTTGGCTGCCGCGTCGATGACCTCGGCCATGATCGGCGCGTGACTTGCGATCGCGCCGGCGCGCAGGTAGTCGCCGTAGCTGAATCCGCCGGGAAGCACCACAGCGTCTACGCCCCGCAGGTCGTGGTCGCCGTGCCAGAGAGCAACAGCCTCTGCGCCGACAGCGCGAACCGCGCGCTGGGCATCCCGGTCATCCAGTGATCCCGGAAAAGTGATGACACCGACGCGCGTTGTCACTCGGCAACCTCGATAGACACCACGTCTTCGATGACCGAGTTCGAGAACATCTCGACTGCCAGCTCGCGGATCTCGGCGAGCATTGCGTCTGTCACAGGCCCATCGACGACGACCTCGAACCGTTTGCCGATGCGAACACTGGCGAACTCGGGCTTGCCCAGCCGGGTCAATGCGCCAGAGACCGCCTTGCCCTGCGGGTCGAGAAGTTCGGCTTTGGGCATAACTTCGACGACGATCGTGGGCACGAGCCAAGTCTATCCGCAAGCCCCTGCCGGTCTGGGCGGCTGACGGTACGATCCCAACCATGAGGAAGAAACTGCAGACTGCCACAGCGGTCCCCGTGGCCACCCGCACTCCATCAGCCCTCTGGGCAGACTCGCTTGGGCGACTCGCCACCCGCTCTGCGCAGGCACTCATCGTGCTCACGGTGGTCGTCATCGTGGTCTACGCCGCCGTGCAGCTCAAGCTCGTAGTAATCCCGGTGCTGATCGCGCTCATAGTAGCGTCTGCCTTTCGACCGCTGGTGAGGGTGCTCGAACGGCATATGCCGCGCGTGATCGCGGCCATTCTGTCTCTCCTTGCCGGCATCCTCGTGTTCGGCGGAGTCATCACGATCGCCGTCTTCCAGGTTCAGGCGCAGTTCTCCAGTCTGCAGAAGTCGGTCGTGTCTGGCGTGAACACCGTCGCGAAATTTGTTACTGACGGCCCGTTCACTATCGGCAAGGAGCAGATCGCAAGTGTGCAGAAGACGCTCGTCGGTTTCGTCACGAGCGCGAGTTTCGGATCGGGTGTTCTCGGCGGTGTCTCGACTGCTATCGAGCTGATCACCGGCACGGTGCTGACCGTCATCGTGCTGTTCTACTTCATGAAAGACGGGCCACAGATCTGGCAATTCCTGATCAAGCCGTTCAAGCCGATGATGCACGTGAAGCTGCGTCGGGGCGGAGAAAGCGCGGTGGTCTCGCTCGGCGGCTATGTGCGCGGCACCGCGATCGTTGCTGCTGTCGATGCGATCTGCATCGGAGTCGGGATGCTCATCCTGCGGGTTCCGCTCGCGATACCGCTCGCCATCGTGGTCTTCATCGCCGCGTTCATCCCTCTGGTCGGCGCAACCGCGGCGGGCATCATCGCTGCGCTCGTCACCCTGGTGACCGTCGACCTGACGGCGGCGATCTGGGTTGCTGCCATCGTCATCCTGGTGCAACAGCTCGAAGGCAACTTCCTCTCCCCGGTGGTGCTCGGTCGATCGTTGCGGTTGCACGGGCTAGTGGTGCTCATCGCCCTCACCGCTGGCACCATCCTCGGCGGAATTATAGGCACGCTTCTGTCAGTGCCCACTGCTGCCGTCGCGTGGGCGGTGATCAAGCAGTGGAATGACCCGATCGCGCCCGAACCCGGGGTGGATACGCCGCAGCTCGCTCGAGACGGGGCGCTCGAGAAGCAGCGCAGCCGGTGAGCGTGCACGCTGCCGGTCAGTTGCCTCTGATGCGATAGTCCGCTCTCGCGGCGCCGCGTTCGATCAGGCGCGCGTTCGCTTCGTCGGGGCCGAGCGCCCAGACGCGCGCTGCCTCCGGAGTCTTGCCGAACCGCACGTGGCGCTCGATTAGTCGCGAGACGCGGGTCTCATCGTCGACCTCGACGAAGAAGGTCACATCGAGCAGTGGTGCGACTCGTTCCCACCCGCCCTCGTCGTGGAGCAGGTAGTTACCCTCGACCACCACCGTGCACAACTTCTGTTGAATGTGAATCGCGTTCGGCACGGCCTCCTCGTTCTCGCGGTCGAAGCCGGGAGCCCAGACCGAATTACCCCCAGCGTGAACGCGAGAGAGGGTGTCGACGAATCCGTGGAAGTCGAAGGTGTCAGGCGCACCCATGCGATTCCGGCGGCCCAGGCGCACGAGCTCGGCCTGGGGGAGGTGAAAGCCGTCCATGGGGAGCAGGATCGCGTCATCCACGCTTGCGACGATCTGCGCGGCGAGTGTCGACTTCCCCGCCCCCGGCGCGCCGGTGATCCCGAGCACGAGGCGACTCCCGGCGGGGGTCACGCGGCCGCAGTCACGCGAATCAGGTTGCCCCACGGGTCGTCGAAGCTGACTGTCTGGCCGTCGTTCCTGGTTCCGATTCGGTAGTGCGACATCCGCTCACCGAGTGCGCCGATGTCGTCAGCACCCGGCACGACGATGTCGACCTGGCCGAGCCCGAGGGTGCGGCCGCGGCGGCCGGCGCCCGCGCTGTTCCAGGTATTCATGGCCATGTGGTGGTGATAGCCGCCCGCGCTGACGAAAAGCGCAGAGGCTCCCATCGAGATAGTGGTCTCGAATCCCAGGTGGTCGACGTAGAACTCCCTGGCGGTTGCGGTGTCGCCGACCGAGAGGTGAACGTGCCCAACGACAGCATCGCCGAAGTTGGGTTGCTCGACCGCGGCTTCGGTCAGGTGCTCCTGCAGGAATGCGTTCGGGTCGAGGTAGAGGGTGCCCATCTCGATCTGACCGTGTGCCCAGCCCCAGGTGCTCCTGTCGCGATCCCAGTAGAGCTCGACGCCGTTGCCCTCGGGGTCGGTGAAGTAGAACGCCTGGCTGACCAAGTGGTCTGAACTGCCGGTGAAGGTATTCTGATGCTTCGTTGCAACCGAGTACACAGCTGCCGCAAGCGCTGCTTGGGTATCGAACAGGATCGCGGTGTGAAACAGCCCGGCGTCGCGCGGCGAGGCATGCACGAGTTCAGGGGCGCTCTTCAGGATGATCAGCGGATTCGACCCGCGCCCGAGGGTCACCTCGCCATCGCCGGTCGACAGCACGCTGAGCGCTACAGCATCGCGGTAATAGGCGGTCTGGGCATCGAGGTCGGCAACGAGGAGCGTCACCGCGCCCATCGAGGTGTCTGCTGCGAGAAGATCCTGTGCGTTCATGACCGGTACAACTTAGTTGTCGCGTTAACTATTTCCTGCTGCGTCGGAATGTGCGCCCGGGGCGGAGACATTGTCGAGCAACTCGACGTCGATGTGGGTCAGCTCCACCAGCGAGAGCAGGTCGCTCAACTGTGAGACAGTGCTCGCGCTTGCGATCGGCGCGACCACTCCCGGCTGCGCGCGCAGCCAGGCAAGCGCTGTTGAGGCGATGGATGCGTGATGCACGGTCGAGATGCTCTCGAGCTCACCGATGATGGCAAGGCCGCGATCGTTGAGGTATTGGCCGGCACCCGTGGCACGTGCCTTGCCAGCGAGGTCGGCCTCAGTGCGGTACTTGCCGGTCAGAAAGCCGCTCGCCAGGGAATAGTAGGGCAGCACGCCGAGCGCATGCTTCGCCACTACAGGGGCGAACTCAGTCTCATACGGCTCGCGGTGCACAAGGTTGTAGTTGGGTTGCAGCGCGATCGGCAGCGCGAAACCCTCCTTCGCGGCCACGGACATCCACTCCTCCACCCTCTCCCCGCTGAAGTTCGAGATGCCGACGTACCGCACCTTGCCTGCCCTCACCAGCGCGTCGAACGCACCAGCGATCTCAGCCATTGGCGTCTGGTCGTCGAAGTGTGCGTAGTAGAGATCGATGTACTCGGATTGCAGCCGTGCCAGTGACGCGTCTGCCGCCGCCGCGATATTTGCGGCTGACAGTCCCTTGAATTCAGGATGCTGGCTCACCTTCGTTGCGATGACCACCTTCGAACGGTTGCCACGCGCCTTAATCCACGCACCGATGATGGTCTCGGATTCCCCGCCCGAGTTTCCGGGAACCCAGGCCGAGTATGCGTCGGCGGTGTCGATGAAGTTTCCGCCGCCCGCGAGGAACGCGTCGAGAACTGCTTCAGATGTGCTCGTGTCTGACGTCCAGCCGAAGGTGTTGCCACCGAGGTTGAGAGGGAAGACGTCGAGGTCGGATGAGCCGATGCGGGTCATGGTGAAATCCTTTCGCTGCAGAATTCAACGTACGCTCGCAGGCTCTATTCCTCTTTCTGGTTGCATTCGACTTTCAGTGGACTGCGCGCCTACCACTTTTGCTTAGAGCTTCTTTTCGTAACACAGGGAGATCGGCGAGTCCGCGTAGTAGCCGAAGTTGGGGATGACCGCATACCCTTCGCGCTCGTAGAACCGGATGGCGTCGGGCTGTGCTTCGCCTGTCTCGAGCACGAGGCGTTGCCAGCCGCGCTCGCGCGCGCACTGCTCCAGCGCGCCCAGGATGGCTGTGGACGTGCCTGTTCCGCGGCTGGTCCGGGTGACGAACATCCGCTTGATTTCGCCATGCTGGGCATCCAGCTCGCGCAACCCGCCGCAGCCGATCGGGGCGCCGCCGTCGCTGTATGCGACAAAGAACACGGTCATGTCCGCTGCAGTCGGCGCTGGTCCCGGCTCCGAATCCGGCCTGCCGTACCGCTCGTCGATCTCGATCCGCTGAAGTGCCCGAAGCGCGGTCGCATCCGGGTCGTCCCACTCGACCTCGCGCACGATCACGCGCCGGTCAGCCTCTCGATCAACTGCCGATAGCGCGCTGCGGTCTGTTCGACAATCTCGGCCGGCAGTGGAGGCGGGGTTCCGGTCGTATCCCAGTGCGACGCGAGCCAGTTGCGCACGATCTGCTTGTCGAAGCTGGCAAGCCGATCCGGCCCTCCGGCTGCGTAGGCCGAAGCATCCCAGTATCGCGAACTGTCGCTGGTGAGCACCTCGTCTGCCAGGGTCAGTTCGCCGGTATGGCGGTTCGTGCCGAACTCGAATTTGGTATCAGCGAGGATGACCCCGCGGGATTCTGCGATTGCAGAGGCCAGGCCGAAGACGCGCAGGCTCTGGTCGCGAAGAGCGGCGGCTGTCTCTGCGCCCACCAACTCAACCGTGCGCTCGAAGCTGATGTTCTCATCGTGCTCGCCCATCGGCGCTTTGTACGCGGGCGTATAGATCGGCTCCGGCAGTCGATCGCCTTCCGAGAGGCCGGCGGGCAGGGGCACTCCGCAGACGCTGTGCGATGCCTGGTACTCCACCCAGCCGCTGCCCGCGAGATAGCCGCGCACCACGCACTCGATCGGGTGCATGTCGAGGGTGCGGGCGAGCATCGCTCGGCCAGCGAGCTCGGCGGGGATCGCGACATCCCCCGGGGCAAGAAGATGATTCGGGATGTCGACCAGCCGGTCGAACCACCAGAGGCTGAGTGTGGTCAGCAGTTCGCCCTTGCCCGGGATGCCCGGCGACAGCACGAAGTCGAAAGCACTCACCCGATCACTCGCAACCATCAGAACGCGGTCGGCATGGTCGAGATCAGCGACACTGTCTTCGACATACAGGTCACGCACCTTGCCCGAGTAGGCGTGAGTCCAGCCTGCGATGGTCACTCTGAAACCCTCGCCGCGATGTCGGTGCGATACTGGCCGCCTTCGAGCTCGATCGCCTCGAGCGCGAGGTATGCACGCGATCTCGCCTCCGTGAAATCTGCCCCGGTTGCGACGACGCTGAGCACGCGGCCGCCGGTGGCGACGAGCTGGTTGTCGGCCAGCGCGGTGGCTGCGTGCGCGATCGTGACGCCGTGGATGGCGAGAGCGGTTTCCAGGCCGGTGATGGGCCTGCCGGTGAGAGGGGTGTCTGGGTAGCCTTCGCTGGCGAGCACGACTGTGACGGCCACGTCATTCGAGAATTCCGCTGCAGGATGCCCGGCGAGTTCGCCGCTCGCCGCCGCGAGCAGAAGGCCGCTGAGTGGAGTCACGAGCCGGGGAAGCACGACCTGGGTCTCCGGGTCGCCGAACCTGGCATTGAACTCGATCACCCTGGTGCCTTTGTCGGTGATGATCAGCCCGCAGTACAACAGCCCGATGAACGGTGTCTGTTCTTTTGCGAGCTGGCGAACCGTGGGCAGCGCGACTGACTGGATCACCTCGTCGACGAAGCCGTCGGCAAGCCAGGGCAGGGGAGAATACGCGCCCATGCCCCCGGTATTCGGGCCATCGTCATTGTCGGCGAGGCGCTTATAGTCCTGGGCCGGCGAGAGCGGCAGCACGTTATGACCATCACTCAGCAGAAAGAGCGACACCTCCTGGCCGTCGAGAAACTCCTCGACGAGCACGCTACCGAGACGCAGCCAGAATTCGGCGTGAGCGATCGCGGCGTCCCGGTCGGGGGTGACGAGCACTCCTTTGCCCGCGGCGAGCCCGTCAGCCTTGACGACATACGGGGCACCGAATTCGTCGATGGCCGACAGTGCCTCAGCGAGCGTTCCCGCACGCACAGCGCGCCCGGTCGGCACGCCGGCTTCTTCCATAATGCGCTTCGCGAAGGTCTTGCTTCCCTCGAGCTGGGCGGCGGCCCTGCCCGGACCGAACACCGCGATGCCGCGGTGCCGAAGCGCGTCAGCCACACCGGCGACGAGGGGTGCCTCTGGCCCGATCACAACGAGCTCGATGTCGTTCTCGAGAGCGAATTCGCTAACGATCTCGGGGTTCTCCGGATCAAGATGGATGACCGGCACATCGGCTGCGATGCCCGCGTTGCCCGGGGCGGCGATAATCTCGTGACCGGCGCCCTCGCGCAACAGCGCTGTGATGATCGCGTGCTCGCGCGCGCCGGATCCGATGACCAGAATTCTCACTTGGCAAGCGTAGCGAAGTGCGCTGGGTGTCTACGCTTGACGCGTGCCCATCCCCCGGATTCCAGACGATAAAGGAACCGATGCTGTGCTTCGCGCCCTCGCTTCCCAGGAAGAGCGCCCGGTTGTCGCGATGGCCGTGCGCTATCTCCTGCAGGTGCTCGCCGACGATGCACCGGGCAATTCCGTCGAGGTGCGCGTGCCGCCGTTCGGCGCGGTGCAGTGCATCGAGGGCCCCGGTCATACCCGTGGAACCCCGCCAAACGTAATCGAGACCGACGCCCTTACCTGGCTCGAGATCGCAGCGGGAGCGCTCGAGTGGGCGACCGCTCGAGGTGAGGGCCGGATCTCGGCATCCGGTTCACGCGCAGACCTTGCCGCCTACCTGCCGCTGGCCTGGCAGCGCGACAGTAACTAGCTCGGCCAGCTACGCGAGGAAAGGCACAGCGGGCTAGGGGCAGAATGGGGGGATGAGTTCGACCCCGCCCGAGGGCACAACAGTCACGACCGAGGCAACCGTGCGGCGCGCTCCCAAGGTGCCGGTCTTCCTCATCCTCGGTGCGCTCGTCGGCTTTATTGTGACGCTGTCTCTCACCGCATCGTTCCCGACTGACCCGACAGTCGGCTTCCCCGCGACGTTCGGCTACTTCCTGCTGTACGGCATCCCCGCTGGCACCGTGCTCGGCGGGATTGTCGCAGTCGTTCTCGACCGCGTCTCGGCCAGGCGTGCCAAGCAGGTCAGTTTCGAGCTGACCACGGTCGATCCGCTGCCGGAGGACGAGGAGTTTGCGGCGGCTGATCCGGGGGGCGTGCGTGAGGCTGACAGTGCCAACCCTGCTGACCCTAATGAAACCGAGCCGCCCGCGCGCCAGTGCTGACCCGCCTGCCTGCGGAGCGCCGGGCGAGCAATGCCGGCTCAGCTGAGCTGCGTGCGCTCCACCCAGGCCAGGTACTCCGGGGTCACGGTGCCGGTGACGTATTCGCCGGTGAAACAGCTCATCTCGAGCTCTGTGATGTTCGACCCCTCGAGAATGGCCGCCTGCATGTCTGCGACCTCCTGGTAGATCAGGTAGTCCGCGCCGAGTTCGGTTGCGATCTCGGGGATCTTGCGGCCGTGAGCGACGAGCTCCTGGCGCGAGGGCATGTTGATGCCGTAGACGTGGGGAAAACGCACGGGCGGCGCGGCCGAGGTGAAGGTGACCTTGTTCGCCCCTGCCTCCCGTGCCATCTGCACGATTTCCTTCGAGGTGGTGCCTCGAACGATCGAGTCATCGACGATGAGGATGTTTTTGCCCCTAAACTCGGAGCCCATCGCGTTGAGCTTCTGCTTGACCGACTTCTTGCGCTCGGCCTGCCCCGGCATGATGAATGTGCGGCCGACGTAGCGGTTCTTGTAGAACCCCTCGCGGTACTCGATGCCGAGCTTCTGGGCTACCTGCATTGCAGCGGGGCGGGAGGAATCCGGGATCGGCATCACGACGTCGATGTCACCGCGCGGGGTGTACCGGGCGATCGTGTCGGCCAGCCGGTTGCCGAGCCTGAGGCGGGCCTCGTAGACCGAGATGCCGTTCATGATCGAGTCTGGCCTGGCGAGGTAGACGTACTCGAACGAGCACGGAATCAACCGCGGGTTGGCGGTGCACTGTTTCGCAATCATCTCGCCATCGAGGGCAATGAAGACCGCCTCGCCCGGAGCGACATCCCGAACGAACTCATACCCGCCGCTTTCGAGCACGAGAGATTCGGATGCCACGATCCAGTCGGTTCCCGTAAAGCCCTGGGCACGACGGCCGAGGACCAGCGGGCGAATACCGAACGGGTCGCGGAACGCGAGCAGTCCGTAGCCCGCGATGAGTGCGATCGTGGCGTATGAACCCTCGACGCGCTCGTGCACGCGTTCGACCGCTGCGAAGATCTGGTCTGGGTCGAGGTTCGGGCCGGTCACCTGCTCCTGCAGCTCGTGCGCGAGCACGTTGACGAGCAGCTCGGTGTCTGACGACGTGTTGAGGTGGCGACGGTCGACGCGGAATAGCTCGTCGGTGAGCTCGCGGGTGTTGGTGAGGTTGCCGTTGTGCACGAGCGCGATGCCATATGGCGCGTTCACGTAGAACGGCTGGCTCTCTTCCTCGTTGGCAGCGGTGCCCTTGGTCGCATAGCGCACATGCCCCAGCCCCATGTTGCCCGGCAGCGCGCGCATGTCACGGGTGCGGAACGCTTCACGCACCTGGCCCTTGGCCTTGCGGATGTGAAAGGTGCGCCCCTCCGCAGTCGCGATGCCGGTGGAATCCTGCCCACGGTGCTGCAAAAGGAGGAGGCTGTCGTAGACCTGTTGGTTGGCGGGTTCCGAAGAAACGATGCCGACAATGCCGCACATTCGCGTCAATGGCTCCAGACCGTAGAATTGGGGTTGATTTAGTCCAGTCTTTCACGCTTCCGGAACGGAATTACCTATGGCCAGCAAGTACGCCGAAGCGGGGGTGGATACCGCAGCGGGAGACCTGGCCGTCGAGCTGATGAAGTCCGCTGTGTCGAAAACCCACGGGCCCGAAGTTCTCGGCGGGGTTGGCGGTTTTGCGGGGCTGTTCGACGTCTCGTTTCTCAAGTCGTACACGAAGCCACTGCTCGCAACGTCGACCGACGGTGTCGGCACGAAGGTCGCTATCGCGCAGGCGCTCGACAAGCACGACACCATCGGCTTCGACCTCGTTGGCATGGTCGTCGATGACATCGTCGTGGTCGGCGCCAAGCCATTGTTCATGACCGACTACATTGCCTGTGGCAAGGTCGTGCCCACCCGCATAGCGGATATCGTGGCCGGCATCGCTCTCGCCTGTGCAGAGACGCGCACTGCGCTGGTTGGCGGGGAGACCGCTGAGCATCCCGGGCTGCTCGGACCGGACGACTACGACGTTGCAGGCGCAGCCGTCGGTGCAGTCGAGTCGGATGCGCTGCTGGGCGGTCACCTCGTCGCGGATGGCGACGTGGTGATCGCGATGGGGTCATCCGGGCTTCACTCGAACGGCTACTCCCTGGTTCGACACATCCTTTCTGGGCAAGGCCTTTCAGGGAAACGGATCGGGTATCTCGACACCTCGAGTGAACTCGGAGGAGTGGTGGGTGAGGTGCTGCTCGAGCCGACGAAGCTCTATACGGCTCCCCTGCTGCGACTGCTGGCAGACCCACGGCTTGGCACGAGCGTGCACGCCCTCAGCCACATCACCGGTGGTGGCATCGCCGCGAATGTCGCCAGGGTGCTGCCGATCGGCAGTTGGGTCGAGATCGAGCGATCGACCTGGGCTCCGCAGCCGGTGTTCCAGGTGCTCGCACAGTGGGGCGGGATGGCGCTCGAAGAGACCGAAGGAACGTGGAACCTCGGCATCGGGATGGTGGCTGTGGTTGCAGCCCACGCCGTCGACGGCATCATCGAGAAGCTTGCGACCGACGGCATCCCCGCGTGGACCATCGGAGAGATCTCAACGAGCACGCGGGAGTTTGCCGGATTCGAGCAGGGTGCAAAGGGCGTCAACGGTGGGGCTGTGCGCCTGACAGGCAACTATCGCGCGTAGCGGGTCGAGCTCTGTTAGGCAGTCTGCCCCGGCAGGTACTCTTCTTCTTCGTCGAAGTCATCAGCGCTTGATGATGCCGCAGCGGTGGTGCTGAATTCGGGCCACTTCTCGAGATCTTCTTCGAGCTTCGGGTCGATTGGAGCGCCGGTTGTCGGGTGCGTGAGTTCGCGTTCGAGCGCGTTGTAGTTGGTGTCCGGGCTGAAGTACTTCAGCTCCCTGGCCACCTTGGTGTGCTTTGCTTTTTGACGGCCGCGTCCCATGGACTTGACCCCCTCACGATTCCAGCCCGTGCCGGCGATAACTACGCCCGGGCATGCCAACGGATCTACACAAAATCTAAGTTCCAACTTTAGCATGCACGGCCGGTGCCAATCTCTGCGGTGGATCCCGGGTATGGCGGCTAACGTTAAGCAGGTGACCACAGCGCCAGCACGTACCTCGGTCGTGGTGATTGGCGCCGGGCAGGCAGGACTTTCGGTCTCGTTCTACCTCAAGCGCCTTGGCCTAGAGCCGGGCACTGACTTCGTCGTGCTCGATCGAGGGCCCGGCACGGGTGGCGCGTGGCAGAACCGGTGGGAAGCCCTGCGAATCGGGTCTGCTCACCGCATCAACGACTTGCCGGGCATGGATGAACTCGGGGTCAGTTTCGAGACCGCAGACCGGCATGCACCCGCGAAAGACGTCGTGGCCGACTACTACGAGCGGTACGAGAGCCACTATGGCCTCGGCGTCGTGCGCCCGGTCGACGTCAAGCGGGTGTTCAACCGGGGGCTCGAACTGGTCGTTCACGCAGACGCAGTGGAGACCGATGGATTCGAGGTCGTCACCGAGATTGTCGTCAACGCCACGGGCACCTGGGGCTCGCCCTTCATCCCCTGGTATCCGGGAATGAACGACTTCGCCGGCCAACACGTGCACACCACCGATTACGACACCGCAGAGCAGTTCGTCGGCAAGAGCGTCGTCGTGGTCGGCGGCGGAACCTCAGCCATCGGCTTCCTGCTCGAGCTCGAGAGCATCGCGTCAGAGCTCACGTGGGTGAGTCGTCGGCCGATCGAGTTCAACGACGGCGAGTTCGACATCGAGGCCGGAATCGCGGCCGTCGCGATGCAGGACGAAGCTGCACGCACCGGGCACGCGCTGCCGAGCATCGTGAGTGGCACCGGGATTGCCCGCACCCGCCGCATCCAGGCCGGTATCGAGCGGGGGCTGCTGGTCGCGAAACCGATGTTCTCCTCCATCGAACCGGATGGCGTGCGCTGGCCAGACGGAACCTTCCAGAAGGCAGATGCCATCGTCTGGTCAACCGGATTCCGTCCCGAGCTCAGGCACCTCGCACCGCTCAAGCTGCGCGAGAAGGAGGGTGGCATCACGGTCGGCGGGGGTTCTTCCTGGAAAGATCCGCGTATCTTCTTCGCGGGCTACGGCCCACAGGCATCGACGATCGGTGCGAATCGAGCCGGCCGCACGATAGCTCGGCAGGTAGTCGCGATGCTGTCGAATCTCGGCTGACTCGACCCGCTTACCGTTCCAACGTTGTGCGATCTCGTCAACGATGTGCCTGCCAGAGGTAGAACAACGTTGACCAACTCGCACAACGTCGCGGCAACCGCGCCGGGTGCGAGCGTCGGTGGTGGGAAGTCCACGCGCGTGCAAGAGTGAGGGGCATGATTGTCGAGCGAATCTCCGCGCCGATCGCGTTGGTCGCGCAGCCGACATCGTGGCCGTGGAGCGCCGCCGCGGTGCACCGACTCATCGGTGACGGGCTCCGCCTTCGTTCGCCAGTGACCTTTCTCGTCGGCGAGAACGGGAGAGCGGCAAGTCGACGATCGCTGAGGCCATCCGGCTCGACCGTGCAAGCGTCGGCTCCGGCCTGGTCAAACACTGGAAGCTGGCTCTCGAGGTCCCGGGGCGATACCTGCGGCAGGTGCTCGATGACCGGTTGTAGGTTTCGCCACGCGGGTCCGGGCTACCGTGCGCCCTTGTGAAGAAGCGCTCCATTCCAGTCATCGAGTCGCGCACGAAGTAGTTCAGGGGTTATGTCAGGCCGCCCAATCCCTGCGTAGTTAGGAGCCCAGCTCTCGACGGCCGCGTCGGCCCATGCGCCAGCGGCCACATCCCACTCCCACAGATCGGAGAGCGAGGTTCCGGACGCTCGTTCATAGGTCTGCAGAAAGACCTCGGCGGCTTCACTCCCACCAAGAAGCACAAGATCCTGTCGACACCACGAAACGTCGAGGCCGCGGGCGCCCAGACGCGCGCCAGACCAATCGACCAATCCGGTGAGTTGCCGCCCCTTCCACAGCGCATTCCCGCACCAGAAATCGCCGTGAACGAGAACTCCCAATGAAGGATCGAAGCGTGGAGGATTGCTCCGCGCAGCGCGCGCGATGGATGTCTCAGCGGTCGGGAGCGCCTTCGGACTGCGCTGAAGTCCCGCGCCGCTAATCGAGTGCACGTGCGCAAGCACGTGACCCATCGCATCGGCGATCACCTCGAGAGGGAGGTCCGGATCTGGGGGACCGCCTTCGACCTTCGTCGTAACGATCAGTGGATTTGGACCTTCCCGATGAGCCACACGTTTCGGGACAAGGGGTCCAAGGGAACTCACTCGCTCCAATACCGGGATCTCTTGCGCCACCGCGTCGTCGCCGTCCGGGAAACGTCGAACGACAAGTTCACGACCAGCCACCGCAATGAGGGCGGTCTCAGCATGGGTACCGCCAGACAGCACTCGCAGGAATTCCGCGGGCTCACCGAGCAGCTCGGCGGCGGCAGTCGCAATACCGACCTTGACTCGCATCACCCGTCGACCATATGCGACTTAGTCGAGGTCGCGGCCCAAGACGTTCACTAGTTCAGGACACATTTCACCTCGACGGCTGACACTCCGGCTCGACCGACCCTCGCGACCGATCCGCGATCAGCGACTTGCGCTGAACCCGATCGCAGAGACCGCGAACGAGACGACCAGGTTGAGCGAGACGCTCGCCAGAGCGGTGCGCCATCGCCCGGACTGAACCAGCTGCACGGTCTCGACCGTCCACGTGCTGAAGGTCGAGAGGCCAGCGCAGAGGCCAGAGAGCAGGACAAGCCGCCATTCTGCAGACACGACGCCACGGTAGGCCAGGCCGAGCGCGACGCCGCCGATCGCCGACGCGACGGCGTTGACGATGAGCACCGCCCAGGGCAACGTGGGCCGTCGCGTCATGGCCAGTGAGACGCCATAGCGCGCGAGCCCCCCGATGACGCCCGCGACGAGCACGGCGATGACGAGCGGCGCGGTCATTCGTCCACCAGGTCGGGCTGTGCCGACCGTGAAACCCGGCCGCCCAGTGCAATGCCGGCGACAGCGGCCGCGAAGCCGAGCAGCAGGCTGGCTGCGAGGTAGGTGAGGGCGAGCATCCATTCGCCCGCTGACGACTCTGCGATGAGAGAGACGATCACTGCCGAGAAAGTGGTGAACGAGCCGACCAGTCCGGTGCCGAGTCCGGCTCTCAGCCAGTTGGGCAGGTCGCTCCGTCTCCACAGGGTCGAGACCAGGGCACCGAGGGCGAACGAGCCAATGACGTTGATGATGAGGGTGCTCCACGGAAACGTGACGTCTGTGTGCGGGAAAACCGCATCGAGCGTGAGCCGGATGCCCGTACCGACGGCAGCACCCGTTGCAACTGCGACGATCTCGCGCCAGCCGATCCGGGTGGTGGCTGCCACGCTATTCCTTCTTGGCAATGGGCTTCTTGGCGGCAGGCTCCGCAGTGCCAGGCTTCTCAGCGACGGCGGCCGCGACAGTCGATGGAACTGTCGACGCCTTGCTCACCTTGCTCTGCGTGGCCTGGCGCTGGGCCGCGCGCCGTTCCTTCTCTTCGCGGGCAGCGCGATCGACATGGCTCTCGCTGGTGCCGTCCGGCGACGCGGGATGCTTCTTCGCGCCAGGAGCCACCGGTGGAAGGGGCTTGCGCATGATAGGTCGCCGCGGTTCGCCTCGACGGTCGAAACCGGGCAGTGGACGGTATCCGCGCAGGTAGAGCTGCTTCGACGAGTCCAGCAGCCACGGCACGAGCGCAATGGTGACACCGTGCACGAGCATGAGTTTCTGGCGGATGCGGCGGGCCTTGTGGTTGTGAAGCAGGTTCTCCCACCAGTGGCCGACGATGTACTGCGGGGTGTAGACCGTGATGACTTCCGAGCCGTACTCGGCCCTGCGCGCCTTGATGTATTTGATCAGCGGAGTGCCGATGTCACGGTAGGGCGACGGCACGATGCGCAGCGGGATCTTGATGTTCATCGTGTCCCAGAGCTTCGACAGCTGCTCGGACGCAGCCTCGTCGATGTTGACGTGCACCGCCTCGATGCTCTCGTGTCGCGCAGCGATGGCGTAGTCGAGGGCCTTCAGGGTCGGCTTCTGCATCTTGCCGACTAGAACCACTGCGTGGTCGCCGGTTGCGCCGAAGGTCGTGGTGGGATCGACTTCGATGCCACGTGCGATCTGGCTGTAGTACCGGTTGATCTTGTACATCAGGAAGAACAGGATCGGCATGATCACGAAGACCAGCCAGGCGCCGTGGGTGAACTTGGTGACCGTGACCACGATGAGCACCGTGAACGTGAAGAGCGCGCCCGTGGCGTTGATCATTCTCGAACGGATCACCTGGCCCCGGTTTGCGCAGCCGGCGCGGAGCATCGTGGTCCAGTGCACAACCATGCCGGTCTGGCCGAGCGTGAATGAGACGAAAACGCCGATGATATAGAGCTGGATGAGCGCGGTCGGGTTAGCGCGATAGGCGAGCAGCAGCACGATCGCGACGCCACTCAACACCAGCACCCCGTTGGAAAAGACCAGGCGGTCGCCGCGGGTGGAGAGCGACTTCGGGGCATATGAGTCACGTGCGAGCACCGAGCCCAGTAGCGGGAACCCGTTGAACGCGGTGTTTGCAGCCAGCAGCAGCACCAATGCTGTGGCGCCCTGGATGATGTAGAACATGAAGTACCCGGCGCCGGGGAACACGGCGGCGGCGATCTGAGAGATCACGCTGTGTTGCGGCGCGGTCACACAGTTCTTGAAACCCTGAAGGTCACAGGCAGACTCCGCGTAGTGAACGTGGGTGATCAGCGCGAGGGCGACGATACCGACGAACAGCACGATCGCGATGCTGCCCATGAGCACCAGCGTGCCCTGGGCGTTCTTGATCTTCGGGCGGCGGAAGGCCTGCACGCCGTTGGCAACTGCCTCGACACCGGTGAGCGCGCTACAACCGCTCGCAAACGCCCTGAGCAACAACAGGATGATGGCGATCTGTCCGAGACTCTCGGGATTCTTGATCAGCAGCGACGAAGAATCTGCGACCGGCGAATCGCCCAGGAACGTTCGGATCAGCCCGACGATGATCATCGTCAGAACGCTCCCGATGAAAAGGTACGTCGGCAGCGCGAAGGCCTTGCTCGATTCGGCCACGCCGCGCAGGTTCACCGCGGCGAGTACCACGACGAAGCCGACGGCGAGCTCGACGCGATACGTATTGAGCGCGGGGAAGGCCGAGATGATGTTGTCGACGCCGCTTGCAACGGATACGGCGACGGTGAGGATGTAGTCGACGAGGAGCGCCGAGGCGACGACGAGTCCGGCCTTCTCACCCAGGTTCTTGTGGGCGACCTCGTAGTCGCCACCGCCTGAGGGATACGCCTTGATGAGCTGACGGTATGACGTGACGACCACGATCAGCAGCAGCACGACGGCCGCGGCGATCCAGGGTGCGAAGCTGATGAAAGCGAGGCCACCGAGGGTCAGGATGAGCAGCAGTTCCTGGGGCGCATAAGCGACCGATGACAGCGCATCGCTGGCGAATATAGGCAGCGCGAGGTGCTTCGGGAGAAGCTGGCCTTCGAGTTTCTCGGAGGGCAGCGGATCGCCGATGAGCCATCGCTTCGGCGACCGGGCTTCGCTGGTCACGAGGTGCGACATTACACCCGTTATACGGATCGGGAATAATTCGGGGCACTCCCCGCAGCAGACTTTCGGGTAACGATTCGCCTGGCCTCAGCCCGCGAGGTTTTTGACAGCCGCTCGTACTTCGTCGAGGCGCTGCCGCAGCAGGTCGACCGTGCCATCGGGGAGCGGGCTCTTCACCGCCATGCCGCGCAGGTCGGCGCGGAGTTGGTGACGGAAGTCATTCACGATCATCTCAGCCTCGCGAAGCTGGGTGCTGACCGTTGCCTGCTGTGGCTCGACCTTTACGGCGTGCCTGTTGTCGCGCGAGTCATTCCTAGCGTCGCGAGCCGCGGATGCGAGGTCCGCGCGCAGTGTCTTCATCGCATCGTTCACCGAGGTCCTGACCTCGTCGGCGAGACGTCGAACCGAGTCGGTCACGTCGTTCTCGATACCGTCGAGTTCACCGCTGCGAGACTCGAGCTCGGCCCGACCGGCATCGGTGATCGCGTAGACGGTCTTACGGCCATCAGCAGCTTTGGTCACGAGTCCTTCTTGCTCCAGTTTGCCAAGGCGGGGATAAATTGTGCCTGCGCTCGGGACATACGTGCCCCCGAACCGGTGGCCGAGAGCCTGGATGAGCTCGTAGCCATGCATCGGCTGGTCAGCCAGAAGGCTTAGTAGATAGAGCCGGAGATGACCGTGCGCGAACACCGGACTCATGCGTGCACCGCGTGGAGCACCGAGACGCTGCCGGAGACGGAGTTCGTCTTGAAATCGATCCAGTGCTTGTCGAGCGCGCCGAATTTGCCGTTGTATGTGCCGTGCACCCCCGTTATCTCTGAGTCGTCGAGCTGGAGCTTCCCGGCTACGGTCGAGATTGTGTAGCGAACGGCAACGCCTGCTTCGAGACGAGCGGTGAGGTGACCGCTCACCGTGTTGACCCGAATGGAGTCGGGCACCCCGGCAATGTCGAGGAAGACGCTGCCAACGACCCCGTCGCAAGAGAAGCGAACGATCTCTCCGCTCACCGTCACATCGCCGTTGACGGTCTTCACCGCGACCGCGCCGTGGTGACCGCGAACATTGATTTCGCCGTTGACCGAATTGAGCTGCAGGTCGCCCTGGACGCTATCGATGACGAGATCGCCGTTGACCGTGCTGACCGTCGCATCTGAGGTGAGACCGCTGACGAGGGTATTCGCGTTCACCGCTCCGAACTTGAGGGCGGCATCGCGCGGCACCATGATGCTCAGGTCGGCGCTTGCACGGCCGCTGAACGAGGTAAAAACGTCGACGAAGTTCTCCCAGCCGATCTGAGGATGATCGATCTCGAGGCGATCGCCGTCGATCGAGACCTTCAACGCCTTGCCGCGAACCGAGTGCACCTCGACCCTGGCTCCAGGCTCATCGTGACCCACGATGTTCACCTGGCCGCCGATGAGGCTCACTTTGACCGAGCGCACTGCCTCGAAGTCGATGGTCTTCTCCTCATCGATGAGCCATTTCTCCTGGGTCACTGTCGTGCCTTCCATTCGAGTTATATCGCGATTGCGTGAATTCACGATATATCGTGAGTACGGCATCCGCAAGTCTTACGTTTCTGCCTCAGCGGGAACATCTGCAACGGCAGCGGGCCGCGGCGGGAATATCGCCTCGCGGACGGCGTAGCTATTGGGTCCGCGAGGCGATATCCCCGCCGCGAGCAGTTCGGAGGCGATAACCCCGCCGCGAGCGACGGAGGTAACCCTGGTGCACGGTTCGTGCGGCGGACTATGTGGAGGACAAGCCCTAAATGCCCCGTGTCGGGACCCGCCGGTGTCCATCCCGGCGGATCTCGGCGACGGTGGCAAGCACCGACCAGACCGTGAGCACGACAAGAGCGAGCGGCAGGGTCATGCTGGCACCGCCACGGAAGTCGGCGATGCAGCGGGCACCCGGAGCAATGGCATGGTCAGCGCAACCAGCGGCCCCACCAGCAGGGCGAACGCAACGGTGCCGATTCCGACATTGCCCCCGAGCAGCCAGCCGATGGCGAGCACTGTGATTTCGATGCAGGCGCGCACAGCCCAGATGCGCCAGCCGAAGCGGTGGTGGATGCCCGTCATCAGGCCATCCCGCGGGCCCGGCCCGAACCCGGCACCGATGTAGAGGCCGGTGGCAATGGCGAGCAGGGCCAGGCCGGCCGCGAAGAGCAGCGCCTGTACGGCTAGTTCGTGCTGGGTGGGAATGAGCCAGAGCGCGAGTTGCGCACTCGGCCCGATCATGAGCACGTTGAGCAGGGTGCCGACGCCCGGCTTCTGCCGAATCGGTATCCACAACAGCAGCACGACCGCGCCGATGAGGTTCGTCACCCACCCGAACGGGATGCCGGTGTGGGCGGCAATGCCCTGGCTGAGCACGTCCCACGGCCCGACGCCGATACCGGCGCGCACCATCATTCCTATCGCGATTCCATAGAGGAACAGGCCGACGGGAAGCTGAGTAATGCGGCGGGCCAATGTGAGACGCGGAGACATGTGGGCAAGCCAATTACAGAACTGGCCTTCTTGCAAGAGGCCAATCACGGTAGAGTGGCTGGATGGCATCCGTTTCAGCCCGCATATTGGCTACCTTGGTCGACGGATGGCGTGAGTCCACCTCCGCCCCCGCGTATTCCGCGCTCGCCGATCGCATCCGGCTGCTCATCCTGGATGGCAGAATCCCCCTCGGTACACGCATTCCTGCAGAACGCGACCTGGCCGCCCAACTCGGCGTTAGTCGCACGACGGTGACGGCAGGCTACGGAGAGCTGCGCGATGCCGGCTATCTCGACAGCATCCGCGGTTCGGGCAGCGTTGCGCGCCTCCCGGTTCGAGCGCCCCTTTCAGTCGAGTCGTCTCACTCCGGCTATCTCGATTTCAGCAAGGCGGCTCTGCCGGCAATCCCACTCATCGCCGACGCGGCCATGCGCGCGGCGCACGAACTGCCTGCCTACCTCGGCGACTCAGGATTCGACCCGATCGGATTGCCGGTGCTGCGCGCGGCGATTGCCGCCCGGTATACGAAGCGCGGGCTGCCCACTGAGCCTGAGCAGATCATGGTCACGATCGGCGCCCAGCACGCGATCGCCCTGCTCTCGCGAACACTGCTCGGGCGTGGGGACAGCGCTTTAGTTGAGTCGCCAAGCTATCCCCACGCCTACGAGGCGCTGAAGCTCACCGGGGCGAGACTCGTGCCCGTCAGCGTCACGACCGACGACGGCTGGGATGAGGCAGCACTCGAGCAGGCGCTGCAGCGTACGAGCCCCGCGATGGGCTACATCATGCCCGACTTCCACAACCCGACCGGGCGCTCGATGTCGGCGGAGCTGAGGGAGCGGATGCTCGCGCTCGCCGCCGCCCAGGGCACGACGATCGTCGGCGACGAGACCATGGCCGAACTCTCCATCGATCGCGCCGATAACCCGCTGCCCCTCGCGGCGTACGGCGATGCTGTGCTCATTGGTTCGGTCGGCAAGACCCTGTGGGGCGGACTCCGGATCGGGTGGATCCGTGCCGAGCGCCAGCTCATCCAGCGACTCACCCGTGCCAGGAGTGCCGGTGATCTCGGCACGCCGACACTCGAGCAGCTCATCGTCATGCGTCTGCTCGACGACTACGACTCGATCCTCGAAACGCGCAGGGCACAGTTGTTGGCGGGAAGGGATCACCTCGAGCGTTCACTCGCGGCGGCTTTCCCCGACTGGCACGTACCTCATGTCGATGGTGGTCTCACCGCGTGGATCAACCTCGGCGCACCCGTCAGTTCGCAGCTGACCCTTGCGGCGCGCAACGAGGGACTGCTGCTCGCGACCGGGCCGCGCTTCGGCATCGATGGCGCGTTCGAGCGGTTCCTTCGCATTCCGATCAGCTACAGCGCAGACGAGACGGATCGCGCGGTCGGGGCTCTTTCGGCCGCGTGGTCGACGCTGTCACGCGGCGCACTGCTCGACCAGAATTTCCTGGCTGAGGTGGTCTAAGCGGGTCGAGCGTGTTGAGACCTCACCCGCGACGCGGTCTGACCCGCGTACTCCGAACGGAGTACGCGCACTCACAGTCTCCGCTGGGATACTTCTAAGCAAGGCACGAGGTCGTGCGCCCTCGCCCACAGCAGCTCCAGGAGTTTCACCGTGCATCTGTTCTCCGTCTTCAGCCTGCGCAACCGCGCACTCATCGCTCTCATCACTATCGTGGTGGCGATTTTCGGTAGCCTCGCCCTGACCTCCTTCAAACAGGAGCTCATTCCGTCGCTCTCGCTGCCATCGGTGTACATCGTCACGAGCTACCCGGGGGCATCGCCCGACGTCGTCAATACCGACGTCAGCACTCCCATCGAGAGCGCGATCCAGGGCATCGAGAATCTCGACTCCACAACGGCGACCTCCAACACCGCAGCATCCACCGTCACCGCATCGTTTGCGTACGGCACAGACATCGCGACCTCTGAGCAGAAGGTGCAGCTCGCTCTCGACCGCATCTCCAGTTCGCTGCCGACGGGCGTCACGCCCCAGGTCATCACGTTCAGCCTGAGCGACTTCCCGGTGATCCAACTCGCGGTCACGAGTGACATGGATAAGCACACGCTGGCCTCGAAGCTGGCGTCCCTTACCGTTACCAACCTCAAGCAACTCAACGGCGTGAGCGATGTCAGCCTCCTCGGCGCGGCATCCCAGCGCGTGACGATCACCCCGGATGCGGCGAAGCTCGCAGCAGACGGACTGACCGTGCAGACCATCAAAACCGCGCTGTCGTCAAACGGAACACTGCTGGCCAGCGGTTCGATCACCGAGAACTCGAAGACCCTCACCGTGCAGTCGGGCAGCAAGCTCAGCTCAACCGCGCAGATCGCGGCGCTGCCGCTGGTGGGTGCGCGACTCGCCACGGCCCCGACGATCGGCGACGTCGCGACCGTCGCAGTCGTCGACAATCCCGTCACCGGCTACTCGCGCGTGAATGGCAAGGCGGCCGTCTCGCTCAACATCACCAAGTCGGCTGCGGCGAACACGGTGTCGGTGTCCCAGCTCGTGCGGGCCGACATCCCGACCCTCGAACGCCAGCTCGGCAGCAACACAAAGCTCACCGTGGTCTCCGACCAGGCGCCGTCGATCACGCAGTCGATCGACAGCCTCGCCCAGGAAGGCCTGCTTGGGCTCGGCTTCGCCGTCATCATCATCCTGGTCTTCCTGTTCTCGATCAGGTCGACCGTGGTGACCGCCATCTCGATCCCGGTTTCTGTGCTCATCACCTTCATCGGAATGCAGGCCGCCGGCTACACCCTCAACATCATCACCCTGGCCGCCCTCACGATCGCGATCGGACGGGTGGTGGATGACTCCATCGTCGTTATCGAGAACATCAAACGTCATATCGGCCTTGGCGAAGAGAAGCTGCCCGCGATTCTCGCTGCCGTGCGGGAAGTCGCGACGGCCGTCACGGCATCCACCATCACAACGGTCGCCGTCTTCCTGCCGATCGCACTGGTCGGCGGGCTGACCGGTGAGCTCTTCCGGCCGTTCGCGCTCACCGTAACAATGGCCCTGCTCGCTTCGCTGTTCGTCGCGCTGACCATCGTGCCAGTGCTCGCTTACTGGTTTCTGCCGTCGCCGAAACACCACACGCATGTTGCCGGTGAGGTCTCGACCCGTTCGCAGGAGCAGAACGACGAGCTCGAGACACCGAACCGACTCCAGAAGGTCTACCTCCCCGTCATTCGCTGGACCCTGCGCTTTCCAGCTCTCGTGCTCGTAATCGCGATACTGCTGCTCGTGGGAAGCGGGTTCGCGGCTTCCGGTCTCAAGACAAACTTCATCGGGAACAGCGGGCAGAACACCCTCACGGTCACGCAGACCCTGCCGCTCGGCACGTCGCTCGCGGCTCAAAACGCAGGGTCGGCCAAGGTCGAGAAGACCCTCCGCGACATCAAGGGCGTCGACACGGTGCTACTCACCATCGGCTCGGGAGGCAGTGCTCTTCGCGCAGCGTTCTCCGGTGGCGGGTCGACCACATACTCGGTGACGACGAACGCCTCCGCAGACCAGGCAGCTCTGCAGAACACGGTCACAAAACAGCTGAAGAAGGTCACCGGCGCAGGCAAACTCGTGCTCGCTACAGCGCAGGGCGGCTTCGCATCGACCAACATCGAAGTGGACGTAACGGCGGGCAGCGACGCTGACCTTCGCAAGGCATCGGATGCGATCCTCGCCAAGGTAGACGCGGTGCCAGTGGTTGCAAGCTCGTCGAGCAACCTCTCCGCGTCATTGCCGTACATCGCTGTTCAGATCGACCGGGCGAAAGCGGCAGCCGACGGCCTCAGCGACGCGCAGGTCGGCGCGATTGTCACCCAGGCGATGAACCCGAGTGCGACCGGCACGATAGTCATCGACGAGAAGAGCCTGTCGATCTACGTCAACAATTCGAGTGCGCCGACGACCACCGCAGACCTCAAGGCCTTCGCCATCCCGACCCTCAAGGGTTCGGTGCCGCTGTCTGACCTCGCCACCATCAGCACGGTCAACGGTCCGTCAAGCATCACGACGATCAAGGGTCTTCGAAGCGCAACCCTCACCGTCGTGCCCGGCACGGACAACACCGGAACTGCGTCTACCCAGGTGCAGGCAGCCGTCGACAAGGCGAAGCTGCCAGCGAGCGCGACCGCGACCCTCGGCGGCGTCACCTCCCAGCAGAGCGACTCGTTCAGCCAGCTCGGGCTCGCGCTGCTTGCCGCGATCCTGATCGTCTACGTCGTGATGGTCGCGACCTTCAAGAGCCTGCGCCAGCCGCTGCTGTTGCTCGTCTCCATCCCGTTCGCGGCCACCGGCGCCATCGTGCTCCAGGTCATCTCTGGAATCCCGCTCGGTGTCGCATCCCTCATCGGTGTGCTCATGCTCGTCGGCATCGTGGTGACCAATGCCATCGTGCTGGTCGACCTGATCAACCAGTACCGCACCCGCGGAATGAAGGTCGGTGACGCGATCATCCACGGGGCTTCCCGCCGGCTTCGGCCCATTCTCATGACAGCGCTCGCCACGATCTTCGCGCTGATCCCCCTCGGCATCGGGCTTACCGGGCACGGCGGCTTCATCTCGCAGCCACTTGCCATCATCGTGATCGGTGGGCTGGTGTCATCCACTCTCCTCACCCTCATCGTGC
The DNA here is from genome assembly GCA_043746355.1 of Lacisediminihabitans sp. Classification (GTDB taxonomy): domain Bacteria; phylum Actinomycetota; class Actinomycetes; order Actinomycetales; family Microbacteriaceae; genus Lacisediminihabitans. The sequence continues at coordinate 15,057 of JAYTRC010000099.1, read as the reverse complement.
TGCCGGTGCTCTACTACCTGGTCGAGGGTGCGAAGGAGCGGCGCACGGACCGTCGTGCGGCGAAGGCTGCGGCACCGGCCGCCTAGATTCTTGCGCCAACTGCTGCGTTTTTCGCGCTAATCGGGTAATGTTGACACGTCGGCTCTAGACATCGCGAAATCTCGCGAATGGGTTTGTAAGTCTTTCGGGCCGGTTTCCCTAACCTCCAACTACTCCTTGGAACTATGTGGGAACAATCACGTATGTGAAACGGTCCTGGCCAAAGACTGCCCGGGTTCCAGCAGAAGTGCTGCTTGTTGGCTGCACGCTGCCATGCAATTAAACACAACCCGGAAAGTCACGACATCATGGCAAATCAATACAGCGCGGGCAAAAAAGTACCTGCGACCAAGAAGTTCAACACCGGGGCCCCTGCGAAAGCAGGCAGCCGCAGTGAAGGCCACCGCGGATTCCACGGCGACGCCGCCCCCGTGAAGAAGCGCTGGACGCAGGATGACCGTGCCTCACGCACAGGCGACCGCCCGGCATCCACCGACCGTCGTCCTAACTGGACGCCCACCGACAACCGCGCAGAGCGTCCGGCCCGCCCGGATTCCTCGGGTCGACCTGCTTATGGTGACCGCCCGCAGCGCACTGCGCGCCCGTCGTACGGTGACCGCACTGCGCGTCCCTCGTATGGTGACCGCCCGCAGCGCACTGAGCGCCCATCGTACGGAGATCGCACCGAGCGCCCGTCGTATGGCGATCGCCCGGCTCGCACGGATCGCCCTGCCTATAACGACCGTGCTCCGCGTACCGATCGCCCCGCCTATAACGACCGCCCGAACCGCACCGAGCGCCCGTCGTACGGCGATCGTCCGGCTCGCACGGATCGCCCCGCGTACAACGACCGCCCGGCTCGCACGGATCGCCCCGCCTATAACGACCGCGCCCCGCGTACGGATCGCCCCGCGTACAACGACCGCGCTCCGCGTACCGATCGCCCCGCGTACAACGACCGCCTAACCAGCCCGTCATACAAGGAGCGCAGCGACCGCCCACAGCGTTCATTCGATGACCGCGCGCCGCGGCGCGACAGCGACTACTACCCGGCCAAGAACGACTCAGCCAAGTCGGCAAACTTCGCCTCCCACGAAGACGTTGTGCTCGAGCGCCTCGAAGCGAAGGTCATCACGGCCGGCGACGCCCAGGGCAAGACCTGGAAGGACCTCGGCATCGGCGACAACATGAGCCGCCAGCTCGTTCTTATGGGTGCGGAGACCCCGTTCCCGATCCAGGCTGCGACCATCCCGGATGTCCTCTCCGGCAAGGATGTCCTCGGCCGCGGCAAGACCGGATCCGGCAAGACGATCGCCTTCGGTGCCCCTCTCGTCGAGCGCCTCATGGAGAACATGGGCGGCGCCGGGCGCAAGCCGGGCCGCAAGCCCCGCGCGCTCATCCTCGCCCCGACCCGCGAGCTCGCCATGCAGATCGACCGCACGGTACAGCCGATCGCTCGCAGCGTCGGCCTGTTCACCACGACGATCGTCGGTGGCGTGCCCCAGTACAAGCAGGTCTCGACCCTCCAGCGTGGTGTCGACATCGTCATCGCCACCCCGGGTCGCGTCGAAGACCTCATCGAGCAGGGTCGCCTCGACCTCAGCGAGGTCTTCGTGACCGTGCTCGACGAGGCTGACCACATGTGCGACCTCGGGTTTCTCGAGCCCGTGCAGCGCATCCTCGAGGAGACTAAGACCGGCGGCCAGAAGCTGCTGTTCTCCGCGACCCTCGACAAGGGTGTTGCAACCCTGGTCAAGCAGTTCCTCAAGGACCCCGCTGTGCACGAGGTCGCCGGTGAAGACCAGGCCTCGTCGACGATCGACCACAAGGTGCTGCTCATCGAGCAGCGCGACAAGGTCGCGATCATCGAGAAGCTTGCGAGTGGCGCCGGCAAGACGCTGATCTTCGCTCGCACCCGTGCGTTCGCAGAGCAGCTCGCCGACCAGCTCGAAGACGCCGGCATCCCAGCGACGTCGCTCCATGGCGACCTCAACCAGTCCCGCCGTACGCGCAACCTGCAGCTGCTCACCAGCGGTCGGGTCAACGTGCTGGTGGCGACGGATGTTGCAGCCCGCGGCATCCACGTCGATGACATCAGCCTCGTCATCCAGGCCGACGCACCGGACGAGTACAAGACCTACCTGCACCGTTCGGGCCGTACGGGTCGCGCGGGCAAGGTCGGCACCGTCGTCACGCTCATCTCGCGTGCACGCCGTCGCCGCATGGACGAGCTGCTCGGCCGCGCCGAGATCAGGGCCTCCATGGTCGATGTGCGTCCGGGCGACCAGGTGCTCGAGGACCTCGCGGCCCTGTAACTCACGGTTGGAAAGGGCGCTCACCCGTGGTGGTGGGCGCCCTTTTCGTGGCTCCCTCCGCACCTCAGTCCCACGCATCGCGTGTTCCTTCGATGTGAAAGACATGGAGGAGGATGGATGGATGCTCATCCGCCCGTTCCTCGACTCCGACACAGAAGCTGTGATCACGCTCTGGACGGAGTGCGCTCTCGTTCGTCCGTGGAACGACCCGCGCGCGGACATCCGCCGCAAGCTGGCGGAGCAGCCTGAACTGTTTCTCGTGGGCGAACTCGACGGGGGCGTGGTTGCAACCGCCATGGCCGGTTACGACGGCCATCGCGGCTGGGTGCACTACCTCGCGGTCGATCCGACCCGTCGCAGGCAGGGTCTCGGGCGGAAGCTCATGGCCGAGGTCGAGCAGCTTCTGAGGGATCGTGGATGCCCGAAGCTCAATCTCCAGGTGCGGTCAGACAACGTCGGCGTGCTTGGCTTCTATCGCGGACTCGGCTACGGCGAAGACCAGGTCGTCAGCATGGGCAAACGCCTGATCCTCGACGAGAGCTGAGCGAGACTCGACGCGGTGCTCGAGCGCGCTGGAAGAGCAGGAGAACTCCCATGGCGAGCTGATCATGCGATCGACAGCATGGCTGCGGCGACCAGGGCGAGCACGAGCCCGACTATCTGCACCGGGGCGATGCGTTCGCGCAACACAACCGCGGCGAGAATTATCGTGCCGGCCGGGTACATCGCTGTCAGCACCGACTGGATGGTGAGCTCTCCCAGTCGCAGCCCGAAGAGCAGGAAGGCATTGGCGATGGCGTCGACCGCGCCACAGGTCAGTGCGAGGAGCAGGCCGGCGCGCCATCCTGTGTCCACCTGTTTGGACGCACCCCGCCTCGACAGGAGGTACAGCACCCCGACGACGCTGAACATGATGATGGCGTTCGTGCCGCGGTTGACTAAGAGCGGCACGAGGCCGGAGTCGCGCGGCGTCAGATCGATGATGATGAGGAAGAAGCCGATCAGCGCCCCGGAGGTCACCGCCATCGCGAGTGCTTTCAGCGACGGCCGCACCGCTCCCTTCTCGGGCACGAAGCCCACCAGGACGACCGCGACAACGCCGATCCCGAGCGCGAGATAGCCGAATCCGCCGAGTCGCTCGCCCCTGATCGTGCCGGCCAACACCGGAACGAGCGCAGAGACGACTGCGGTGAGCGGCGACAGGATGCTCATCGGCCCGATGGCGAGGCAGGCGTAGAGAAGCATGATCGCGATCGACCCTGATACCCCCGAGATCGCTCCGAAGACGACCGCCTGCCATGACCACACCCCGCCGACGAAGGGCAGCGCGATGAGCAGCACGATGAAGCCGGATGCTCCGCCGAGTGCCGTGACGCGCACGGCGCTGATGCGCTTCGAGGCCATTCCGCCGATGAAGTCGGCTGTGCCGAAGATCAGCGCGCCGATGACGCCGATGACGACAGCGGGCATGGCGGACCAATCACGAGGGGAGCCTCCCACGCTAGCGTGTGGAAACAGCCGGCCGTGTCGCCGGCCCCGGTTAGACTCACCCGGTGAGTTGGAGCGCAGAAGAAGAGATCCCGTGGGACCTCACGCCACCCGACGATTACAACGCTCCACCCCCTCCGGCCGAACGTGAGCTGGTCTCCGTCGGCACGGTCATCCCGGCACCTTCCCGCTATTCCCGTGCTGCGGATGCCCTGCACACCGTCTTCGGCTACGACGCGTTTCGCGGCGACCAGGCCGAGATCATCCAGCAGATCGTCGGCGGCGGAGACGCCCTCGTGCTCATGCCGACCGGCGGCGGAAAGTCGCTCTGCTACCAGATCCCCGCGCTCGTTCGCGAGGGCACCGGCGTGGTCATCTCGCCACTGATCGCGCTGATGCAAGACCAGGTCGATGCTCTCTCGGCAGTCGGCGTGCGGGCGGCTTTCCTCAACTCGACCCAGGATTCCGCCCAGCGAATGTCGGTAGAGCGCGCATTTCTCGAAGGCGAGCTCGACCTGCTCTATCTCGCGCCGGAACGCCTCAGGGTTCCGACCACGGCAGACCTGCTCGATCGAGCGAAGATCTCCCTGTTCGCCATCGATGAGGCGCACTGCGTTTCGGCCTGGGGCCACGACTTCAGGCCCGACTACCTGCAGCTCTCGATGCTGCACGAGCGCTGGCCAGACGTTCCGCGCATCGCTCTCACCGCGACCGCGACCGCGCAGACCCACAAAGAGATCCAGAAGCGGCTGCAGCTCGAGAACGCGCGGCATTTCGTTGCGAGCTTCGATCGCCCCAACATCCAGTACCGTATCGCTCCGAAGAATGCGCCCCAGCAGCAACTGCTCGAACTGCTTCGGAGCGAGCATCCTGGCGACGCCGGCATCGTCTACTGCCTGTCGCGCAAATCGGTCGAACAGACGGCGGAGTTCCTCAACCAGAACGGCATCACAGCCCTGCCGTACCACGCGGGCCTCGACTCGAAACTGAGGGCTGCGAACCAGTCACGCTTTCTGCGCGAAGACGGCATCGTCATGGTCGCAACCATCGCATTCGGCATGGGCATAGACAAGCCAGACGTGCGCTTCGTCATGCACCTCGACCTGCCGAAATCGGTCGAGGGGTACTACCAGGAGACCGGGCGTGCAGGTCGCGACGGGCTGCCATCGACCGCCTGGCTCGCGTACGGGCTGCAGGATGTCGTGCAGCAGCGCCGCATGATCGACACGTCAGAAGGCGACGCAGAGCATCGTCGCCGGCTCGGGATGCACCTCGACGCGATGCTTGCGCTGTGCGAGACGGTCGAATGCCGTCGCGTGCAACTACTGAATTATTTCGGCGAGACGTCGACGCCCTGCGGCAACTGCGACACCTGTCTCGCGCCGCCCGAGGCATGGGATGGCACCGTCCCGGCGCAGAAACTGCTGTCGACCGTCGTGCGGCTCGCGCGCGAACGCAACCAGAAGTTCGGGGCGGGGCAGATCGTCGACATCCTGCTCGGGCGCACGACAGCACGGATCACCCAGAACAAGCACGAGACCCTTTCGACCTACGGCATCGGCAGCGAGCACAGCGAGCAGGAGTGGCGCGGGGTCGTTCGGCAGCTGCTCGCTCAGGGGCTGCTCGCCGTGAACAGCGACGGCTTCGGCACGCTCATCACGACCGAAGCCAGCGCCGAGGTCTTGTCTGGCACCCGAGCCGTGATGCTGCGACGCGAGCCGGATCGGCCAGCAAAGTCATCCAAAGCCCGTCGCGCAGCACTCGCCGACCTGCCCGCCGAACTCGCACCTGTTTTCGACGCGCTGCGGGCCTGGCGTTCTGCCGAGGCGAAAGAGCAGGGCGTTCCGGCCTACGTTATTTTCCATGACGCGACGCTGCGCGAGATCGCGACCAGCAAGCCGACGACGCTCGAGCAGCTCGGAACGATGACCGGCGTGGGTGAGAACAAGTTGGCGAAGTACGGCGAGGCGATTCTCGGAGTGCTTTCGCAGTAGGCGGGTCGAGCGGGTCGAGAGCTCACCATCGAAATTCGCCCGTGGGACTTCGACAAGCTCAATCCGCTTAAACTCGTGGCATGCGCACCCTCTACCCGGCTATCGAACCGTACGACACCGGCATGCTCGATGTGGGGGACGGCCAGCTCATCTACTGGGAGGTCTCCGGTAACCCACGCGGCAAGCCGGCGGTATTCCTGCACGGAGGCCCGGGCGGCGAGAGCACAGCCCTCCATCGACGGCTCTTCGACCCCGCGAAGTATCGCATCGTGCTGCTCGACCAGCGCGGGTCAGGGCGCAGTCTGCCGCACGCGAGCTCGCCGGAAGCCGACCTCTCCACCAACACGACCTGGCACCTCGTTGCAGACCTCGAGTCGCTTCGAGCGCATCTCGGCATCGATCGCTGGCTCGTGCTCGGTGGGTCCTGGGGCAGTGCACTCGCACTCGCATACGCCGAGACGCATCCGACCAGCGTCTCCGAGCTCGTACTGCGCGGAATCTTCACGCTGCGCAAGTCTGAGCTCGACTGGTTCTACGAGGGCGGCGGTGCGAACCAGCTCTTCCCCGACGTGTGGGAGTCATTTCTGGAGCCCATTCCCGAAGCCGAGCGAGGCGCCCTGATCGACGCGTATCACCGCAGGCTCAATGACCCCGATCCAGACATCCACGGGCCGGCTGCGGTCGCCTGGTCCACCTGGGAAGCGTCGACCATCACTCTGCTGCGGCGACCGGACGTTGTCGCAGTCTTCGCTGAACAGCACTACGCGATCGCCTTTGCCCGCATCGAGAATCACTATTTCGTCAATCGCGGGTTCTTCGATGAAGGCCAGCTCATCCGTGATGCTCACCTCCTGGCAGATATCCCGGCGGTCATCGTGCAGGGCCGCTATGACGTCTGCACCCCGCCGATAACCGCGTGGGACCTGCATCGGGCGTGGCCCCAGGCGGAGTTCGTCATGGTGCCAGATGCCGGGCACTCCTATGACGAGCCGGGCATCCTGACCGCGCTGGTCGAGGCTACTGACCGCTTCGCCTGATGCTGAAAATTCTGAGCAGGATCTTCCTCGCTCCTTTGGCGCGCCTCCTGTTCCGGCCCCGGATCATCGGCAGGTCGAACGTACCGAAGGCGGGGCCAGTGCTCATCGCGAGCAACCATCTCTCGTTTGCAGACAGCATCGTGCTCACCCTGGTTGCGCCGCGATCTGTGTCGTTCCTGGCGAAGGCCGAATACTTCACCGGGCGAGGTTTTCGCGGCTGGCTCTCGCGGTCGTTCTTCAGCGGAGTGGGCGCGATCGCCGTGCAGCGAGGAGTCGGCGCAGCCGCACAGGATGCACTGAACGACGGACTGGAGGTGCTTGAGCGTGGCGATGCGTTCTCGATCTACCCGGAGGGCACCCGATCGCTCGACGGTCGCCTCTACAGGGGACGCACCGGAGTTGCCTGGCTCGCATTGACCTCCGGCGCGCCAGTCGTGCCGGTTGCACTCACCGGCACGCAGAACATTCAGCCGGCCGGGTCGAAGCGTCCGCGCCTCGCACAGGTGACCGTCGAGTTCGGCGCGCCCCTTGATCTCAGCAAGCACGGGCCCGCGACTTCGGGTCGTGCCCGGCGCGAGGCCACTGACGAGATCATGGCAGCCATCCACGCGATGAGCGGGCAGCAGCTCGCCGGTGTGTACAACGAGCCACCGCCTGCGAACGTCGCGGAGCGGGTGCGTCGCTTCTTCCGTCGCGAGCGTTCCTAGCTCTGCGCTTCGGGTTCTCGGCGCCTCGGTTCACGACGGGGCGTCGCCGAGCCGAGCCGAAGCGTCGCGACGAAGCCGAGCACGAGAAACCCCGCCGCCGAGAAAGCTGCGTACCGGGTTGCGTCGCTGAAGGCAATCTTCGCGTCGCGGCCGGCAACGGCATCCTGTTTCGCCAAAGCGGGTATCGCAGCACCAGAGCTGTCGACGACCGCGTTCACGATGGAGCTGCGGGTGGATGCAGGCACTCCCGAATCACCCAACCGCGCATCGAGGGCGCTGCCGACCGAGGTGAACAGCACGGTCCCCAGGATTGCAATGCCGAGGGCAGAGCCGATCTGCCGTGCTGTGCTCTGCGTGCCCGACCCCTGGCCGCTCTGCTCGACGGGAACATCCTTCAACACGACCCCGGTGAGCTGTGCGGTAGCGAGCCCGACGCCGAAGCCGTAGACGAAGAGGAAAGGCACGACCGCGGCCCACGAAGCCGAGTCTGAGATCACGAACCCGAGGCCACCAACCCCCACAATCTCGGCACCAAGGCCGACGCGCACGATGACTACGGGTGCGATGCGATTGCCGAAGGCTCCGGCGAACCCGCTCGCGACAAACGACCCGATCGCGAGGGCGAGCAGCACAAACCCGGTCTGCAGCGCGGAGTAACCGAGCACGTTCTGCAACCACAGTGGCAGCGAGAGGATGATGCCGAACTCGCCGAGCGCGACGATGAGGGCGGCGATGTTGCCGTTTCGAAACGACGTGATCGAGAACAGGCTGAACGCGATGAGCGTCGGCTTGCCAGCCCGCTGCCGACGGAGGCCCCACCAGACGAAGAGGGCACCCGCGATGAGCGTCACGGCGAAGGCCAACGGTATCGGCGACAGTCCGAACGCCCACCACGAGGGCGGCTTGTTCGGTAACCACCATCCGTAGGTGCGCCCTTCGATCAGACCGAAAACGAAGGAAATGCTCGTCAGAATCGACAAAATCGCCCCGATTGCGTCAATCCGGGTCGAATCTCCTGCGTTTTTAGACTCGGCGACGAAGAGCAGCGCACCGACGACAATGATGATTGCGAAGGGGATGTTGATGCCGAACGCCCAGCGCCACGAAAAGTAGGTGGTGAGCCAGCCACCGAGCAACGGGCCGACGGCCACCATCCCGCCGATCGTCGAGCCCCACACGGCGAAGGCAATCGCGCGCTCGCGCCCGCGAAACGTCGCGTTGATAATGGACAGTGTCGTGGGCAGCACCATGGCTCCGCCGATTCCCTGGATGACCCGGGAGCCGATCAGCAGGTCACCGCTCGGCGAAGAGGCGGCGAGCACCGAGGCGAGGGCGAAGATGGTCACGCCCAGGACGAGCATCCTTCTGCGCCCGAATCGGTCTGCCAGCGCCCCGAAGACCAGAAGCAGCGCAGCGAAGACGAGCGTGTAACTCTCTTGCACCCACTGCACCTGGGTCGAACTGATCGACAGGTCTTTGATGATCGAGGGGATTGCCACGTTGACGATCGTCGAGTCGACGATGATGAGCGCGACCGCGATGCTGACGAAGACGAGTCCGGCCCAGCGGCGGCGGTCGTTCGTGGCCGCGTCGTTCGCTCGAGTGTCGTCGCTCATGCCCGGACTCCGATTGCTCAGCTAGCTTATTATCTGACGCTAGCACTAAATTGGACACCATGACGGACGTGGATGCGATGGCAGGCTGGCCCACCGGCCGACTCCTGTCGACAGCCGCGCGTCTCGTTGAGCATGCCTGGATCGAAGCTCTCGAAAAGCTCGGTCTTACCCATGCCGGCCTGATCGTGCTTCACCTGCTTGACGCCGGCCCACTCAGCCAGACCGAGCTCGCGCGCAACGCGCGCGTCGAGGTGCAGACGATGTCGCGCACGCTCGAGAGGCTCGAACGTGAGGGCTACGTCATTCGGGAGAGGCACCCGCGCGACGGTCGTCGCCACGTTGTGACGCGCTCGGCATCCGGTGAGCACGTCTGGTCGAAGGCCCGCACCCTTGAGGCCGATTTCTTCCCAGCCGGCGCGGACAACCCCGAAATGCGCGCTGCGCTGCTCCGCATCATCGCGGCGACGTCGACTGGAAGGTTCAGCTGACCCTGAGGCTGACCCTGAGGCTGACCCAGACGCAGCCCGCGCGGCGATCTGCCGGCGCACACCCTCCATGTCCAGAGCCTTCACGGCATCGATGACCTGCTCAAGGGCGGGTGCTGGCAGTGCCCGGCCTGGGAGGAGACCAGTACGCCGTCGTGAAATACCATGAGGGTCGGAATGGCGGAGATACCCGCGGCCCCGGCGAGTTGCTTCTCGGCTTCTGTGTCAACCTTGCCGAAGGTGACATCCGGGGGCTTCTCGCTCGCAGCATCGTAGATCGGAGCGAGCGCCTCGCAAGGGCTGCACCAGTCGGCCCAACAGTCGACCAGGGTGGTTAACGTCTAGAGAGGTTTCACACATTCCCGAGTCGCTCGGTTTGTGGGAATCCACAACCGACGTCTCGGGCGGGTTGACGGTTTCGTGGGGTCACCACGACAGTTTTTGCGGCAGGGAAAACCGCTCGTACCGTGGGGCTATGACCCAAATCGACGACCGCCCGGCAACGACGACCGCGCCAGCCACACCGGCCCACCCCTCCATCGACACTGCCTGGCTCGGCGAATACCTGCTCGGCCAGTGGGCCGAAGCTCGGCACACCTCCCGCGCCCTCATGGCACGCCCTGAGTTCCAGCGCCAGGAGGGGCTCTCTCTCTCTGAACAGCGTCAGCGCGTGTTCGGACAGCTCGGGCTGCTCGTCGCTGAGAAGGGCGTGCACCGGGCGTTCCCGAAGGCACTCGGCGGCAATGACGACCACGGCGGCAACATCGCGGCTTTCGAAGAGATCGTCACGGCTGATCCGTCCCTTCAGATCAAGTCCGGCGTGCAATGGGGGCTGTTCGGCGCAGCCGTTCTCCATCTCGGAACCCAGAAGCACCACGAGAAGTTCCTCCCCGGCATCATGAACCTCGATGTTCCGGGTGCGTTCGCCATGACAGAAACCGGACATGGTTCGGATGTCGCGGCGATCGGCACCACAGCCACCTTCGACGCGGCGACCGATGAGTTCGTCATCAACACTCCCTTCCGCGCTGCGTGGAAGGATTACCTGGGCAACGCCGCTGCGCACGGCACGGCCTGCGTGGTCTTCGCGCAGCTCATCGTCGGCGGTATGAACCACGGGGTCCACGCGCTCTACGTCCCGATCCGCGACGAGAACGGCTTCCTGCCCGGTGTCGGTGGCGAGGATGACGGCGCCAAGGGCGGCCTGAACGGCATCGATAACGGGCGCCTGCACTTCGACAACGTGCGCGTGCCGCGCGAGAACCTGCTCAACCGTTATGGCGACGTCGACGAGAACGGCGTGTATTCATCTGACATCGCCAGCCCCGGTCGTCGATTCTTCACCATGATCGGCACGCTGGTGCAGGGTCGGGTCTCGCTCGACGGTGCATCGACTGTCGCGTCGAAGGTCGCCCTCGACATCGCCATCACCTACGGAAGCCAGCGTCGGCAGTTCGTCGCGGGCAGCCCGACACATGAAGAGGTCGTGCTCGACTACCAGCGCCACCAGCGACGCCTGCTTCCCCGCCTTGCAACCACCTATGCCATGTCGTTTGCACACGAGAAACTGCTGACCGCGTTCGATGGGGTCTTCTCTGGCAAGCACGCAACCGATACTGACCGCGAAAATTTGGAGACACTGGCGGCCGCGCTCAAGCCGCTCAGCACCTGGAACGCCCTCGACATCATCCAGGAGGCCCGCGAGGCTTGTGGTGGGCAGGGATTCCTGGCCGAGAACAGATTCACCCAGTTGCGTGCAGACCTCGACATCTACACGACCTTCGAGGGTGACAACAACGTGCTGCTGCAGCTCGTGGCCAAGCGCCTGCTCACCGACTATGCCCGCAAGTTCGCCAAGGCAGATGCCGGAGCGATGGCAGGATACGTCGCCGGCCAGGTCAACGAGGCCGTCGTCAATCGGGTCGGTCTGCGCCGGCTCGCCCAGAACGTCAAGGACTTCGGCTCGACCTCCCGGTCTGTCGGCTATGTGCGCGACTCAGAGTCGCAACGCCAGCTGCTCACCGACCGCGTGCAGACGATGGTCGCCACGCTCGGCGGAAACCTCCGACCGGCGACGAAAATGAGCCCGGCGGATGCTGCGGCCCTGTTCAACTCGAACCAGAACGAACTCATCGAAGCGGCAAAGGCGCACGGCGAACTGCTGCAGTGGGAGGCTTTCACCGAGGCCATTGCCGGCATCGACCACCCCGCCACGAAGCAGGTTATGACCTGGTTGCGCGATCTCTTCGGACTCTCGCTGATCGAGAAGAACCTGGCCTGGTACCTCATCCATGGGCGCCTGTCTGCCGCGCGAGCGCAGGCGATCACCAGCTACATCGACGATCGCCTGCTGCCACGGCTGCGCCCGCAGGCGCTCGATCTGGTCAAGGCGTTCGGGTTCACCCCCGAACTCGTACGAGCACCGATCGCATCCGGAGCGGAGCGCGTGCGCCAGGATGAGGCGCGCGAGTACTACCGCGTGCAGCGTGAGAGCGGCACGGCCCCCGTGCTCGAGAAGAAGGAAAAGAAGAAGTAGCTCAGGCCGAGACCGGCTCGTCGTCGTTCGCTGCCAGGATCTGAATGATGTGCAGCGACTCCGCGACGGGCACTGCCGCGGCAACCGCAGCATCGACGAATGACTGATCGCCCTCGATGGCAGGATTCAGCCAGTCATCCCACCAGTCCCGGGGCAGTGGCACCGGGTTGCGATCATGGATGTGGTCGAGGGTGTGCACTGCGTCGGCGGTGAGAATCGTCGTGGTGAGAGTCCAGAGATTTGGGTCGTCGTCTGCCAAGGTGTGGTCTTTCCACCACGAGTAGATACCGGCGAAGGCCATCACGTCGTCGTCGGCCGGTGTGATGAAGTACGGGGTCTTCGTTCCGGTGACCGGATCCGTCTGCCACTCGTAGTATCCGGACGACGGTACGAGTGCGCGCTTCGACCTGATCGCATTCTTGAATGACGCCTTCTCGGTGATGCCCTCGCTGCGCGCATTGAACATCGGCACCTTCAGCTTCAGTGTCTTCGACCAGCCCGGCGTCAGCGACCAGCGTGCGCGCTCGAGTCGTCGGGTGAGAGTGCCAGCCCTCTCGGATTCGATCACGGCCACCACCGGGTCGGTCGGCCGGATATTCCAGCCGGGCCTCCAATCGCCGAAGTCCCCACCCTCGGCGACGAACTCGACGATCAGGTCGTCGGTGCTCTTGTTCATCGCAAATCGTCCGCACATACATCCATTGTGGCGCGTGCCTCAGACCCGGCCGGTGCGAGGGCGCTGAGCGGTCCACAATGGAACGGTGAAGCCAACGAATCCCGAACAGCATCGCGCCGCAATGGCTGGCGAAGTCGCCGAGCCGGATGAGGTGCGGGAGGGGATCTGGTCGATCCCCGTGCTGCTGCCGCCACAGACCACGCTCATCTACTCGTTCTGTTACGCGTTCGAGGATTCGGCTGGTGCCGTTCACCTTCTCGACACTGGTTACGATACCGACGAGAATTTGGCCAGAATCGAGTCTGGCCTCGCGCGCTGGGGTCACACCCTCGCAGATGTGGCAACCGTCGCGGCAACCCACCTGCATCCGGATCACCTCGGCCTGGCGCACCGCATCCGCTCACTCTCCGGCGCAACCGTGACTCTCGGGCGCACCGAACAGCGTGCCGTCGACCACCTCGAAGCTGGCGAAGATCTTGCTGCGGCAGCGGCGAACTGGGGGGTTCCGGCCGACCGGATGTCCGCGGTGGGCGAGGTGCTCGTGGCGCGCGAGAAGTCCCCTGGCTTCGTTGCCGATCTGCTGCTTGACGATGGTGACGATTTGCCCATCCCCGGCCGCAGTATCCGCGTCATCTCAACGCCGGGGCACACCGACGGGCACCTCAGCTTCGTCGACGACGCGCAGGAGCTGGTTTTTACCGGCGACCATGTGCTTCCGGTGATCTACTCAGGACTTGGGCTGGGCAGCCGCCTGCAGGTCGATCCGATAAGCGACTATCTCTCGTCGATCGAGCGCATCGCGCACTATGACGCGTTCGAGGTGGCACCGGGCCACTGGTACCGATTCCGTGGGCTCGCCGAGCGTTGTGACGAGATTTCGGCTCACCACCTGAAGAGGAGTGCAGAGGTCGCTGCCGTGCTCGCGCGAACTCCAGACGCAACTACCTGGCAGATCGCAAGCCAACTGTCGTGGACCGCGGGGTGGTCGAATCTGGCAGGTTTCATGGTGTTCTCGGCGCTGTTGCAAACAGACATGCACGTGGCATACCTGCGAAGCAACTGAGGCTTAGGCAGCTTCCAAAAAGGTCAGGATCGCCCGGGCCAGCCTGGGGTTGCCTTTCACCCCAAGGTGACCGGCACCCGGGTAGATCGTCACTTGCGCGTTCGGCATGCGCTGCGAGGTGCTCTCGAAGAGCGCTGACGAGTAGTACCCGTCATGCTCTCCACCCGCGATGAGAGTACGAGTCTCGATCGTGGCAAGCCGCGCTTCGAGGTCGAAGCCGTCTTCCGCGTCCAGAATTGCAAGAAGGTCGGGGTCGAGGTGACCGACGACGGCACGCGGCGCAATCAGCCCCGCCCAGCCCCGAACTGCGTGATCGAGGCGTGTCGAACCCGTATTTGCGAGAAACACTGATGCTGCCCTGCGCGCCTGTCCCTTGCGAAGAAGCGCAGCCACTTCGCGCTGGGTCTCGCGCCCCTGATCGCTGAGCCGATGGGCGGATGAGACAAGAACGAGGCGGCGCACGAGGTGGGGGAAGTCGGCCGCGAGCTGAAGCGCGATGCTGCCGCCGGTCGAGATTCCCATGATGTCGATGGGCTCATCGAACAGGCTCTCGATCGTGCTCGCGTAGTCCGCGGCGATTTCTGCGATGGTGATTCCGGGGGAGAGATCATGCCGGCGGTCGATGCTCCAGACCTCCCGGATACCGACGAAGTCGACTATCTCCTGGCGTTGCATCCACTCTCGGAGTCGAACGGGGCTGCCGCGGCGTCCTGACAGACCCGGGATCACAACGAGGGGCGCGCCTGTGCCCTGCTGGATGTGGGGAAGCCCGCTGGGAGTCATAACCTCATATAACTCCGCTGAGATTGCAGGAATGTTATAGGAATGTATGCATCAGGTAAGAAGATTCGATGACGCCGTGAGCCAGGTCACTCTCTGATCCTGCTTGTTCGCTTCACGTTGTAGCGATGTTCGGGGCGCCCGGTTCGGCCGTATCTCAACTCGAGAGTGACGCTGCTGGTTTGCTCGAGCTGCGCAAGGGCTCGCTGGGCGGTGGCTCGACTTATCCCGACCTGCGCAGCGACATCGGAGGCCGAGAGTCCGGTTTTACTCGCGAGGAGAGACCGGTAGACGAGCTGCAGCGTCGGAGCGAGATGGGAT
>JAYTRC010000098.1:0-33271 GCA_043746355.1 Lacisediminihabitans sp. | reverse complement strand
CCGGGTCACTATGTATCGGCATGCCCACGTCGGGGAGAATGCGTACCTTCGTGGCATGATCTCGCTCGATTACTTCGCCTTCGTCGGTGACGAGTCGCGACTGTTCGGCAACATGCACCTTGAGTAGGCAGATGCGCCATAAGTCATTATTTGAGCCCACACCGAAATGGAAAGAGCCCCTTCAGAGGAATCTGAAGAGCGAGCCGCCCATGTCGGTGGCGGGTTCTTTTCATGCTTGGGAGACCTTGGAGCGGATATTCGGACCCCTCACAGCTGATGTTCCTAGTCCTCGAGGACCGCGCGTCAATCCACATCGGAAATGAATAGAGGCGGTAGCCGGTCACAGTGAGAACTCGAAGTTCTCGAACCATTGACCGGCCACCGCCGTATTTATTTCTGATCTTCAGTCGCGGGGGTGTCCCTCTCATCGGGAGGCGAATCATCCACAAAGCTCCAATCGCCAGCCTCATCCATGAGCACCCGTTCGAGCGCAACGACTTTGACACTTTCGTTGCCGGCGAGCTGCTCGACCAGGATCATCGCCCAGACGACTGCTTCAAAGTAGTCGTCGTAGGGAAATGGGTGACGGGCGTGATGCGGCTTGCCTTGAACCTCGATCACGACTGCGTAGGGCGTCGGAGTTTGCAGTAAACGCTGCGTCCGCCGCGGCACGTCCGTGGAAGCACCGTTCCGGTCGGGTAGTCCGACCACCACGGCGTCTCCGAGGAGCATCGCTTTCTGGCGCGCCAGGGGCCACTCGTACCACCACATGAACGTCGCACGGGAGTTGAACGGCAAGTTCAACATGATCCCTTCTTCGTTCACGTAGACGGTGATGCCGAGCGAGGGGATGTCGACGGCTTCGATCCATCCGCCGACGCCCTTCTGGTAATCGTCCAACCCCGTGAACTCCCGACTTTCGACCGGGCGTCCGGAGTCGGCAGGGATGATCAGTCCTTTAACCATTTCTTCCTCCTTGATGCGAGCGACCGGCAACCGGATGGTTTCCTTCTGAGCCGCATGGCACCAACGAGGGAGGGCAGTAGCCGCCCCGAGGGAGAGCGCAGAGCTCTCAACCTCGGAGCGGCTACTCGAGTCAGGCGTCTGCCTGTTTTGCCCTCGGCACAGCGCTCTTCGTGGGAGCACCAGCCGGGGTAACGCCGAAGATCGCCGTTATGGCGTTGCGTTTGGTCTCTGCCTCACGCTCGATCTCGGCACGAACCGACTCGGCTCGCTGGAGGGTCTTTGGATCGGACTTGGTGGTCTCGATCCAATGCTCCAGGGCGAGCCGGATCTCTTCGGTGACACTGCGATCGTTCAGCTGGGCAATGACGTCCAGCTGGGCGCGCAGATCATCATGGATACGAACAGCCAGGGTTCGCAGTGGTCCCGACGGTTGACTACCGCCGGACGGAGTGACGTCGGTCATGGCGTCACACCTCCTCTCTCGTTGCGGCCGACGAACCCCCGGTGGGTTCCTCTGACAAGCCGCTTCCGAGCGAGGAGGGGAGAGTGATTATGAAGTAGCCGGCCCAAATGTCAACAGCAATATGGCTTTTGTAGCTAAAACCACAACGCTTCACACTGGTGAAACCGCGACAAGATCTACTCATCGGCGCACTCCCGCGCGACGACCTCGCTTCACTCGAATGCGCCTACCCGGAAGTGATGCCCATTCGGTCTCGAACGTCGTCTTCGAGCAGCACTTCAATCCAACTGTCTCGAATTTCGAATGACCGCATCATGATCGCGAGGAGGTGGAGGCCGCTGGCGACGGCGGTCGAATCGACATCAATCGCTCGGCCACCTGAACTCAGCTTCCCTACGTTTGGGAAAAGCATCTGTTCGAGAGCTTTGCCGTTATATTCACCGTCCTGGGGAGCTACCTCAACGGACAAGGCGTTGTCTCGCCACTTCCGGTATTCACGACGGACGAGCCTGTTGATAATGCCTTGAAGTATTTGAACCCCGTCGGCGGTACTCGTCCAGAAGTCCACGGCTATGGCCTCCGCGGTCTGACGCGCATTCGGGAGTTCCCTCAGGATTCGCTCGGCGATTTCACGGGCTCCGTCCGATCCTCTGAGCTGGGCGATGCTCATTAGCGCCTCGCGCAGCACATTGGTGGATAGGTCATCATGAAGCTGACTGAGCTGCGCGATCCGACGATTCTTGTCGGCGGATCGCTGCGAACAGGGCCATTCACGGAGCGGGACTAGTGTTCCTGCAAGGTCGTCGTAGCAGATCCGCGAGTGTCGTTCATAGTCAGTTCGAATGTCGAGTCGATTGAGCACCTGACCCTTCCTGTCGGTGTAGGTCGAATCAGTCCGCTCAAAGTTGTATTCGGTGTAAATCGTGATTCGCACCCGGTCCGCGAGGACGTAGGACCCGTCTCGAAGAACGCATTCGAGCAGTTCGAAAGCGACCGCGTCGAGCTCATGTTGTCTCATTTCCAGTTCTGCTTGCCGCCTCACGACGGGCAGATCAAGGAGTTGAGTGGCATGCCACACCTTCTGAAGGTTGATCCCGGTGCGCTCTCGAAGCTTCAAGAGCGCGCTGCTGAGATCACGCACCGACGGAACTTGCACCAGCTGATCTGACATGAACAATCCTTTCCTGCCGCAGTTCGCCCGGACCGCTGCGTGTCGTTGCAACCGACTTACGGGGTGGAGTCACCCCGTAACTCGGTATCTCCATCGTGGCATCTCAGGTTGGCTGAATTCATCAGCCACCGGTTGATTTCCCCGATAGGGGAACAAGCGTCACAGAGAAAAGTGAGATGACATGTTCGGAACGAGCACGGAACTCGTGCCAGCGGGCGGGGCCTTTGGGCAGCAAGCGCTGGCACAAATGTCCGGGACCATGCAGCGCCAGACTGGCCGAGAAATCGAACGGGTGCAAGCACAGACCCTCATCGCCGACACCCGCGAGCAGGGGCGCGCGCTCCTGACCAACACAGCACTGCAGAACGTCGGCGCGCTCACCGCGCTCGAGCAGCACCTGATCCAGGTCGCCCCGCTCGGCGAAGCCCGCTACAAGCACATCGTCGACGCCTACGCCATGGGCGCCGCCCAGGCAATTTCGCGCTGGTGATTCGTGCTGTACCCGGCAATCGTCGCCGTACCGCTGGTCGCTATCGGCGGGCTGATCTGGCCAATGTGGAAAGGCATGTGGTGGCTCATGAACTGGTTCGATTCACGCCGTGAGCGGCGGCAAGCACGGATCGAGCGCGAGCTCGATCGTCAGCAGGCAGAACTCCGCAGCATCATCCTGACATTGGCGTCGTCCCTCGGCGCCGACGCACA
Source organism: Lacisediminihabitans sp. (assembly GCA_043746355.1). Taxonomy (GTDB): domain Bacteria; phylum Actinomycetota; class Actinomycetes; order Actinomycetales; family Microbacteriaceae; genus Lacisediminihabitans. Next base: position 29,969 of record JAYTRC010000098.1, on the reverse strand, counting down.
CGAGGCCCGAAAAGCGCTCATCCGCGAGTCGTACCTCGCCTCCGGGCAGATCCCCGCGGAGCAGTAGCAACAGGGTCGTGGGCGGGAACGAAGCTCGTCCGTTGGACGCCACCCGCCCACGAGCCCGCATGTCACACCGCACACGTTGTTGTCCATTCCACAACGTCAAGCGAACCTGCTCGATTACGACCACCCCAAGTAACTTCTCACCACTTTCGAAGACCGTCTTGCCGACTGTCGTGGGGAACCTCCCGTCGACCATCCCGACGGGTTCCACGCTCTTGACGGAAGTTACCTTTCGCTGCATAACCATTCATCCCCTCGCGGCACCTCATAGCCCGATTCGAGAGGAGAGAGGACACAACAGAAAATGACAACACCTACCAAGCAACCAAAGAACGCAGAGCCACACGAGGAGGGCTCTCGTCGCTTCCCGGTCATCTGCGCGGACCCACCTTGGGACTTTGGGCAGACAGGGTCCCGCGGTGCTATCAAACACTATGACCTGATGACCCTCGAGGACATTAAAGCGATGCCGATCGCCGACCTCGCCGCTGAGAACTCAACCCTCCTGCTTTGGGTCACCAACGCAGCACTGCCCGCGGGCCTCGAAGTGATGAAGGCTTGGGGATTCCGCTACGTGACCAACGCGGTCTGGGACAAGTACTACATGGGCCTCGGTAACTACTTTCGTGGCAGCCACGAGCTCCTCCTGCATGGCGTGCGCGGCAAGGCCCCTTTCAAGTTCCATGGACAACGCTCAACCCTCCTGTTCCCCAGAACGGAACACTCGGCAAAACCCTCAGAAATGGTGCCGATGATCGAGCGGATCCTTGACGGCCCGTATCTCGAACTATTTGCACGACGCCGACCCAACTCTCACGCGGACTGGTCCGTCTGGGGCAACGAAATCGATTCGGACATCATCATTCCTGGCTACCCGGTGCGCTCCGATTTCACCGTCCAGCAGGTCGCAGCCGCTGCGAAGAAGGAGCACGGTGATGCGTCGTGAGCGCCTCCCCCGAACCGAAGAGCTTGCTCTCCCGATTCGTGACGGCCTGCGCATGGTTCCTCGTCGCCGCCGTCGCGCTCACGCTCGCTTTCGACCTGCTGGCGAGGATCTGGATGTGGCTCATTCTCATCGCCGGGCTGGCTGGGGTCGGCGCCGCCGCGATCTGGATCTTGCGTCGCCGTCAGAACCGCTGGTGACGGACCGTCGCCGGACGCCGAAAAGGAGAAAGTCATGAGTCCCGCGCGCGGCCGGCCCCGCAGAGAACGCGAGATCCGGATCACACCTGTTCGCCGCGACGAAATCGACGTGCGCCGTCTGGCTCGAGCGCTGCTCGCACTCGCTGAATCAGAAGCGCGCCTTGACGAGCCCGAACGCCAAGAAATGGAGCTGCCCGATGACACACCCTGAACACACCTGGTCGGAACTCCTTTTCCAGGCGAGACCAGACGCTGGTGCAGTGCAGGCGCTCATCGAGCATCTCGCCGCCAACGCGACCCTCGGCATGATCACTTTCGAAGCTCGCGCGTCAGCCGGGAAGGTTCGCTACCTGATCGGCTCCGACCACGATCATCACACAGCCATTCTGCGGCTGGCTGTCCAACACGTGCCTGGCTCCGCCTCGGTGCCACTGACGGCTCGTCGGGTGACACCCGTTGCGGCGCTGGCGGTCAGCATCCGACGCAAGGGTCTGCCGCTGCGTACCGACAATTTGGAGCCAGCAACCCTGTCAATACTCAGCGCATTGTCCGCCGCGCTCGATAGCGAGGAAGCGATCCTCCAGCTCACGCTGGGTCGACGCTTCGCTCCGTCGCTGGATGACGGAGACACTCCGCACTACAGCACCGTCGGGCAGCTCCTCCGCGGTACGCCCGAAACGATGTCCGCACAGGCTCGAACGCGATACCGCGCGAAACGCGCCGTCCGCGGCTTCGAAGCCGCCGTTCGGCTTGGTGCCCGCGCTGGCAACGAAAGCCGCACACAGGGGCTCCTGGAGGGCCTCATCGGCGGCCTCCGCACCCTCGAAGCTCCCGGAGTTCACTTGGGCGCGTGGGGTATCCACCCGAGTCGGATCTCGGAGCCTTCCCTCAGCAGTGGCTTCTTCTCAACGCCGCGCACCCTGTCATCTCTCGAGGCCACTTCGCTCCTGGCCTGGCCAGTGGGAAGTCGATACCTTCCTGGGCAGCCGCCCAAGCATCCGAAGCAGGTGAACGCACCAAATGGTGTTCCAAAGGCCCATCATCCCTTCGCGGTCGCGAGTCGATCTGGTAAAGATCTGCTTGTCGGGCTCAGTAAGGACGACTCGCTGACGCACACATTGCTCCTCGGCAGAACTGGTTCAGGTAAGAGCGTGCTCATGAGCCACCTCATCCTCGGCGCTATCGAGGATGGCCGGAGCGTGCTGGTGATTGACCCCAAAGGCGACCTGATCTCGCGCGAGCTGCTCCCCCGAATTCCGAGTCGCCGCCACGAAGACGTGGTCGTGATCGATCCGATGAGCGACCTGCCAGTCGGCATTAATCCCTTCGCTGAACCTGGCTCTGCCGAACTCATCGCCGACGGGCTTCTTGCCGTCTTCAAGACCGTCTATGCCGACTCGTGGGGCCCACGACTGGAAGACGTTCTCTCGTCGGCCCTGATCACACTGGCCCGCACGCCGGGGTCGACCCTGGCGATGTTGCCAGCCCTCCTTACCGATGCGACTGTTCGACGCCGCTTCACGAAGGGGATTCACGACCCAGTCGGGCTCGAGCCATTCTGGAAGAGCTACGAAGCCATGAGCCCAGAACTCCGCGCCCAAGTCATCGCGCCCGTCCTCAACAAACTCCGTCCGTACCTGCTGCGCTCCTCGCTCAGGCGAACGCTCGGTCAACCCGAGCCAAAGTTCTCGCTATCCGAACTGTTCACTAAGCGCCGCATCGTCCTGGTGAATCTCAATAAGGGACTGCTCGGCGCGGAAGGATCGCGGCTGCTCGGATCGCTCATCGTGAGCCAGTTATGGCCACTCATCCTTGCCCGCGCTGCAGTGCCCTTCGAGAAGCGTCATGTCGTGAACGTCTTCATCGACGAAGTCCAGGACTACCTGGCGCTCCCGACCGACCTTGCAGATGCCTTCGCTCAGGCGCGTGGTCTGGGCGTCGGCTTCACAGTCGCCCACCAATACCGTCGGCAGCTTCCGAGCGCCCTGCTCGCTGGCCTCGACTCAAACGCCCGCAGCGTCGTCACCTTCAGCCTCCATCACGACGACGCCGCCGCTCTCGCTAAGCGCGCACCCGACCTCGACCCTGAGGACTTCATGGCCCTCGGTCGCTACGAGATCTATCTCAACCTGATGCATCAGGGCGAAGGCACTGGATGGTTCTCTGCCAAGACGCTCGGGCAGCAAGAGCCCATCGCAGACGCCGCGAAATTGCTGCGCACTAGCCTCGAACGCTACGGACGCCCCGCCGCTGAAGTCGACCGTGAAATCGAGCGGGCAATAGGAATCGGCGACGCCTTCCTCACCCCAAACGAGCCGGTTGGCAGACAGCCAAAAGGGGATCGACCGTGAGTCGCCCCTCCCGGGACCGTCATACCGGTCGTCTGTTCACTGCTTCGAGCAACTCACTCTCGCCCCGTGATTTCGGCCCAAAGTGGCGTTTAGTGGATGTGACTCCACCACTTCTCAAGTGGTGCTCGTCATACTCGGCGCGGAGTGGTTCTCTATGAACCGGGATCGCATCGGCATCAGCAAACTCACCCGGTTGCTTGATCAGCTGACATCAGTCGATCACGCTGTGCTCGCGCGTCTTCAGGAACACCCGTACCTCCAGACGGTCCAGCTTGCGCGGTTCAACTTCGCCGACAGACCGACGCGGCTCGCCGGGCTCCGGGCCGCACATCGCGCGCTCAAGAAGCTCCGGACCTTGGGTCTAATCACGATGATGGAGCGCACAATCGGCGGCCCGACCAGGGGATCGACTGCAGCCATATGGTCGATCACAAATACGGGACTTCGCGCGGCCTCTGTGCACGTCGGGAAAGGCGACGAGCTACGGCGGCGTGTAATGGATCCAACACTCCTGTTCCTACGCCATCAGGTTGCCGTCGCGGACCTCCACCTCGCGTTACTCGATGCCGCCAATCCCGGCAGCGTGACTCTGCGCAACTTGCAGCTCGAACCGTTCTGTTGGCGGCGCTACCTTTCGCCTCATGGTTCGGTGACAACGCTCAAGCCCGACCTCGCCGTCGATGTCGACACCAGCCACTTCTTGTCCCGCTTCTTCTTCGAACTTGATCGTGCAACAGAAAGGCCGACCAGGGTTGTGAGCAAGTGCCTCCAATATCAGGAGTATTACCGCTCCGGCGAAGAGGAACGGCGCGGTGGTGTTCTCCCTCTCGTCGTCTGGGTTGTGCCCGACGACGACCGCCGTGACGAGCTCTCCCGCCACCTGACATCGGATAACGGCATCAATCCACGGTTGTACCGCGTCCTGACAATCGACGACGTCTCTGCACTCATCGCTGAAGACGACGAGGTCGGGGCGCTGCCCGAAAATGCGACCGAGCGACGAGGTCAGTCATGACTCGCGGGCTCGAAGAACGAGGTGAAAAATACATCCCGAATGCCACCGGGGACGATCCGAAGCGAGAAGCCCAGAATGCCCCTGAAGGACTGGACTTCCTGGCCGAAGCGAGGGTTAATCCGGAGGACCTAATCGGAGGAACCCCCACAATGCAAGATCTTGAATCAGGCGTCGCGCTCACCCAGCCGCCAAAAGTGCCCCTCACTTCCATAACCGGACTTGAGCACCTGTTCGCTCGCCCAGGAGGTAAGCGCACCGCCTCGAGGAAATCAGTCGCGCTTATGTACCTGCGGGTCTCCACTAGCCGTCAGACGCACACCGGCGCCGACGTTGATGAGGACGGGAATTCAATCGCGACCCAGCGCGAACACACCATCAAAAAGGCGCGCCAACTCGGAGCCACAGTCCTGCGCGAGTTCGTCGAGCCTGGCGCAAGCGCTCGTTCCATCGACAAGCGACCCATCTTTAAGGAGATGCTCCGCTTCATCGACGAGCACCCCGAGGTAACCCACATCGTCGCCTACCAGCGATCCCGCATGTTCCGAAGCGTGGCGGACAGCGCCATCGTCGAATCCGCTCTTGCGGAGAAGGGGATCGAAATCGTCTCGGCGAAAGAGGACTACGGCAAGGGTGCGGACGGCATGGTGATGAAGACCATCACCGACGCCTTTAATCAGTGGCAGTCCCAGAAGAACGGCGAGGACATCAGCCTCAAGATGGCGCACAAGGTCGAGCAGGGCGGGAGTGTTGGTCGCGCCAAGCTCGGGTACCTGAATATTCGGAAGGACTACGACGGTCGCTTAGTAAATACGATCGCTCTGGATCCGGTGCGGGCCCCGCTCATGCGCTGGGCATTCGAGCAATACGCGACAGGCGAGTACTCAGTGACTCAGTTGCAGGCCGCGCTTGACGAGCAAGGCTTGACGACGCGCCCATCGGTGAAGTTCAAGCAGGCTGTGGTCTCCATCAGCCAGCTCGCGCAAATACTCCGTGACCCGTATTACACCGGCGTGACCCGCTATAAGGGCGAGCTGTACGCCGGTCGGCATGAGCCCCTCATCTCGAAGGAGCTATTCCTTCAAGTTCAGCTGATTCTGGACCAACGGAATCGTCGCGGAGATCGAGACCGCATTCACTTCCACTTTCTCAAAGGAATGATCTACTGCGGACGCTGCGAAGACGAGGGACGCCGAAGCCGCATGGTCTACAGCCAGAACAAGGGAAACGGCGGCGTGTACGAATACTTCGTGTGCACCGCCAAACAACGCGGGCTGTGCAACATGAGCGCGATCCGAATCGATGCTCTTGAAGCGGCTGTCGCGAAGACCATGTCCCGCGAACGCATCGAGGTATCCCGCGCCGAGCGCCTACAGGCGGGGATCCACGAAGCTCTCGCGGAAGCGCAAGCCACTGAGCACGAGATGAAGCTGACCCTTCGGAAGGCTCTCGGACAGCTCGAGTCGCAGGAGGAGCGCCTCATCGACGCGATCGCAGACGGCTCGGGCTCGGTACCCAAACTCAAAAAGCGGCTCGACGAGATTGTGCTCAAGCGAGAAGTCATCGAAGAGAAGCTCGGGCGCACCGACGCGCGACTGAGGACCGGAGCCGCGAAAGCAATCTCTTACCTCGACCTGCTCAAGAACCCAGGTGATCGATACGCGATGGCCGATGAGGCGATGCGGCGAGAGCTGCTCACGCTCTTCTTCACGGAAATGGTCGTGCGTGTTTCAGACACTGCAACACGTTTGGCGGGCCAGCGCACCGAGCCGAACGAAGTGCTGCACCAAGTTCGCTTCGAGGAATTGGCAGACGAGCCGACAAATAAAGAAGCCCCCAGCATTTCTGCTAAGGGCTTCTTTGTCTCACTCGGTTTGAATAAGACCATCTTGGTTGCGGGGGCTGGATTTGAACCAACGACCTCTGGGTTATGAGCCCAGCGAGCTACCGAACTGCTCCACCCCGCGCTACAAGAGACAACACTACCAGACGCTTCAGCGGTCGCGGACGGTCGGGGCTGATGGACAGTCCGCCTACTTCTCCAGCGCGAACAGGTTGTTGAGCGCGGTTACGAGGGCGGCATCTGCGGTTGCGTACGCAGACAGGTCACCCGACTTGAGCGAAGCCGCCCGAGCAGTGAGCGCACTCTGCACTGCAGCCAGCGCAGCCTTGAACGCCGCATTGTTTGCCGGGCTGGTGGTGGGTGTGCCCGCTGTACCCGACGGGCTGGGGGTCGGTGTGCCCGTGGAGATCCCGCCGTCACCTGCCACGGCTCCCGAGTCGCCACCGAAGAGGGAATCGAGCGCCGCGTTCAGCGTGTCTTCGAACGCGATCTTGTCTCCGAATGCCACGAGAATCTTACGCAGAACCGGATAACTCGTCTCTGCGGTCGATGTCACGTAGACCGGTTGCACGTAGAGCAAACCGCCGCCAACGGGAACGGTCAGCAGGTTGCCACGCTTGATCTGGGTGTCACCACGAGCGAGTAGTGCTAGTTGGTTCGCAACCGTTGTGTCGGTGTTGAAAGTTGTCTCGACCCGACCCGGGCCTGAGACCGTCGTCTGTTTGGGAAGCGAGAGCAGAGTGAGTTTTCCATAGCTACTGGCCTTTTTGCCCGCGGTCGATCCAGCATCCGAGTCCGCCGCTAAATAGCCCGTGAGAACGCTCGTCGTACCGGCGCCCGTCGATTTCGGTATGTATGTCGAATAGAGCGAGAAGGCCGACTTGCTCGCGCCGGGCAGCTTCATCGTGAGGTAATACGGTGGCTGGAGTTTCGCCGTGGATGCCGGGGACACCGGATCGTTCGGCGTCACCCAGGCGTCCGTTGCCGAGAAGAAGGTGTTCGGGTCGGTGACGTGATACGAACCGAGGATGTCGCGCTGCACCTTGAACAGGTCTGCCGGGTAGCGCACATGGGAGAGCAACTGAGCGCTCATGTCGCTGATCGGTTTAACTGTCGACGGGAAGATCTTCTGCCACGTCTTAAGGATCGGATCTTTGTCATCCCACGCATACAGCGTCACCGTGCCGTCGTAGGCGTTGACCGTGGCCTTCACCGAGTTGCGGATGTAGTTGATGTTGTCGAGCGCGAGCTGTGGCGCAGGGGTGTAGGTGTCTGAGATCGCATTGCTCAGTTGCAGGATCGACGAGTACGGGTACTGGTCGCTCGTGGTGTAGCCGTCGACGATCCACTCGACCTGGCCGTTGACGACGGCCGGATACGGGTCGCTGTCGAGCGTGAGATATGGCGCGACTTTCTGGATTCTGCTCACCGGGTTTCGGTTGTACAAAATCTGCGAATCATTGTTCACCGCGTTCGAAAGCAGCACCTGCTCCGACTGGAATTTGATCGCGTAGATCAGTTTTTTGAAGATGTTGTCTAGCTTTGGACCACCATTGCCGGCGAATGTCGTCGACGCGTTCTGCTGTGAAGTCGAGTTGCCCGCCGGGTAGTCCAGTTCGATCTTTGACCCACCCTTCGGGCCGCCGACGATGGAGTACTGGGGAGAGTACTCGCCGAAGTAGATGCGCGGCTGGTAGGTTCCGAGCACTCCGGTGGAGGGGATGCCCGACTCGAGGAATACCGGGAGGCCGTCGGTTGAGCGCTGGTTGCCGTACGCGGCGACAACACCGTAACCGTGGGTATAGACGAGCGTGTTGTTGTACCAGCTCTGGGAGGCCCCGGTGTTGGACTGGTTCAGCTCACGAACCGCGATAACGGTGTCTTGTGACTTGCCGTCGATCGTGTACCTGTCGACGTCGAGGTATTGGTTGAACTGGTAGTACTGCTTGATCTGCTCCAGCTGTGCGAACGAGCTCGACACCAGTGCGGGGTCGATGATGCGGATGTTCGCAGTGGTCTCTGCGTCATTCCGCAAGGCGCCCTGCTGGGCTGTGGTCGTTGCCGTGTAGGCCTGCTCCTTGACACCGGAGACGCCGTAGGCATCGCGAGTTGCAGTGATGTTGCGCTGGATGTACGGCGCTTCGAGGCTGCGCTGGCTCGGCTCGACCTGGAGCTTCTCGACGATCCACGGATAGACCGAACCGATGAGCAGCCCGCTCACCAGCAGCAGCGCGATTCCGATAATGGGGAGTCGCCACCGCCCGATGACCGCCGTGATGATGAACAGCACGGCGACGACGGCCGCAATGCCCGCCAGGATCTCGCGGCCGGGGATGACCGCATTGACATCGGCATATGACGCCCCGACGAACAGGTTAAGATTTGTGCTGGTCTCTGACGCGAGGGTCGAGTATTGGTCGAGCCAGATACTCACAGCCTGCAGCGCGAGGTAGATGGCACCGGTGACTGCCAGCTGCACACGAGCGGTCCGCGAGATGCGCAATTCACGACCGTTGAAGCGGAGCGCGCCGTAGAGGTAGCTGGTGGCGACTGCGGCGATCGCAGAGATCAGCACCACCGCCGAAGCGAATGCCGCGACCGACTGCAGGAACGGCAGGCTGAACAGGTAGAACGAAATGTCGAGGTGAAAGACCGGGTCGACCTTGTTCGACGGCACGCCGTTGAGCCACTCGAGGGCGAGCTGCCACTTCGACGACGATGCGACGCCCGCGAAAAGACCGATGAGTGCCGGGATGCCCCACATGGCAAGACGTCGTAAAGGTTCGATCACCTGCTGGTAACGGTCAAGCTGAGCGTTGAGTTTCGCGTAGACAGGTCGGCGCCTGAAGGCGATTTCGATGCTCACGAAGATGGGGATCGCCATCGCGAAGAACCCGATGAAGAACATCACCGTGCTGGCGATCCACTGTGTTGTCAGCACATTCAGGTAGCCGACCTGGTCGAACCACAGCCAGTCGGTGTAGAGGCTCGCGAAAATGAAGAAGGCGATAACGAGTACGGCGACCACTGCGACGGTGATCAGCAGCGTCTTTCTCGAACGCGGTAGCGGACGACTCGCTTCTGCGGATGGTGAGGTCAACGTACTGCTCCTGGCTGCCGGTGAAAGCTGTAGTGGTTCATCTTACGAGGACTACTTGACCGGGCAGGTCAGCAATCTGCTTGTGCTGCCGCCCGAACTGATTGCCTTGAGCGCCTTCAGCGAGTCGGTGAGGGTCTTCACCGCGAGCACCCTGATGCCGCTGGGAACGTGGCCGGTCACCTCGTCGCAATTTGAATATGGCGCGAGAAACCAGGTGGCTCCGGCATCCCTCGCTCCATACAGTTTCTGCCTGATTCCGCCGATCGCGCCGATGTCGCCCTGCGCGTCAATGGTTCCTGTGCCTGCAACCTTTGCGCCACCGTTGAGTTTGCCGGGAGTGAGCTTGTCGATGATGCCGAGCGCGAACATCTGGCCGGCGCTCGGTCCGCCCACGTTCTCGAGCTGGATTTTCACTTCGAAGGGAAAGGTATACGCGACTGCGGGATAGACCCCGATTACGGGCACGGAGGGAGTATCAGTGCTCATGGCCGGAGTCACCTGCACTGTCTGGCGAACGCCCGAGCGCTCGATGACGAGGCTGAGCGGCTTACCCGCACCCGATTGTGCGATCTGTGCGCGGAGGCCAAGCACGCTGCTCACTGACGCGCCATCAACGCTGAAGATCTCGTCCCCGTCCCTGAGGACTCCCTTCGACGGGGAGCCTGCTGAGAGCCCTCCGACCGTGAGTGTCGAGGTGAGGGGATACCCCAGCGTCGTCAATGCAGCGGCGACGGCATCCCTCTGGGAATTCTGCATGTCGACGGCCGACTGCTTGTTGGACTGCTGCACCGTCTCGCCCGCCGGGTAGACCGAGGCGACCGGTAGCACTGCGCGGCTCGGATCGAGCCAGGCCTGGGCGACCTCGAACCAACTGGGCGGGTTCGACGGGTCGCCGACCAGGTTGACGGTCAGCATGTCGAGACTGCCGCCGGTCGGGTAGGTCTTCTTCGTCGGAATGTCGATGAGCGGAACGCTCTTGCCTGCATTGGTGACCGTGCCGAGAGTGTTGAAGACAGGGCCGGGCTGCTCGATCACATATGGCGCAGGCACGTTTGCAAACGCAAAGCCCCCGACGACCGCGAGCGCAAGCAGGATCCAGCCGACCCGGCGACCGGACCGACGGCGCACCGGCACTGCAGGAACGTCGGGAAAGAGTGCCACGTGATCCTCGGGGTCTGGTGGGTGTTCGCCACGGGCGCACGGCAGTGCGGTCGGGAGCGGCCAAAACACAGCTCGTGCAGCTATGCAGCGGCTAGCGTAGTTGCTATGCCTGAAGATTCGGCGCAGGACCCTGAGGACGAGTTCCGCGACATGTTGAACCAGTTCCTCTCGGGGAACTCCGACATCGATCCCGCGCGTCTCGCGAGTGCAGCCGGGCTTCCGGATGACCCTGAGATGCTCAAGAACCTCATAGGTCAGCTTCAGAGCGCGATGCAGTCGAGTGGCGACGGGATCAACTGGAAACTGTCGCTCGACCGGGCACAGGAGATAGCGGCGAATGATGTGCGGCCGTCGACCCCGGCCGAGCGCTCCTCCATCGAGCAGTCTTTCCACGTCGCAGCGCTCTGGCTCGACGAGGCAACAGACATCTCAGAGCTGACCACGACGCCCAAACTCATGACGCGGCCGGAGTGGATCAGGGCGACAATGCCGTTCTGGACCCAGCTTGCCGAGCCTGTAGCCCTCAGCATCGCCAACTCGCTCACTGACGTGCTGCGAGAACAGGCTCCTGAAGAGATGTCCGGCATGATCGAGGGCGCATCGAAGCTCATGCGCAACGTGGGCGGCACGCTGTTCGCCCTCCAGCTGGGGCAGGTGGTTGGCCAGCTCTCCAGCGAGGTCGTCTCCGGCGGCGACATCGGCTTCCCGTTGCTCGGCACCGGGGAACAGGACCAGCAGGCAGCCATCCTCCCCCAGAACCTGGCAGAGTTCGGCGCAGACCTCGATATCGAACTCGACCAGGTGCAGCTCTACCTCGCCGTTCGGGAACTCGCTCATGCCCGCCTGTTCCGTCACGCGAAGTGGCTAAAGCTGCAACTCATCAGCGCCATCACCGACTCCGCCCGCGGCATCGGAATCAATACTGAGCAGCTCGAAAGCCTCGCGGCCGACTTCGACCCGTCGAACCCCGAGCAACTTCGCGACGCGGTTGCGAGCGGTGCCCTGATCGCGCCGAAGACCGAAGCCCAGCTCGCAGCTCTCGGCAGGCTCGAGACCACGTTGGCGCTCATCGAAGGATGGGTCGATGTCGTGACCGCCCAGGCGACCACACGACTGCCCAAGTCGGATGCGATTGCCGAGACCGTTCGTCGTCGTCGCGCAGCTGGCGGTCCTGCAGAATCAGCGTTCTCCACTCTCGTCGGGCTTGAGCTGCGCCCCCGTCGTCTTCGCGAGGCAGCGGCGATGTGGCAGAAACTCACCGACGAGATCGGCGCTGCACGCCGCGATGCGCTGTGGTCCCACCCCGACCTCGTGCCGACATCCCAAGACATCGATGACCCGGTAGGGCTCGTGATGCGCCTGACTGGCGCTGAGCCAGACCAAGACCCGATCGACCAGGCAATCGAAGACCTGCTCAACGACACGACTGATGACCGCCCGGTCGAGGGCGAAGACGGCACAGCGAAGTAGCATTCTCAGCGCAGTGGGCGGTCTGCCTGTGGACGAAGCTGACGGGAGTTGGATGCTCGGGCGCATGCTGTGCGGATGGTCCTCAAGCTCGATCGCCGCTATCCACTCGTCTGGCGCAGCCCCGAGAGCCTGCAAGTGGGCGTCGACCGCTCCCTGCTCGTCATCGACGAGGTGACTGACGCCCAGCAACAGCTGTTCGCGGCGCTCGTCGCCGGCATCTCACGATCCGGACTCGACATGATCGCCCGGACTGTCGAGGCCGAACCGGGTACGGTTGACCGCTTGCTCGCCCAGCTGTCCGGCGCACTCGAAAGCGAGCCGGGGCCGCTCCCGACCGCGACCGTCGAGGGAACAGGACCGACTGCAGCACGACTTCGGCTGTTACTCGACGGAGACAATGCAGGCTTCGTCGTCATCATCGCCCACCACGTGATCGACCCAGAGCTCCACGGCCGCTGGCTTCGCCGCGATGTTCCTCATCTCCCGGTTGTCTTTGGCGACGCTGTGGTGCGCATCGGCCCGATCGTCGAGCCGGGAACGGGGCCGTGCCTGTACTGCCTCGCACTCCACCGAACGGATGCCGACCCGGCCTGGCCCGCTATCGCAAGCCAGCTCTGGGGCCGGCCGTCGATGCTCGAGAGTGCGCTTGTGGCCACTGAGACCGCCGGCATCGTCGCGCGGCTCGTGCAAGCACGCCAGCAGCGCGGCACGCCCGGCCCTGCGACGTCGATCGAGCTCGACTCCACGAGCGGCGAGCGCACCTATCGGGAGTGGGCGCGGCATCCTGACTGCCAGTGTGCCGAAATCACTGCAGCTCAGCCAGAAATCTCGATGGCTTCCGCTCGGCCGAACGACCCGATCCCGTTTTTGCCCAGGACAGGTGTAACAGCCGACGTGCGCGCGTGATCCCGACGTAGAGCAGCCGTCGTTCCTCGTCGACGGCCTGCTCGGTCTTCGCGTAGGTGATCGGCAGGTAGCCCTCGCTGAGGCCGATGAGGTAGACGGCGTCCCACTCGAGCCCCTTGGCGGAATGCATCGTGGCGAGTGTCACCGCGGCCATGGTCGGTTCGGCCTGGGCTGCGGATCGTTCGTACAGTTCGTCGACGAAGTCGCGCAGTGAGGTACCGACAGCTGCCGCCTCAGCCAGTCCCATGATTGCGTTGAGAGATTCCCATCTGTCTCGAACAGCACCGCGTGCTTCAGGCGCATCTTGGGTCCAGCCGAGCGACCGCAACACATCGCTCACTGTCTTGAACAGTGGTTCTCGCGTTGCCGCCACCACAGCGCCCTTCAACATCATGAGCGCCTGCTTGACCTCCTGAAGGTCGAAGAACCGTGACCCTCCACGCAGCTGGAAACTGATTCCGGCGTCGCCGAGGGCTGCCTCCACGAGCGCGCCCTGCACGTTGATGCGGTAGAGCACCGCGATGTCCTGCGGCCGAGCCCCCGCCGCAATCTGCTCGCCGATGCGCTGCGCTACTGCGCGAGCCTCTGCCGCTTCGGACGGATATGAGTCAACGGTCGGCACGACCGCGCCCTCCTGCTCGACAGCCGCCTGCAGGCTGAGCGCGCCGGGCCGCGACCTCATCAGTCGGTTCGCCACATGCACAATCTGCTGGGTCGAGCGGTAGTTCTGCTCGAGCCGCACCACTGTCGACTCGCGATATTTCGCGGGAAAGCCAAGCAGGTAGTCGGCGGATGCCCCCGCGAACGAGTAGATGGTCTGGCTCGCGTCACCAACGACGCAGAGGTCCTGTCGTTCGCCAAGCCACAGGTCGAGCAGCGACTGCTGAAGCGGCGAGACATCCTGGTACTCGTCGACGACGAAGAAGCGGTACTGCTCCCGCACCTGCTGGGCCACCCGTGCCTCAGACTCGATCATTCCTGCGGTGGCGAGCAGCACATCCTCGAAGTCGAGCTGTCGTCTTTCGTCTTTCAGCGCCTCGTAGGCCACGTGCAGCGCGAGCATCTTCGACGCGTCGAGCATGGGCGGCATGGGGCGGGAGGGAAGGATGCCGGAGTACTGCTCCAGGGTGAGCCGTGAGACTTTGCGCCACTCGATTTCAGCTGCCAGGTCGCGCAGCGCCGCGGTGTCGAGTTTCAGTTTCAGGGTCTCTGCTGCATGGCCGAGCATCCTCCCCTTGCTGTCGAGGATGCGTGGCATTGTTCCGCCGATGACCTGCGGCCAGAAGAACCCGAGCTGCGCGAGGGCTGTCGCGTGGAAGGTGCGTGCGGCGACTCCGGTCGTCCCAAGCTGACGCAGGCGCCCGCGCAGTTCTGCGGCGGAGCGCGAGGTGAAGGTGAGCGCCATTACCTTCTCGGGGCGATAGACCCCGGTTGCGACTCCGTACGCGATGCGATGTGTGATCGCTCGGGTCTTGCCAGTGCCCGCGCCGGCCAGCAGAACGACGGGGCCGAGCAGCGACTGGGCAGCGACGCGCTGCTGCTCGTCGAGCCCCTCGAGAAGCGACTCGGCACCGCCGTTCCCAGAAGCACTACCAGTCAATGCCGTCTTCGATCGGGCCGCCGTACCAGTGCTCGAGAATCGCGCGGGCGATGGAGGTGTGACCGGGCAGCACGACTTCGCCGATCGCCTCGGTGAGCTCAGTGCGGCTGAACCAGCGCAGATCGAGGATCTCTTCGCCGTCAGGGGTCAGCGTCTGCTCGACATCGGGATCGACCCGAGCGAGAAAGCCGAGCATGAGGCTCGCCGGAAACGGCCAGGGCTGCGAACCGAGGTAGACGGGATCGATGACCCGGATGCCGGACTCCTCGAACACCTCGCGCACAACCGCGGCCTCGAGCGATTCCCCCGGCTCGACGAACCCGGCCAGCAGCGAATACCGGTTGTTCTCCCACAGCGCGTTCGAGCCGAGAAGGATGCGGTCGTCGGCATCGACAATGCCCACGATGATCGCGGCATCCGTGCGGGGGAAGATCTCTTTGCCCTCAGGGTCTCTGCGCACCCAGCCACCCAGCTCTGACGTGGTCGGCTCGCCGGTGCGGGGCGAGAATCCGTGGGAGGCGTGCCAATTCGCGAGTGCAAGTGCGACGGTGAAAAGGCCTGCATCCAGCGTCGAGAGCCTGCTGCCGACTGCCCTGAGGTTGCCCCACTTCGCCCGGTCGGGTTCGAGCGCCTTGGCCTCGTCGTCGCCCAGCACGACCGCCGCGATCGATACGCCAGAAGCCGGCTCTGCCAGCCCCTTGCCCAGGTAGAGCTGCAGGTCGGAGACGGGCACGCGCGACGGCGGCACGAGCAGCAGGCCGCCGTCATCGGCGAGCAGCGCTGTGCCGTGCGTGAGAACCAAAACCCTGGTCGACTCGTCTGCCCAGAGCTCCTCGAACAGCTGCGGTCGGGTGCGAGTCAGGTAGTCGCGATCGAGGCCATGACGCGACAGCGGCAGCAGCGAGAGGAACTCACGGGACACGTAGCGACCAATCATCCAAAGCAGGGGGACCAGCGTGGCGTTCGAGGCCGGTCGGGGGACACGACTTACCCTGTCGGTATGGCCAGATCCCCTCTCACTCTAGCCGCGCTCGCCACCTCGGCGGTGTCAGGCCTCGATGTCGTCGGTGCGAGCGGATTCGGCTCGGGCAGCGACGGCGATTTCGAGTCGGCACTGCTCACCGGGCGAGACGGCAGCCACTGGATAATCCGAGTTCCCACCTCAGAGCGCTCCGAACAAGAGCAGTCGGCAGACCTCGTCTCGCTTCGCGCATTGAGCGTCGGCGTTCGCTCGCGCCTCCCCTTCGTCGCGTCGACCTTCGCCGGGCAGGCCCCGGTGGGCGGCACCCGCGCTGTCGTCTACGAATTCGTCTACGGAGCGAAGACCCTGCTCGACTACTTCGACAACGAATTGGCCACGTCGGTCGGTACGGCCATTGCCGCAATCCACTCGCTGCCGACAAGTTTTATTGCAGATGCCGGCCTGCCCGTGCAGAGCCCTGCCGAGATACTCCGTGGCCTCATCACGGTCATGGATCGGGCATCCGCTACCGGCCTCGTTCCGGCAGCGCTGCTGGGCCGCTGGGAACAGGCCAGCGAAGATTCTGCACTCTGGCAGTTCGCTCCCACCGTCGTCAACGGGTCGCTCAGTGCCGATTCGTTCCTGAGCGCGAATAGCGAGGTCACCGGCGTACTCGGCTGGCACAACCTCAGCGTCGGCGACCCGGCCCGCGACCTCTACTGGGTTCTTGGCGCGCCGGATCCGGCTGTCGCGACCACGGCCTTCGACGCATACGCAGCCACTCGCGGCGCAACGGACCGCCAAGTGCGGCAGCGCTCGATGCTCTACTCAGAGCTCGAGATTGCGAAGTGGCTGCTGCACGGCGCCCAGGAACGCAGTACCGAGATCGTGGATGACGCGGTCGAGATGCTGCAGGGGCTCGCCGACAACGTGCGCGACGACCTCGACCAGGTGCTCACCCACAACACGATGCCGACGATGGCTGTGACCGATGTCGAGGCGATGCTGGACCGTCAGCGCCGCTTCTAGCCGCTCTGGCCCAGCGCGTTCCGCACGATTTGTGTGCGTCTGCGCGCTGAATTTGCGCGGGATTGTGGGGCGAGCGTCGGCTACTCGGCATCAGCTGCGGATGATTCGCAGGAAGCGCTCACGCCGGAAGCTCACCGTCAGCCGACCGGAGCGGGCGAGGATCACGGCGATTACTACCGCGGCGACGGCCGGCATCACGCCGGCGAGAACCATGGCGTCCCGGACGCCCCAGGTCTGCGCCACCCAGCCGATGAGCGGGCCGCCCAGCGCTTGGCCGCCGAGCACGACCATCGCGTAGAGAGCCATCACCCTGCCGCGAATCGTGCGGTTGGTCGACAGTTGCACGATCGACTCCGCACCTGTTGCGAACAGGAGCCGCGTGATCCCGATCCCCACCAGGAAGACCAGGAAGACGCCGGGCAGCGGTGCGAGGCCGCTGGCGATCAGCGCCAACCCGAACAGGCCGGCTGCCAGCATGATCGCGCGCAGGCGAATGGTCATGCGCCGGGTCGAGAGCAGGGCGCCGCTGAGGGCCCCGACTGCCGCGGCAGAGCTGTAGAGCCCGTAGCCGGCTGCCCCTGTCTTGAAGATGGTGTCTGCGAACGAGACGAGCAACACGGGCAGAGTCATTCCAAACGTCGAGACGAAGGCGAGCATGAGGAGCGGCCAGAAGATGGTCGGCTTCGACATGGCGTACGTCAGCCCCTCGCGAATCTGCCCCTTCTGCCTGGTGACCCGTGGCGAACGATGAAGCTCAGACACCCGCATGCAGCCGAGGGTTACGACCACTACCGCTGCCGCAATCGCGTTCACGCCGATCGACCACCCGGCGCCAACCAGCGCGACCAGGATGCCGCTGATCGCGGGCCCGAGCAAGCCACCGAGGTGAAAGATCGAGGCGTTGAGACTGATGGCGTTGCGCAGCCTGGCGTGCCCGACCATCTCGTTGACGAACGCCGACCGGGCGGGTGCCTCGAGCACGGCTGCGCAGCCGAGAAGCAGGGCGACGGCATACACCTCCCAGACGTGCACGATGCCGAAGATCGTCACGGTGCCGAGGAATCCGCAGAGCAGGATGGCTGCCGACTGGGTCCCCATCATCAGCTTGCGCTTGTCGAGCCGGTCGGCGACGACGCCGCCCCACACGCCGAAGACGAGCACAGGAGCGAACTGCAGGAACACCGTGAATCCCACAGCCGTCACGCTTTTGGTGAGTTCGAAGACCAGCCAGTCGATGGCGATGCGCTGCATCCAGGCTGAGGTGTTCGCTATCGACTGCGAGATGACATAGAGGCGGTAGTTGTAGATGCGCAGCGAGTCGAAGGTGTCACGCCAGCGAGGGCGCTCGAGAAGCACGGGGATCGGTTCGGTCGGCGGAATGATCGCGGTGGTCTCGGTGCTCACGTACATCAACGTTACGACTCCGCGACTTATTCGCTAATAGAATCGAGGCTATAAGTCTCATTACGTATGCCAATGAGGAGCATGGATGTTCGATCCGGTACTACTGAAGACCTTCGTCACCGTGGCCGAGACACTGAGCTTCACCGGTGCCGGCCAGTTGCTCGGACTAAGCCAGCCGACGGTGAGCCAGCACATCCGCCGCCTGGAGATCGAGGCCGGCCGAAACCTCGTTGCGAGGGACACCCGCGAAGTGCGGCTGACCGACAATGGCGACGCGATGCTCGGTTTCGCCCGCACGATTCTCGCCGCGCACGACCAGGCCAGCAGCTACTTCACCGGCTCGGCGATGCGCGGGCGCCTTCGCTTCGGGTCAGCCGACGACCTCGCCCTCACGCAGCTGCCGCAGATCCTTCGCGACTTTCGCCAGCTCTACCCCCACATCAACCTCGAGCTCACGGTCAACCAGAGCATCGTGCTGACCCGTCGGCTTTCAGCTGGCCAGCTCGACCTGGTCTTCGTGCGACAGGCCTCTGACGCGCAGGTCGGCCGGCTGGTGCGTCGAGACCGCCTGGTCTGGGTGGGGCACCGTGATCTCACCATCGAGCCAGGGCAGGCAGTGCCGCTGATCGTCTACCAGTCCCCCAGCCTCAGCCGCACACTGATGATCGACGGGCTCGAAGGTTCCGGTCGCACCTGGCGCATCACCTGCAACGTCCGTGAAATCAACGGAATGGTCGCTGCCACCCGTGCAGGGATCGGCATCGCCGCCTTTCCGCAGAGCCTGATTCCGCTCGACCTGGTGGAGTTGCCCGCATCCCTCGGCCTGCCCGATCTCGGCACAGTCGACTTCAGCCTGCTCGACAATCCGATGGCGCCGCGCGAACCGGTCGAGGCGCTGGTTACTGCCATCGTCGGCCGCCAGAGCACCGTGGTTTAAGAGCGCGCAGCCGTCACTTTCCGCCATTCGGCGACGAGCTCGGACCGGTTGTAGATGCGCTCAGGGCGGATCACGCTGTCGTCAGTGACGTAATAGAACACCGCGTCGATAAGGTCAGGGTCGATTCCTTTCCACTCCGCGAATGCCTGGCGGTACAGCGCGAGCTGCAGCTGCTTCGACTCGAGATCGGCAGCATCCTTCGGTGCCTTGCCGGTCTTCCAGTCCACCACCCGGTATCGCCCGTCGATGAGATACACGGCGTCGAGCTTGCAGATTATGATCTCGCCGTCGAGCACGAGGTGAATCTCGATCTCCACCTCCTCCGGCGAGAGCGAGGCGAACTCGGAACGCTCAAAGGTGGCCTGCAGCTCGGCCAGACTCTCCGGGGTGACGGTGGCGTCATCCAGGTCCTGCTCGCCCAGCGGGGCATCCAATTCTTCTGCGGCCCCGTGCACACCGAATCGTTGCTCGACCCAGGAGTGAAAGAGCGTGCCGAGCCTGGTCGCCCGATACGGCCGCTCCGGCATGGGCCGTCGAAGCGATGCGGCGACGGATGCCGGATCACTCACGAAGTCCTTGAAGCGCGATGCTGGCACCCGGCTGGGCAGCTCGACGACCTCGGTCGCGTCGATGCGCCAACGCCGCTCTTCGAGCAGCAGGTCGAGTTGCTCTTCCCACTCCCCCGCTTCACCCGACCGTGCGGCGCGCACGAGCTCGGCTGCGCGCTCGATCATCTCGCGGCGACCGCCTAGGGGATCCCGTGGCCAGCTGAACAGGTTGGCCGTCTCTCCCAGCGGGTTCTCGGAGTGCTCGCTCTCGGCGGGCAGTTCGGAGATAATGCCCTCGGCTTCGAGCTCGCGCAGGAACGCGCTTGGCCTGCGTGCCGCCACCTGGGTGGCCCAGAACGATCCGGTGAGCAGCAGCCGGTGCCTGGCCCGAGTGACCGCGACGTAGGCGAGTCGCCGCTCCTCGAGGTCGTGCCGCGCCCGAACGAGCTGTTTGAACACTTTCTGTTCATCGACGACCTCTTTTCGCGTGGTCGCAGCGCGCCAGTCGAACACCGGCAGCTCGTCGGCATCACCCCGAAACGGCCAGGGCAGCGAGCCGAAGGACAACCAGCCGTTCGAACCCTCGCGCGGCGCGGCAGGCAGTTCACCGTCCACCGTCCTCGGCACGACAACGAGGTCCCATTCGAGGCCCTTCGCGCCGTGGATGGTGAGCAATTGGACGGTGCCAGGCTCTGGTTCCTCTGGCCGGGGTGCGAGGTTGTCGCGCCACTCTGCCTCGCGAAGCCAGCCGAGAAAGCCGCCAAGAGTTGACGAGTCGTCGACGGCGAGATAGCTGCTGAGCGCATCGAAGAACGCCTCCATGGTGGCAGTACCCGTCGTGCGCGTCTCGTTCGCCGCGACCTCGATGTCGAGCATCAGGTCTTGCTCGACGTAGGTGACGAAGTCGAGCAGGTCGAGACCCACCCTGGCTCGCAGCCGCGCAAAGGTGGCGCCAGCATCCTTCAGCCGTGCGACACCGATCTCGCTGAACCCGGCCAGTTGCGTGTGACCGGGCCGTGCCGTTGCGACGAAGTCGAGCGCATCGACGATCGAGCCACCCTCACCCTCCGCGACCGAGTTGCGCAACCGCTCGTTCACGTCGTCGGCGAGAGGCTTCTGCGCATAGTCCCGCTTGGCGAGCCACGACGCGACCCGACTGAGAGCGAACAGGTCTTTCGCACCGACGCGCCAGCGCGAGCCGGAGAGAAGCCGCACCAGCTCTGACCCGGCGGATGGATCGCTCACCACTGTGAGCGCTGACACCAGGTCTGCGATTTCCGGTTCAGCCATGAGGCCGCCGAGCCCGAGCACGTGAAACTTCACGTCGTGCTTTCTCAGCGCCTCGATGAACACGCCCTGCGTCTTCCTGGCCCGGAAGAGCACAGCGGCTGTGGGTGACTCGCCCTGCACTTCCAGCCGTCTCTTCAGCCACAGCGCGACAGCCTCCGCCTCGTCGGGGAGGGTCTCCTCGAACACGACGTCGACAGGAACTGCAGTCGCGTTCGGCCCCGCCTCGAGTCGGCTCACCGCGCCCTGGAGAGGAGCAACGATGCCGTTCGCGACCGCGAGGATGTCGTGCCCGTTGCGCCAGCTCGTCGTGAGGGCGAATAACTGCCCGTGCCCGTCGGCGAACTGTCGATCGAAGCCCTCGAGGTTTGCTGCGCTTGCGCCACGCCAGCCGTAGATCGACTGGTTGGGGTCTCCGACCGCCATCACGGGCATCCTCGCGAACAGCTCAGACAGCAGCCAGGTCTGCACGACGCTGGTGTCCTGGTATTCGTCGAGCAGCACGACTCGGTACTGGTCGCGCAGCTCGTCGGCGATGCGGGGCACCTCGCGCACGATGCGCAGCGCGAGAGCGACCTGATCGGAGTACTCGACGAAGCCCCGACGCGCCTTCGACTCGGCGAACCGCGCAACGAGATCGAGCAGCACTGGCAGGGCGCCGATGGTCGAGGCGAGCTGGGCGACCTCTTCGTATGCACCACGGCCGCCGGGAGGAAGGTCTGCCACGGCCGCGAATTCTTCGGCGAATGCCGTGACCAGAGACGGGTTGACCACGTTCTCGGCTACGGCATGGGCCAGCGACAGCACCGCTCTGGTCACGGAATCGACATTCTTGTCGAGCCCTGGCAGGCGCTCGTCGCCCGAGGAGATCACGATCGACCTGGCGAGTTGCCACGCCGATGCCTCGCCGAGAACAGCACCGTCACTCTCCCGGCCGAGCAGCATCGCGTTGTCGCGGTAGATGCGATTCGAGAAGGAGTTATAGGTGGCGACGGTCGGCGGATCGAACTCGTCGTAATCGCCGGGCAGCAGTCCTGCCCGGTCGAGGTCGATGATCCGCTCCCTGATGCGCGCCGACAGCTCGCCAGCAGCCTTTCGCGTGAAGGTGAGCCCAAGCACCTGGTTCGCCTGCACGTATCCGTTGGACAGCAGCCAGAGCACCCGGTTGGCCATGGTCTCGGTCTTGCCGCTGCCCGCGCCCGCGACGACGAGCGCGGGCGCGAGGGGTGACTCGATCACCGCGCGCTGCTGGGCTGTCGGTCGGGGTCGACCGAGGGCGTCCGCGATCTCATTCGCACTAGTCACTCGACACAGCCCTCACCCTGTGCAACTTCTTGGCCGCGACATCGAACGCACCCCACTGGTCGAGGTCGACGGCTCCGTCGAATGCCGCCGCAGCCATCCCAATCGCCGCCTGGCGGATACGCGTGCGGAATCCCTCGAGCGCATCCTCATCGAGAGCGGCCTGCGTTCCCTCCCGGTAGAGCTTGCTGCCCACGCCTTTCTTCACGAAAAGCAGCTTTGCTCCTCCTCCGCTGTGCTCACCGAGCTCGTTGAGAAACTCGTCGAGCACACCGTGCACGTAGGCCAGCTGGTACACGCCGAGTTGCGGATGCGCGTCGATCTTCTGTTGCTGGGTGAGGGGGGCGCCGGTCTTCAGGTCGACGATCACGACCGAGCCATCGGCCGCTCGCTCGACCCTGTCGATCGATCCGTTGACGATCGCGTTGTCGATGGGCAGGGAGAACCGGCTCTCCGCACCGACCAGCGTTTTGCCGTCACGCGCGAAGTCTGCAAGATAGCCCGCGACCCCTGCCGCGAGGATTCGCGCGGCCCTGCGCTGTTGTTCGGCCAGCCACGGCGACTCGAAGCTCAGCTCGGACCAGCGGCTCTCGATTGCCGACCAGACAGCGTCAACACTCGGGTCGGTCGCGGTCTCCATTGCCCAGTGCACTATGGTTCCGAGGCCCATCGCCGTTGTGGTCTGGCTGCCGGAAACGGTATCGACGAACCAGTCGACCGGCGAGTCTTCGAAAGCCTCGAGCCGCGACGGCGACACCGGCACGCTCTCACCCTCTGCAAAGACGGGCTCGAGCGTCGACGGCTCGAGCAGGCCGTGCCAGTCGGCAGGATCGGCGCCAGGCACCCTCTGGATGGCGAGCCTGGCAAGGGCGGATGCCGCGGCCTCCCTCTCGGCAGTGGTGCGCCTCGGCTGCGCGAGTTCCCGTCGCAACCTCCCTGTCAGCGCCCGGAGGGAGAGCGGCCGCAGCGTCGCGGCATCCACCATCGGCGACTGCGGGGCGAGCGCGAACAGCACGCTCTGAGCGTCGTCTTCGTTGGCCACGGCGGCGAGGACGACCTGGCTTCGCGCGCGGGAGATCGCGAGCGCGAACATCCGCAATTCGTCGTCTCGAACTTCGCGGCGCTCGTCAATCGCGACACCGCCGAGGCCGGTGACCACGCGCACCAGCTGCTGGGGGAAGAGCAGGGAGCCGCGGAGGCGGAGGTTCGGCCAGATGCCCTCCTGAAGAGCGGCGATCACCACGATGTCGAACTCGAGCCCGACGGTTCCAGACGGGGTCGTGACGAGCACGGTGTCGCCGGCGGGCTGGGCTGACAGGGTGTCTTCTGGCACTTCTGCATCGAGCAGCCGATCGAGAAACAGGGTCGCGGCAACACCCGGTTCGCGTTCGACGAAACGTTTTGCGGCGGTGAACAGCGCGACGATTCCGTCGAGGTTGCGGTTGGCCTCATCTGCCGCGATGCCGGCGCTGACAGCCTGCCCGAACCAGTCTTTCGCGAGCCCGCTTCGCTCCCAGGCCAGCCAGAACAGCTCCTCGATTGTCGCGCCATCCGCTGCGGCGACTCGCAGCGCTTCGAGCGTCTGTGCCAGGCGGTCAGCGTTCCTGCCGACCCGATTGTCGATCGTTGCGATCCGGCCGGGCGCACCGAGAGCCTCGACCAGCAGTTCATCACTCGACCGGTTGCCATCGCCGGCGAGCTCTTCCGCCCGAAGCGCGAGCCGCAGCCGCCTGACAGCAAGCGTGTCAAGCCCGCCGAACGGGCCGAGCAGAAGCTCGTTCGCAATGACAGGGTCGAGCGCAGTACGGCCGATACCGACATCGACGAGGGTGAGCAGGCTCCTGGCCGCGTGGTCGTCGCGCAGCGCCTTACCCCCGACAGCGGTTCTCGTCGGAACCTCGGCGAGCGCGAGCGCCCTCGCGATCACCGGCACCTGGGCGCCGCTGCGAGCGACAACGACCATGTCGCGCCACGCGATGTCGCCGAGCAGGTGATGCTCGCGCAGCTGCCGGGCGATGGATGCCCACTGTCGAGCCGCGCTGTCTGCGACGATGCGCAGCACCGGGTGCTCGAAGTCGCTGCCTGCGGCGACGGCACCGCGCTGGCCGACGGCGCCCGCCGTGCCAATGCGCTCCGTCACACGACCGGTGAATGCGCGCAGCTGCGCACCCTGGCGATGAGCCGTGCCCAGGATGAGCGTGCGCAGGCCCGGCACGCCGAGGAGCGTTGCGAGGCGGGCGAGAGCGTCTGGCTCTCCGCCGCGAAATGCGTTGGCCGCGACATCCGGATCCCCGAATGCAACGACCGCGACCCCGCGCGCAGCAAGCGCAGCCAGCAGCTCGATCGTGGAACGTGTTGCCTCCTGCAGGTCGTCGACGACCACGAGCCGCAACCTGTCGACAGATGCGCCGGCCTCCCCGCGCGCAAGGGCGGCGATCGCGAACTGCACGAGTTCCGTCGAGTCGAGCTGGGCCGCCCGCGCGCTGCTGACCACGCCCAGGTATTCGGCGAAGAAGGCGGCTGCCGCGACCCACTCCGGTCGATGGTGTTCGACCCCGAGCGCGGCCAGTCGGGCGGGGCCCACGCCGTATTCGGTCGAACGAGCCATCAGCTCGCGAAGCTCTGTTCTGAAGCCGCGCAGCCCGCGCACTTCCGGGCCCAGGGAGGGTGGCCATTCCGGTCCGCCGCCGTCGAGGATGTGCCCCTCGAGCAGTTGGGCGATATCGCTATCCTGGTCGCCACCGGTGGCCAGCCTGGGCGCATCCACCCCGACGGCACGTGCCGCGTTGCCGACGATCTCGAACGCCAGGGAGTTGACCGTGCGGGCCAGCGGGCCGTTCGTGGGCACCCCGATCCTCAGCGCGAGCACGTCACGCAACCGGGTTGCGGTGACCCGCGATGACGTGAGCACCAGCACCTCCTCAGGCGCGAAGCCGCGCTCGAGAACGCGGTGCGCGACCAGCTCGACGACAGTGGTCGTCTTGCCCGTGCCCGGTGCACCGATCACCGCAGCAGACTCGGGGTCTGTGAGCTCGAGCACCGCACGCTGCGAGCCGTCGAGATCGGGAGGAGTGGATGCCGCGGCACGGCCACCCCGCACGAATCCCTTGATCGCCATGCTGGTAACGGTACCGGGCACCTGCGACAGTTCTGCCAGAAGAGAACGTGGCCGATGGCCCGGCGCCGGGTGTCGTAATCTAGGGCCATGGACGTTCGTATCGGCATCACAAACAGCCCCCGCGAGATCAGCTTCGAGTCGTCGCAGTCTGCTGCAGACGTCGAGAAAGTCATTTCGACAGCGCTCGACAGCTCGGCGAAGTATTTCAAGCTCGCCGACAACCGCGGCACCATCTTCATCGTTCCCACCGACCAGTTCGGCTACATCGAGGTCGGCTCAGAAGAGTCGCGCCGCGTGGGCTTCGTCGCGTAGTGCTGGCAAGGTAGGCATGGAACTGCTGTTCGCAACCCTCGGGGGCGCGATCCTCGGTCTCGGGCTGCTCTACGGCCTGCGGGCGCACGACACCTTCGGTGCACTGCTACTCCCGGCAATCGGTGCCTCCACAGCCGCAATCGCCTGGGCAGCGCTCACCTGGGTCGGGCTCAAATTCAATGATGGATGGATCTGGGTCATCACCCTCGTGCTGGCCGCCGTCGTCGTGACTCTCGTCGGAGTGCTGCTTCGGCGCGCACGCCAGCACGGCGATGTCGAGCTGCTCGGCAGGCTCAGCCGGGCCTAGAGCGCAGTGAGGGAATAAAACCCCTGATCAGAGTCACCATCGTTACGCCCGGCTATAGGAATGAGCCGACTACTGCGCCATGGTCGCACGTGACGAAGTACACAAGGCCTCCAGACTTCTCCTCCAAGCGTCGCCTCGGGGCGTCGCGTTAAGTTCTCGGCGTGAGAGTTCGAGATGAAGCGCAGTCGATTGCTTGCGCCTCAGGGGTCTATCGGCCACCTGCGACGTCGAGGATGGTTCCGGTGCAGTAGCTCGCTTGATCTCCGAGCAGCCAGATGATCGCCGCAGCAACTTCATACGCATACCCGGCCCGTTTCATCGGGATCGTCCCCGCAACCAGCGCAACCCGGTCAGGGCTGCCGTTGCGCTGGTGGATCTCCGTATCTATGATTCCAGGTCGAACAACATTCACCCGGATTTTTTCCTCGGCTACTTCACGAGCGAGGCCAATCCCCAGCGTGTCGATGGCGCCCTTGGACGCTGCGTAATCGACGTACTCTCCGGCAGACCCGAGCCGACTTGCGGCGGAAGAAACCAGAACGATGCCACCCCCTGCCCCGCCGTGAAACGTCGACATACGGCGCACCGCCTGACCGCACGCGAGGAAAGGTGCGATTACATTGACCGCAAACATCTCCTCCAGCCGGGAGAGCGTCAGCTGGTCGACTCTGGATTTCGGAGCGACGATTCCAGCGTTCGCGACGAGTGCTGTGACGGTGCCGAGCTTGTCAGCCGCGTCAAAAACAGCGGCGATGTCATTCTCGCTGGCCATATCTGCCCGTATGTGAGCAGCGACCCTTCCGCTCGCTCGGATTGATGCTGCAACGCTAGCCGCAGCAGATTCATCGTGCCGATAGGTCAGCAGCACCGACCATCCAGCCTCAGCCGCGGCCGAAGCGGTGGCAGCCCCAATGCCTCGACTGCCACCGGTCACTACCGCGACTCCCTGGTGCCCCGGTTCATCACTCATTCCAAAAGTATGACCCGATTCGAAGTGAGCGTACCTAACGGGCCTTTGGCAGCTTCCGCCCACCGCTTAACAAAACTGCGAGAATTTCATCGTGACGGCCAGCTATGACACACGGCGCGCGACCTCCTCGGACGTTGCGGCGATCGCCGCATTCCAGACAGCGTGCTGGCGGGAGGTTTACCGAGGGCTGGTGCCCGACGCGTACCTCGACGGTGTGACCGAAGCAGACCGAGCTCTGCGATGGAGGGAACGCCTGGACTCTGGGTCTCGTCATATCGCCATCGGATGGTGTGGCGCAGAGATTGCAGGTGTGGCCAGCTGGGCAACGACGAACGACGATGATCCCGCGCTGGAATTGAAGAGCCTGTATATCGGAGCGCCGCATCGCGGAAGCGGCTTGGCGATCACACTCGCCGACGTCGCTCTTGGCAACCGAGATGCTCACCTGTGGGTGTTCGAGCAGAACCCCCGCGCACAGGCGTTCTACCGCAAGATCGGTTTCGAGCCCGACGGCACAGCCAAAATCGATCCGGACACGGGAGTGCGTGAACGACGAATGGTTCGGCGAACCACCGCGCAGTGCTGACGTGCTTCCAGATATTTCGAACGCCTAAGCCGTCAGCCCGAGCGCATCCATCCGGCGAGTGTGCGCAGCCACTAACTCGGTGAACACCGGCTCCAGGCGCGCCTCTTCTGAGCGGCCATCGACCGGCATGGCCAAGGCAGAGCGCGCTATCAGGAGCGTGTCGCCCACGAGACGCCTGCCCCACATGGCCAGCTTCGACGCGAGCTTCGGATCCTGCTCGATCGCACGCCTGAGTTCGCCCATGATGAGGTCGTGGCCGTCTTCCGCGTCGAGAATCTCGGCGATTCTCCCTGCCGACTCGGCTGGAAGCCCTGTAGCGAGCGTGCGAGAGAAATCGTCGAGCAGCCCAGCAGTAACGTAGGCGGTCACCATCGTCTCGTACCAGTTCGATCCGAGGGTTCGGCGGCGGTACTCGTCGATCCGCGGAGCATATGGTTCCATCGCTCCAGCGGCATCCACACCCTTGCGGGTGAGCTCTGCGACGAGACCATGGTGCTTCGCAAGCGAAAATGAAGCAGCCCTGCTGACCACCTCTTTCGACTCGGTCGATGGGGAGGTCGCGAGCGCTCCCGATAGCGTTTCGAAGATCGTGAGTTGAAGGTATGCGGCCTGGGCGAGGTAGGGCACGAGCGCCGGCGTGAGTTCAGCGAGGTCGACTTTGTTGACTGTGGCGGAGACCTCGCCACGGCTGTGCAGCCGCGGAACGACGACTCGCTTCTTCCGACGACGGAACCAATTCAGCACTCGCCCAGCCTAGACGAGCATGGCCCGACAGGCCGCTGGAAGCGAACCGAAGAGGTTCGGCGTTGCCCAGCAGGTAAACTAGCGACAATACCTCCCAATTCTGGTGGAGGTTTCTGCACGCCCCACGACCAAGCGGGCGTCGCCGCTTCACGACAGGGCTTCACTATTTCTACTTTCGCAGATCTCAATATCGACCAAGACATGGTCGACGCACTCGAGACGAAGGGCATCATCGAGCCCTTCCCCATCCAGACCCAGACCATCCCGATGGGCCTCGGAAAGCAAGACATCATCGGCCAGGCCAAAACCGGCACAGGCAAGACGCTGGGGTTCGGGCTTCCGCTGCTGCAGGCGCTCGGCACAGACCCGACGCCCGGCGTGAAAGCGCTTGTCGTTGTACCGACGCGCGAGCTGTGCGTGCAGGTTGCCGAAGACCTCACGCTCGCGGCATCCAATCGCTCCACGCAGGTCGCAGCAATTTACGGTGGCAAGGCGTACGAGGGGCAGGTCGAGCAGCTGAAGGCCGGCGCGCAGGTAGTCGTCGGAACTCCCGGCCGCCTTCTCGACCTCGCCAGCCAGCGAATGCTCTCCCTCAAAGACGTGCAGGTCATGGTGCTCGACGAGGCAGACAAAATGCTCGATCTTGGATTTCTGAGCGACATCGAGAAGTTGTTCGCGCAGACCCCTGCCACCCGCCACTCCATGCTCTTCTCCGCGACGATGCCGGGGCCGATCGTCGCACTCGCGCGTCGGTTCATGAACCGCCCGATCCACATCCGGGCGACCGACCCTGACGAAGGTCGCACGCAGGCCAACATCAAGCACGTGGTCTACCGGGCGCACTCGCTCGACAAAGACGAGGTCATCGCGCGCATCCTGCAGTCTGAAGGGCGCGGCAAGACCGTGATCTTCACCCGCACCAAGCGCGCTGCTGCAAAGCTCGTGGAAGAGCTCAACGACCGCGGCTTCAACGCCGCAGCCGTGCACGGTGACCTCAACCAGGAGCAGCGCGAGCGGGCCATGGCTGCGTTCAAGGCCGGCAAGAAAGACATCCTGATCGCTACGGATGTCGCCGCTCGCGGTATCGACGTGAATGACGTCACCCACGTGATCAACCACACCATCCCCGACGACGACGACACCTACCTGCATCGTGCCGGCCGCACCGGTCGCGCGGGCAAGACCGGCATCGCCGTCACCTTCGTGGACTGGGATGACATGCACAAGTGGACCCAGATCAATAAGGCACTCGACATGGGCCAGCCCGAACCCGTCGAGACCTACTCGTCGTCACCGCATCTCTACACAGACCTCGACATCCCTGAGGGCACCAAGGGCCGTCTTCCTGGCGCCGGGCCGGTGCAGCCTCGTGCTCCCCGTGCAACCGATGCCCAGCGCAACGGGTCCCGCAGCAACGACCGCAGCCGCACCGGTGATCGCGGAGGTCGCTCAGGCGATCACGGCGGCACCGGGCGGTCCGGGGGTTCCTCGTCAGGGCAGCGGTCTAGCCAGCCACCGGCCAGCACACCCGCGGCCGAGGGATCCCGCCCCCCGCGCAGCCGCAACCGCACCCGCCGTCGCAGCGGTGGGGCCGGAACGGCGCCAGCCGCCTAATCCATCCGAACTTCAGCGCCTTCGTGATTCCGCTCCGGGGGCGCTGAACCTGTTAACCGGGTCGAGCTTGTTTTCGCGGGTCGAGCTACCCGACGAAGGGCACCGTGCCGGTCGCCGCCGCGATGATGCGCTCCAGCGACTCAGGGGAGGTCGTGTTCTCACCGAGCCGGTTGGGCTTGCCATCGCCGTGATAGTCGC
>JAYTRC010000097.1:0-11261 GCA_043746355.1 Lacisediminihabitans sp. | reverse complement strand
CAACCCGAGGAGGTGACCCCCGAGCTCCACGCCCTCAGCGCATAACCAACCGAAGGATCACAACGACTCCGATACACCACACAAAAGGACTTGACCCTCATTCGAATATGTTGTTTGCCGGAGCAGTCTTCATTGAAGTGAAAGATGGCGAGACTACAGCTAATACGTTGCGACCATCCTTCCTGATGATGATGTTGGAGCCAGCCAAGCAGTATTTCGAGTTCAGTCTTCGACTAGCGGAAAAATATAGCGCACCGCCACTGTCCGCTGTGCCCTAGTGCCGTGTGTTGTCATAGTCCGCACTCCCGGGCGCAAAAACTAGGAGCCCGGTTGTCGGGCGGCGTCCTTCGGGTGGTCGCGCTGCACGCCCCAACTTCCTGCCAACTTGCCTCACTACGCCCGCTTCGGCGACAGCGGGTCTTCGGACGGCCCCAAGGTCTGAGGCCGATCATTCCTAGGCGCACCTCGCTGGATGCGTCGAGGTCGCATTTCGGCAGTGTCCAAGCGACGCTCATGTCCGAGGCAATTCGAGCGCTGGGGCGCCTGAACGGTGCACCGCGAAATTTGACGCTCAATGGTCAGGTATATAGGTAACCCCCCGACCGGCTCGTGGTCGGAGAAGTGCGCGAGGCTGAGTCGCTCGACCTGCTCATCGCGCTCAACTCCGGGCTGCCCGGCATGTGCAGCATTCACGCCAACGGCGCGCGGGACGCGTTGTCGAAGCTCAGCACGCTGCCGCTGCTGGCCGGCCGCAATATCGATGCGTCATTTGTGGTGCCGACGGTGGCAGCATCCATCGACATCGTCGTGCACTGTTCCCTCGATCGCAACGGACAGCGCATGGTCACCGAGATCCTGGCACCGAGCGGACAGGTGACGGCTGGGGTAATCGAGGCGAGCATGATCTTCAGCGTGGAGCGCGGTGTGCTCACCCCGACCGGGAGCTATCCGACGAAAACCGCAAAGTTCGCGGCAAACGGTTTCGATCCTGCCTCCGTGCTGGGCATAGGCATGAAGCTGGGTACGGCGTGAGCCTGGCGCTCGGTCTGCTTCTGGGCGTCGGGCTGTTGTTCTCGGCATCACCGCTGCTATGGCCGCGAGGCGCTGCACGGCGTCGAACCCAGCGAGGCCTGTCGATGGCGTTGGCTGAACGATTGGCGCAGGCAGGGATGTCGAGCGTGCGCGTTCCCGCTCTCGTGCTCGTCTCCGTACTTGTTGCCGTGTCTGCCGGGGCGCTCACTTTCGCGCTGGTTCCGGTCGCCGTCATCGCGGTGATAGTCGCGATTGTCGCGCTGGTGGCGCCAACCACACTGGTTATTCGCCGCGCGCGGCTGCGTCGCCGCGCCATCCGTGTGCTCTGGCCAGACATCGTCGATCACCTGGTCTCGGCGGTCAGGTCTGGCCTTGCGCTACCCGACAGTGTCGTCACGCTCGCCAGGGTCGCCCCGCTCTCTGCCCGACCCAGTTTCGAGCAATTCGAGAGCGACTATCGGGCGACCGGCAATTTCTCGCTCTGCATCGACCAGCTCAAAGTGCGGCTCGCGGACCCAACCGCGGATCGCATTCTCGAGACGCTGAGGATGTCGCGGGAGGTGGGTGGGAGCGAGCTGTCGACGGTACTCAGGAACCTCTCGTCTTACCTTCGGCAGGAGGGGGCAATCCGTTCCGAGGTCGAGGCGAGGCAGTCGTGGGTGGTGAATGCCGCACGCCTCGGCGTTGCTGCGCCGTGGATCATCCTTCTCCTGCTGGCCTCGCGACCAGAAGCAGCTGCCGCCTACAACACCTCCCAAGGTGTCGTGATCATTGTGGGCGGCCTCATCATCAGCGTCGCCGCATACCGCGTGATGCTCGCGCTCGGTCGGTTGCCAGAGGAGCGCAGATGGTTCCGGTAAACCCGACCCTTGGCATCGCTGTGCTCCTGGGAATCGCGCTCGGAGTCGGCCTCTGGTCGCTGTCGAGCCTTGTGCCCAGACTCAGTCGCCCGCGGCTGGTCGACCGCGTTGCGCCGTACATCATCGACGTCTCCGAGGGAGCGCGGGCGTTTCTCGGGCGCCGCACGATCGAGCCGCTTCCCGTTCTTGGCGCGCTTCTCAGCCCGTCGTTCGGGCGGCTCCGCGGCCGACTCGATCGCATTCTCGGCGGCTCCGATACCCTCCACATGCGACTGCGGCAGTCCGGCAGTTCGCTCGGCCTCGACGGCTATCGCTCGCAACAACTGATCTGGGCACTGTTCGGCGCCGGAGCTGGGCTCTTCGTGGCGGTCACGGCCGGGTATTCGGGCGGAGCCCCACTCGCCGCGCAGGTTCTCGTCGTCCTTGGGTCGACCGTCGGCGGAATCCTGGCACGGGACTACCAGCTCCAAAGATCCGCGCGGGCTCGAATTGCGCGCATCGCAGGCGAACTGCCCACAGTGCTCGAGTTCCTCACACTCAGCCTCTCAGCGGGCGAGGGCATCCTCGACGCGCTGCGGCGGGTCGGTAGGGCCAGCACCGGCGAACTGGCCGGGGAGTTGCTGGGCGTCGTAACCGCAGTGAACACCGGATTGCCGCTGGGCGATTCGCTCACAGCCATGGCAACCGGGCTCAACCTCCCGCCCCTCACTCGCGCCGTCGACCACATCTCCGGTGCGCTGGAGCGGGGCACGCCTCTCGCAGAAGTGCTGAGGGCGCAGGCCCAGGATTCCCGCGAGAACGCGAAGCGCGACCTGCTCGAACTGGCGGGCAAGAAGGAGGTCGCGATGCTGGTCCCGCTGGTTTTTCTGATTTTGCCGCTGACCATCGTGTTCGCGATCTTCCCGGGCATCGTGGTGCTGCAGCTCGGGTTGTGAGAGGTGTGCACGTCTCGGCGGATACCTGAGCTTGCCGAGTTGCCCGATGGTGTTCCATTTGAGCGAATTTTCGAGCAACACCGGGTAACTCGATGAACGCGGGGCGGGTGAGCACGGAGCCGGGAGGCATCGACGTTCGCCGGCCTGTGGACAGTCCGCACGGGCCGGGCTGTCCGCTGCCAGTCTCATCGTCATGACTGAATCACTCGCACAACGCGCTGTTGAGAAACTCAGGGACGATCGGGGTGATGTTCCCGGCTGGGTGCTGATAACGCTCATGACCGCAGCACTCGTTGCCGGCATCTGGGCGCTCGCCGCTCCCGCCTTGAGCGGATTGTTCGAGAACGCGATCAGCCGGGTAAGCGGATTCTGACACTTCGAGCGGATGATCGCGGCTCGGCCCCGGCTGAGTTCGTGATGGTCGGCGGCCTGCTCACTGTGCTCACGCTCTCTGTGCTGCAGCTCGGTCTTGCCCTCCACGTGCGCAACACCGTCCTCGATGCGGCATCCGAGGGCGCTCGTTACGGAGCGCTCGCCGACAACAGCCTCAGCGACGGGGTTGCGCGCACCCGCGACCTGATTACGGCGGCGATCGGTGCCGGGTACGCGCAGAAGGTGACCGCGGAGTACGGCAGTTACCTCGGGCATCCGTCGGCCACCGTCACTGTGCGGAGCCCGGTGCCCCTCATTGGGCTGATCGGGTTCACGGATGGGCTGGAGGTAGCCGGGCATGCCGCGGTCGAAACGCTGGATCGCTGACGACTCCGGCTCGGCCTCGCTCGAGTTCGTGACCGCGGGCGTGATTCTGCTCGTGCCGCTCGTGTACCTGGTGCTCGTGCTGTCTGCCGTGCAATCAGGCTCATTCGCGGTCGAGGGTGCTGCCCGCCAGGCCGTGCGCGTCTTCGTGCAGGCTGACACACCCGCGAAGGGGGCCGCGGATGCCCAGCGCGCCGTCGACTACGCACTCGCCGACTACGGCCTGTCCGCCGCGAACGCGACCGTCGTGATCTCGTGCACCCCTCATCCAGCTTCCTGTCTCACCAGGCTCGGACAGGTCACGGTTGCCGTCAGCACCACGGTCACCCTGCCGCTCGTGCCGCAGGTGCTCACGCTGAACGTGCCGCTGGGCGTTCCGCTCGAGGCGAGCTCGACCGAGGTCGTTTCGCGATTCTGGGGCGCACCGTGAGGCGCTTGAGGGCAGACGACGGCTCCACCATGCCACTAGTCATCTTCTTCGGATTCCTGTCCCTCGTTCTCATCCTGCTGGTCATTGCGGCGAGCTCGCTCTACCTCGAGCGCAAGCGGCTGTTCTCGGTAGCAGACGGAGCAGCGCTCAGCGGGGCAGAAGCCTTCGCGCTCGATGATGTCGACCTCACGAGCGGAGCTCCCAAACCCGTGCTGCGGTCGGCGGATGTCGCCTCAGCGGTCACCGAATACCTCGCGTCCGGCGAGCAAGCCGGCCTTGAATCCCTCGGTGTCGACCGCGCAGAGAGCACGGATGGCCGCAGCGCAACCGTCACCCTCTCGGCGTTCTGGCGCCCTCCGGTGCTCACGATTCTCGTGCCGAAGGGCATTCGCATCGAGGTGACCTCGGTGGCGCGCTCGGTTTTCGACTAGCCAGCCCCGGTCGCTCCATTGGTCGTGCTGGCCGGCCGTAGGAGGCTAGCGGAATGGCAATCGGTGACGTCGTATCCATCAGCCGCGACTTCGACCTCGATTCAGCAAGCAGCCGGTCGAGTAGCGTTGAAGCGTGCCCGACTTAGCCGACCAACCCTGGGACGTGGTCGTTGTGGGCGCGGGCCCGGCCGGCTCGTCCGCCGCGCGCGTCGCCGCGGAGCACGGCGTCCGGGTGCTGCTGCTCGACCGGGCGAGGTTTCCCCGCTACAAGACGTGCGGTGGCGGGCTGATCGGCATCTCGCTCGAGTACGTGCCGAAAGAAGTGCTCAGCACCATCGAACAGCGGGTGACGAGCGTGCGCTTCACGCTGCGAGGCCGTTCTGCGAACACGCACCGGAGCGGCACGCCATTCCTGGGCCTGGTGCAGCGCCAGCGCTTCGACCAGGCGCTCGTCGATGCTGCGACCGCCGCGGGAGTGGAGTTTCGTGACGGCGTCACAGTGAGAGGAGTCGTGGATGACACGACCGGCGTCACGCTGACGACCAGCGCCGGCGACATCCGCGCCTCCGTCGTCGTGGGGGCAGACGGCGCTGGTGGCAGGATTGGCCGGCACGTCGGTGTCACGGCCGGCGGTGTCGACCTCGCACTCGAGCATGAGATCACTCGCCCTGATGATGGTCGCAGCTGGGACGATCGCGTCTACCTGGACTGGGGGACCGACAGCGGAACCTACGCCTGGATGTTTCCGAAGACCGAGTCGCTCACCGTTGGCGTGATCCAGAAGCGCGGCGCGCCAGACGAGACCCGCGCCTATCTCGACCGCTACACGGAAGAACTCGGATTGACTGGCGCGGTCATCACCCGATCCTCCGGCCATCTCGCCCAGTGGCGAACCGCTGACTCGCCGCTTCGCGCCGGCCGGGTCATCGTCGCCGGTGACGCGGCTGCGCTGATGGAACCGTTCACCAGGGAGGGCATCTCGTTCGCACTCCGCTCGGGATGCTGGGCGGGGGAGGCGGCGGCGAGCGGCCACCTCGAGTCGTACGAGAAGCGAGTGCTGGCTGAACTCGCCCCCGATATTGCGGCCGGGGCAAAGCTGCTGAGCCTGTTCGAACGGCGACCCGGGATGGTGCACGCTGGCCTCAGCTACACGCTTGTCGGCGCACGCATTTTCATGCGGGTGTGCCGCGGAGAGGTAACGCTCGGGCAGCTGTATCGCGTGCCAGCCGCACGGATATTGCGGAGGATCCTGCGGGGCGCCGACGGGTAGGCTGGTCACCGACATGGACGAGCTCGATTTTTCTGAACAGATCGCTGCCCTTCGCTCGACTTTCGCCGACATCCGTTCCGTCATCGGTGTGGAGCGACTCGAAGCCGAGATCGCTGACCTGAGCGAGCAGGCCGGAGTCCCCGACCTCTGGGACGACACCGACAAAGCCCAGAAGGTGACGAGTTCGCTCAGTCATCGGCAGGCAGAGCTCGCGAAAGTGAACAGCATCCAGTCGCGACTCGACGACCTCGAAATCATGGTCGAACTGGCCAATGAGGAGTCGGATGCCGCGGCTGCAGCCGAGGCGCGCACTGAGCTGGAGAGCATTCAGAAGGTGCTCGGCGAGCTCGAGGTGCAGACCCTGCTCAATGGCGAGTGGGACGCGCATCCTGCGGTCATCACGATCCGGGCGGGCGCAGGTGGCGTCGACGCTGCAGACTTCGCCGAAATGCTGCAGCGCATGTATCTGCGCTGGGCAGAGCAACACGGCTACCCGGCAACGGTGATGGACACCAGCTACGCAGAGGAGGCCGGCATCAAGTCGACCACCTTCGAGATCAATGCGCCGTACGCCTTCGGCACGCTCGGCGTCGAGGCGGGCACCCACCGCTTGGTGCGGATGAGCCCCTTCAACTCTGCGGGCAAGCGGCAGACCAGTTTCGCGGCGGTCGAAGTAATTCCGCTGATCGAGGAGGCCGGTGCCATCGAGGTTCCGGAGAGTGACATTCGAGTGGATGTCTTCCGCTCGAGTGGCCCGGGCGGCCAGTCGGTCAACACGACGGACTCCGCCGTTCGGCTCACCCATCTTCCGACCGGGCTCGTCGTGTCGATGCAGAACGAGAAGAGCCAGATCCAAAACCGTGCTGCAGCGATGCGCGTGTTGCAGAGTCGCCTGCTCATCATGCAGCGCGAACAGGAGGCGGCGGCCAAGAAAGAGTTGGCCGGGGTGATCACCGCCAGCTGGGGCGACCAGATGCGCAGCTACGTGCTCGCTCCGTACCAAATGGTCAAAGACCTGCGCACCGACTACGAGGTCAATAACCCGTCTGCCGTCTTCGATGGTGACCTCGACGGGTTCATCAACGCCGGCATTAAGTGGCGCAAGCGCGACAAAGAATAATTCTTCCCGCCGGGTAACTAATCCTGAGAGTCCGGATGCGCGGCCTGTCGCTTGCGAGTTCGAGCGGGAGCGAACCTAGAGTCGAAGCGCCATGATTCGCTTTGACCAGGTAACCAAGCTCTACAAGAGCAACGCACGTCCGGCGCTCAATTCCGTGACGCTTGAGATTCTGCGGGGGGAGTTCGTCTTTCTCGTCGGCGCGTCAGGAAGCGGCAAATCGAGTTTTCTGCGGCTAGTGCTGAAGGAAGAGAATCCGAGCAAGGGCCAGATCCATGTGCTCGGCCAGAATCTCGGCCAGTTGAGCAGCCGCAAGGTGCCGTACTTTCGTCGCAATCTCGGGGTCGTCTTCCAGGACTTCCGCCTGCTGCCGCAGAAGAACGTCTTCGACAACGTTGCATTCACTCTTCAGGTCATCGGCAAATCGAAGGGCTTCATTCAGGAAGCGGTTCCGGATGTACTCAAGATGGTCGGGCTCGCGGGCAAGACGAACCGACTGCCGCACGAGCTCTCGGGCGGTGAGCAGCAGCGCGTCGCGATCGCACGGGCCATCGTCAACAAACCGGCTATCCTGCTCGCCGACGAACCGACCGGTAACCTCGACCCCTCTACCAGCGCCGGAATCATGGCGCTCCTCGAACGCATCAGCCAAAGCGGCACCACCGTGATCATGGCCACCCACGACGCCGGCATAGTCGACCAGATGAAACGGCGCGTGATCGAACTGGTCGGTGGCCAGGTGGTTCGGGATGAACGCCAGGGTGGATACCAGACCCAGACCCTGCCAATCCAGGGCTTCGGTCCATCGCAACCACTCGACCGAAACCTGGGCATTGCGGGCCAGACCGAGGTGGCACGATGAGATTCGGACTCATAATGTCTGAGGTGGGTCACGGCCTGCGACGCAACTTCTCGATGGTTATCTCCGTGGTGCTGGTCACCTTCATCTCGCTGACGTTCGTGGGGGCGGCCATCCTGCTGCAGTTCCAGATCGGGCAGATGAAGGGGTACTGGTATGACAAGGCGCAGGTCGCCGTCTACATGTGCACGAGCCTCTCGACCGAGGGCAACTGCAACCTGGTCGAGGCCACCGCAGACCAGAAGGCCGCGGTGAAGGCGCAACTCGAGTCTTCGGCGCTTGCTCCGCTGGTCAAATCGGTGTCGTTCCAGAATCACAACCAGGTCTATGCGCAGTACAAGCAGCAGTTCGGCAGCACCACCGGTTCAGACTTCGTCACCCCGGCATTCCTTCCCGAGACATTCTGGGTCAACATGAAAGACCCTGGGCAGGCGGACGCCGTGGTCGAAAGTATCTCGAGCCTTGCTGGCGTCGAGCAGGTGAAAGACCAGCGCAAATACCTCGATCCGATCTTCAACGCGCTCAACGCTGCGAGCTTCACGGCGATCGGCATCGCCTCGCTGATGCTCGTGGCGGCGGTGCTGCTCATTGCGACGACGATTCGACTTTCGGCTTTTTCGCGGCGACGGGAGCTCGGCATCATGAGGCTGGTCGGTGCTTCGAATCGCTTCATCCAAACCCCCTTCGTTCTTGAAGGGGTGATCTCTGCCCTCATCGGCTCTGTACTCGCTGGTGGGGTGATCGTGTTGCTCGTTAAGTACTTCGTGCAGGGCTACCTCAGCTCGCAGGCCCAGGACACACCTTTCATCGGATTGAGCGATGCGTTCATCGTCGTGCCGATCCTGCTCGTCGTCGGCGCTGTGCTCGCAGCAGCGTCTGCCCGAGTCGCGATCAGTCGCTATCTGAAGGTCTGAGCCGCACCAAGCTCTCGAGCGCGGGTGTCGTGTACCACCGGTGTCGCTTCCGGTTCATAACTCCGGGGAATTTCGCGGTGCCCCCGTCGCCTTGCTGCGTTCATCGCCGATTCGCATCCCACCGAAGGGATATCACAGGAGTTATGAACAGCGGAGTCGTGTTTACGTGACGCCATGATCGTCGATCTCGCGACAGTAGTTGTGTGGCGGCGATGACAGGGGCGCCGCTGTCTACGTGATCAGCGCAGGGCCCGGCGAATCACTCGTCACGAAGCGCCAATGGCAGGTGCGACGCGACATCAACGACGGCTTCGTGTACCGGTCACGCAGCAGTTAGACTGACTGGCTGCGCGGATCGACCGCGTGATCAACCAGGAGTGAATCGTGCCCAGGGAACGTGGCCAGAAAGTCGTCGCCTCGAATCGTAAAGCGCGCCACGACTACACCATCGAAGACACCTATGAGGCCGGACTGGTGCTCACCGGAACCGAGGTGAAGTCGCTGCGCGAGGGTCGTGCGTCTCTCGTGGACGGCTACGCCTTCGTCGAGTTCGGCGAGGCCTGGCTTGATGCCGTGCATATTCCCGAGTACAACCAGGGCACCTGGAACAACCACCCGCCGCGTCGTAAGCGCAAGCTGTTGTTGCACAAGGCGCAGATTCTGAAGATCCATAACAAGATTAAGGAGGGGGGTTACACGGTGATCCCGCTCTCGATCTACTTCAGCGACGGTCGCGCAAAGGTCGAGATCGCGGTGGCCAAGGGTAAGCGCGAGTACGACAAGCGTCAGGCCCTGAGAGAACGACAGGACAACCGCGAAGCCCAGCGGGCGATGGGCACGCAGCGCAATCTGGGCGACTAGAAGTTCGGCGGGCGAGCGCTTAGATCGAGCTCAGCTGGCGCGACTGAGCAGCGCTGACCAGCTCAGCAGGTGCTCCACCGAGACACCCCGGTAGCCGGAGGTTGACGCAAACGCCGCCTTCACCTTGTCGGCCTCGGTCGACAGCGCTGACGCTCCACTGTCGTAGAAGGTGAACTGCGCACCGCCAGCCACCGCGGGGGTGTCGGTCTCCACGCCGATAGTGAAGGGCACATGAGCAGCCGCTGCTGAGGATGCCGCAGGAGTCGCCAAGGCAACGATCCCGTCGCTGCCGCTCGCGTGGTCGGCGAAGGCCACAATCGCGACGGAGTCGACGTGGCTGACCAGGGCGCTGAACACCGTGGCAGTGCCATAGGCGGTCGTAGCGAGCCACCATGGCAGGTCGATGCCGATGGGGTGCCGACCGGCTGCCGCCCGAACTCCGTCGACCAGCACGGTCAGCTCGGGGGTGATCGTCGTGAAGTCGGGGTTCGCAACGCCGGCCCAGGGCTCCACGTCCAGTTCGACTGCGTCGAACCTGGCAGCCTGCATCGCCGCCGCCACCCACTGCGCGGCCAGCTGCGGCTGCGCCACCCAGGCGGCGTCACCGCCCAGAGCCGCGACCCTGATCCCTTTCTTGTGCAAGGCGGTAACAGTTGCGCTCAGCCAGGATGCGATGGCGCCCTGGTTCGAGGCCCACGGTACTGAGAGGTAGACGGTGCTGATCTTGTGGGCGGAGGCGAAGTTCGTGATTGCCTGCGGTGCCATACCGGCCTGGCCGAGCCCGCGGTTGTCCACGGCGGGATCCACCGAGTTGCCCCAGGCCCAGAGGGTGGTGATCGCGGTTGACGCTGGTGCTGGGGCGGTGTTCGGGCAGGTGAGGTTGGCTCCGACCACTGCGAGAAGCGCTGCCGCGGTGTTCACGTTTGGGTCAAGCGAACAGGTCACCATCGCTCCGTTCAGGGCCAGCACCGATCCGGCGAAGCCAGCGCGACTGCCCAGCTTGGTAAGGATGGCCACCCGCGTTCCGAAGACATCCGGCAGGCCGCTTGCTACGTTCTGGCCGTCATCGAAGCCAACCGAGTATGCGCTCTCGACCTTCGGCACCGACGTACCGGACAGGAGTTTTAAGGTCGTGCCTGCCGCCGTTCCTACCTGGGTGAGGGCTGCCTGCACATGCCCGCGTTCGATAGCCGCTGCAGTGGACGGCACCTGCGATTTCGTTGCAGTAGCTATCGCTGCGACGGACGAGAGCGCAGCGGGCTCGACCCCCGAATCGCCGAGGGCCTCGGGCGGTGCTGCAAGCACCAGGAGAAGAAGGGGAGTCGCAATTGCGACAGCAAGGAGGGTAACCGACCGTGCACGCGCGGTGCGCAACTGTGGCATGCCGTGCATCATCGTTCCCCCACATCTATCGCAGCGCATCCGGATCAATGGATGATGAGATTCTGTTTCGCGTCGGGAACGCTCTGGCTGGTTACGCCAGTGCGTCCATTCTTCCATTTCTTCGGATCGTGAAAAGTGAGGGTTTGTACGTATCGTGACCCCAGTTCGGGGCGGATGCTCGCACCTAGTGTGCCCGATCCATTCGCCATCGCGCAACAACTGACGTATCCTAAATGGCTGCCGTGTTCACTTCGGCAGATTTGAAAACTCAATAGCGCGCGATAATGACTCACCCCGTCAGAATGGGGTGCACATGGGGATGATCGGTTTCGACATTGCCTGCGTGAGTGTGAGAAGCGGGTCGAGGATGCAGGGTTATCTCGTAAACGATCTCTGCAAACAATAAGTGCGAA
>JAYTRC010000096.1:0-2222 GCA_043746355.1 Lacisediminihabitans sp. | reverse complement strand
GAGACGGGCCATGCCCTCACCAGCAGACCGCGAGAAAGCTCTCGAGACCGCACTCGCTCAGATCGACCGTCAGTTCGGCAAGGGTTCCGTGATGCGCCTCGGCAGCGATGAGCGCGCCCCCGTCGCCGTGATCCCCACCGGTTCCATTGCACTGGATGTCGCGCTCGGCATCGGTGGTCTCCCCCGCGGCCGAATCGTCGAGATCTACGGTCCGGAGTCCTCGGGGAAGACCACGCTCACGCTGCACGCCATCGCTAACGCGCAGAAGGGTGGCGGTATCGCGGCCTTCATCGACGCCGAGCACGCGCTCGATCCCGAGTATGCGAAGAAGCTCGGTGTCGACATCGACTCGTTGCTCGTCTCTCAGCCCGATACGGGAGAGCAGGCGCTTGAGATCGCGGACATGCTGGTGCGTTCGGGCTCAATCGACTTGATCGTCATTGACTCCGTTGCCGCGCTCGTGCCCCGCGCCGAGATCGAGGGTGAGATGGGTGACGCCCATGTTGGACTGCAGGCTCGCCTGATGTCTCAGGCCCTCCGCAAGCTCACCGGTGGACTCAGCCAGACCGGCACAACGATGATCTTCATCAATCAGCTCCGGGAGAAGATCGGTGTCTTCTTCGGAAGCCCCGAGACCACGTCCGGCGGCAAGGCGCTGAAGTTCTATGCATCGGTCCGACTCGATATCCGTCGCATCGAAACGCTCAAAGACGGAACGGATGCCGTTGGCAACCGCACCCGTGTCAAGGTCGTCAAGAACAAGATGGCGCCGCCCTTCAAGCAGGCGGAGTTCGACATTCTTTACGGGGTCGGCATCTCCCGTGAGGGCAGCCTGATCGACTATGGCGTCGAGCACGAGATCGTTCGCAAGTCTGGTGCCTGGTACACCTATGACGGTGACCAGCTCGGCCAGGGTAAAGAGAACGCGCGCAACTTCCTGATCGAGAACCCGGCGACGGCGCTCGAGATCGAGAACAAGATCCTGGTGAAGCTCGGCATCGGTGAAATCGGCAAGGCTGCTGCTGCGGCCGCAGCGGCTGCGGCTGCGCCGATTGTCCCGGACATCGCGCCGGCTCGTGCCTCCACGTCGGCGGCCGCCAAACGTGGTGCCAAGACGGTCGAGGCTTTCCCGGAGTCCATTGACGACGAACTCGTGGCCCGCATGGCTTCGGGCGAGTAGCGGCGAGACACTCGTGACGGTGGAACGGGACGACGGGGCTCGCGACTCCGAACATGGTTCAGCTCGAGGCGACGGTCTCGCGCGCGTGACCTACCTCTTCGGAGGGCGAGCCTCGTCGAACCCGACCGACTCTGACATGCCGCGCGCAGAACGTCCTGCTGGAGCCGAGCTTCCAACTGTGGCCTCGGTGTTTGGTGAGTTGGATTCACAGATCGAGGCGCAGCGTGCCGACCGGCGCGCGAGCGGGGCGGCGGAGAGCCAGGGCGTCGCGGGCGATCCAACGGCGAGCGATGCGGTAGCGAGCGATGCGGTGACGCGGCAGGATGCCCCATCCGAGAAGGCGAAGGCCCGCGCTGAGCGTGTCAGCATGCAGGCGCTCACCCGTCGTGGCATGTCCAAGCGGGAAGTCGAGCGCAGCCTCCGAGCTCGCGAACTCGATGACGAGACCGTTGTGTCCGAGCTGGAACGTCTCGCAGGTGTCGGCCTCATCGACGACATGGCCCTGGCGCAGAATCTCGTCGGTACGCTCCAGGAGCGCAAGGGGCTCGGTCGCTCGGCGATCGCCGCCGAGCTGACTCGCCGCCTGCTCACTCCGGCAGCGATCGAATATGCGCTTGACCTAATCGAGACCAGCGACGAGCTCGGTCGGGCCCGCGACGTTGCTGTCAAACGTGCGGCCCAGTTGCGCTCCTACGACCGCGAGACAGCGGTGCGTCGTCTGAGCGCCTTCCTGATGCGGCGCGGGTACTCCGGCAGCACCGTCCGAGCCGCGGTCGACCATGCCCTCCCGTCGGCCCCGGGCAGCAGCGTCCGATTCCGCTGAGGTGGCCGTTCGCCATCGATTCCCTTCAGGATCGTCAGCGGTCGTAGGCTGGAGCCCACGATGACCATGCTGGATTCCCGTTCCGACTCTGCCGCGACCGATCGGCCCCGCACCTACGAAGTGCGCACCTTCGGGTGTCAGATGAACGTGCACGACTCCGAGCGACTCAGCGGCTCGCTGGAGGCGGCCGGGTACATCCGGGCGGACGGGGAGCCCGCC
>JAYTRC010000095.1:0-1756 GCA_043746355.1 Lacisediminihabitans sp. | reverse complement strand
GCATTCGATGACTCCGGCGCCGACCTCGAACTGGTCGGCATCACCAAGCGGTTCCCGGGCTTCACCGCCATCGAGAACCTCAATCTGACGATTCCGGCCGGGTCCTTCTTCGCCTTGCTCGGCCCCTCGGGCTGTGGGAAGACGACAACGCTCCGGTTGGTGGCGGGGCTGGAGACCCCGACGGCGGGCCGCATCCTGATCGGCGGCAAGGACGTCACGGACTCTCCGCCGCACCAGCGGCCCGTCAATACGGTGTTCCAGAGCTATGCGCTGTTCCCGCACATGACGGTGCTGCGCAACGTCGCCTTCGGCTTGTCTCGACGCGGCATCCCGGACCCTCTCGGCCGTGCGCACGAGGCGCTCCGTCTCGTCGAGCTCGACCACCTCGCCGGTCGTCGGCCGTCGCAGCTCTCGGGCGGTCAGCAGCAGCGGGTCGCCTTGGCACGGGCGATCGTCAACCGACCTGCACTCCTCCTCCTCGATGAGCCGCTCGGCGCACTCGACCTCAAGCTGCGACGTCAAATGCAACTGGAACTGAAGTCGATCCAGGATGAGGTGGGCCTGACCTTCCTGCACGTCACCCACGATCAGGAAGAGGCCATGA
This sequence comes from Lacisediminihabitans sp., assembly GCA_043746355.1. Lineage (GTDB taxonomy): Bacteria > Actinomycetota > Actinomycetes > Actinomycetales > Microbacteriaceae > Lacisediminihabitans. Next base: position 1,152 of record JAYTRC010000095.1, on the reverse strand, counting down.
CCATGGCTGACACCGTCGCGGTGATGAACAAGGGCCGGATCGAGCAGATGGGCGCCCCCGAAGAGCTCTACGAGTTGCCGAAAACCACCTTCGTTGCGAACTTCCTCGGCCAATCCAACCTGTTCACCGGCCAGGTGGTCAGTTCGAGTGCGATCTCGATCGTGGTCAGCGCGGCGGGCACCACGCTCGAGGTCCCTCGGGAGCGCGCGGAGCGTCACGCGGGAACGGTAACCATCGGCGTTCGGCCCGAGAAGCTGACGCTCCTCGTCGAGAAGCCCGCTGCGGCAGCCGGAACCAACGTGCTCGGCCCCGGGGTCGTCAGCGATGTGTCGTTCAGCGGCGTCAGCACGCAATACCTTGTCGAGGTGCCGGGCGCTGGCACCATCACAGTCTTCGCACAGAACATGGTGTTCGGTCCTGTGGTGAACCGCGGTTCCGAGGTGTGGGTCAGCTGGGCCGTCGAGCATGGCTTCGGTCTCGGTGACGATCAGGAGGCCGCGCCGCGTTTCACTCCCGACGACGACACCCGGTCCATCGCGACCCAACGGCGGGCCGCTCTCGAGGCCGAGTTGGAGGCGTAAGAGTGGCGTTCGGCTCGTTCGGCGGTGACGCGGTCGCGGTGGAGCAGCCGCGCCGCTCCAGCCGCGCGGCGCTGTGGCTCTTATTGCCCGGCGTGATCTATCTTGCGGCCACCTATCTCGCGCCGCTCGTGTCGCTCGTGATCACGAGCTTGAAGACACCCGACCTGGTCAACTTTGATATCGGCCGCTACCTTTACGCGTTCGACGTGCAGAACTACGTGCACGTGTTCACACAGTACGGCGCCATCATCGCGCGCTCGTTCGGCTACTCGGCCATGGCCACCGTCTTCGCGCTGGTGATCAGCTATCCGCTTGCCTACTTCATCGGTGTCACTCTGCGGAAGTACCCGCTGTGGCAGGCGCTCGCGCTCATTCTGGTGATCGCCCCCTTCTTCATGAGCTTTCTGCTGCGAACCCTGGCGTGGAAGGCGATCTTCGCGGATGAGGGACCCGTCATCCACTTCCTGCAGAGTCTGAGCATCCTGGGCCCGAACGCGCATCTGAACGGCACGCCGACCATGGTGATCTTCGGGTTGACGTATAACTACATCCCGTTCATGGCGCTCCCGAT
>JAYTRC010000094.1:0-1976 GCA_043746355.1 Lacisediminihabitans sp. | reverse complement strand
GTAGCCCGGATGGGGGTCTACGACGCGTATGTGGTAACACTTCGGCTCGCGCGGGACGGGCGCGGGTGGCTGCGTCTTGCGGGGTAGTTGAACGAATCGCTGTTCGCGCAGCGAAGGGCGAGTCAGGCCGTGACGCTGGCCATCGCCGGGATGCGGAACGTGAAGGTCGAGCCGTGCCCGACCTCGCTGTCGACCCAAATGCGACCGCCGTGCAGCTCGATGAAGCCCTTGGCAAGGGTGAGCCCGAGCCCGGTGCCCTCGTGGGCGCGCTCCGAGGGTCCACCGACCTGCTGGAACTCCTCGAAGACCTTAGGCAGATCCGCTGGTGCGATGCCGATACCGGTGTCTCGCACCGAGACCTCGATCTCGCCTCCGGTGCGGCGGCAGCTCACCCCGACCCGGCCGCCATCGGGGGTGAACTTCACCGCGTTCGAGAGCAAGTTGAGCAGCACCTGGCGGATCTTCCGCTCGTCGGCCACAAGCGTCCCCGTATCGGGTGCCACGTCGGTCGTGAGCTCGATGCGGTGCTGGGCGGCCCGCTCACGGACGAAGGCGATCGCTCCCCGGATCGTCTCCTCGAAGGCGAACTCGCTCGGTTCCAGCTCCATCCGGCCCGCCTCCACCTTGGCCAGATCGAGGATCTCGTTCACCAGATCGAGGAGATGGCGGCCCGACCCCGAGATGTCCCGGACGTACTCGCTTTGCTGGTCGTTGAGCTCCCCGAACATCCGTTGCTCGAGCACGTCGGAGAAGCCGATGATCGCGTTCAGCGGGGTTCGCAGCTCATGGCTCATGTTCGCGAGGAACTCGGATTTATGGCGATTCGCCGCTTCGAGGTCGGCGTTCACCGCCTCCAGCTGGCGGGCCTGGTCTCGGATCTCATTGAACAGGTTGACGTTACCGATGGCGATCGCCGCTTGGTCGGCGAACGTCGTCACCAGCCCGACCTCTTCTGCGGAGAATGGTCGGACCTCGTTGCGCCAGAGGCTCATCGCGCCGATCGGCTCGCCGGACTGGAACAGCGGCACCCCGAGCAAGCTGCGAAATCCCTCGGCACGCTGCATCTCGGTGTGCTTGAAATCCGGATCGGTGAGCACATCGTCGATCAGCACCGCCCGCCCTTCGACCACCGCGCGCATCGTCACAGCATCTCGACCAGGAACGAACACCCGGTCGCGAAAGTAGGTCTGGAACTCTGGAGCCCCGCCCTCGACCGCCGCCAGGCGATACACCGCGCCGTCGCGCTTGACGATCAAGCCGCCTTTCGCGCCGCAGAGGCGAACAGCGTTCTGGAGAACCGTCGTCAGGATCGCCTCGAGGTCGAAGACGGACCGACTGATCGTGGCGAGCACCTCGCTCACCGCCGTCTGCCGGGCCAGGGCTTCCTTGGTCTCGTGGAAAAGGCGCACGTTGTCCAGGGCGATCACCGCTTGAGCGGCGAACGTCTGGATGAGCTCGACCTGAGCCGGGGAGAACGCACCCGGCGAGGCACGCCGAAGCTGGATGGCACCGATCGCATGCCCGTCTTTGAGCAGGGGGGCAGCGAGGAAGCCGCGATAACCATGGACGCGCGCGTATGCCTTCCCTTCCCCGAACTCGTCATCAGGAAGCTGCTCCATGTCCGGTATGTTGAAAAGCCGCGCTTCCTTGATCGCTCGCGGAGTCACAGAACGGTGAACTATGGCGAACGGCTGCGGGAACTGTGCGCGGCCACCCTGCGTGTCCGTCAGCACGATCGTGCCGTCGTCGCGAAGGAGGGCCACTCCCGCATCGTCAGCGCCGCAGTAGCGAGCCGCGCTCTCCGCGATCGTGTTGAGGACGGGCTGCACATCCGTCGGCGAGCTCGAGATGATGCGCAGGATCTCGGAAATCGCTGTCTGACGCTCGAGCGCGTCCATCGTCTCGCCGATGAGCCGGGCGTTCTCGATCGCGATGACCGCCTGGTCCGCGAAGGTCGTCACGAGTTCGATTTCCTT
>JAYTRC010000093.1:0-99278 GCA_043746355.1 Lacisediminihabitans sp. | reverse complement strand
GGCTTCGTCGGGCTGTTCGTGCTTGCCGCTGCCGCCGCCATTCTCGGCGCGCTGGCCGTGCTACCGATCAAGTCAGTGCGCTGATGACACTCGAGCTGCGGCATCCAACCGCGTCCCCCTGGACGGATCCCTCGACCTACTGGCCGATGATGACCGCGGCGACGGCAGAACTCGATCCGCCATACGGCGCCATCCACCTTCCGGCGCTCGCGCACAACGCCTGGGACATGGTGCGACGTGCGAATGGCACGACCATCCGCGTTGCGAGTAAATCGATCAGGGTGCGGGGGGTCATCGACGCGGTGCTCGCGCTGCCCGGCTTCGCGGGTGTGCTGTCATACACGCTCCCCGAGGCGCTCTGGCTCGCCGAGGGTTGCCTGGAGCACCCGGCGATCGAGGATGTCGTGGTCGGCTACCCGAGCGTCGACCGCTCCGCGATCCGGCGCCTGGCCACCTCGCCGGAGCTTGCGGCTCGCGTAACCCTCATGGTCGACTCCGTCGAGCAGCTCGACCTCATCGACGCCGTTCTCGCGCCGGTCGCCCGGGAGACGATCAGGGTCTGCCTCGAGCTCGACGCGGCCTGGACCTCTCGCGTGCTCGGCCGTCTCGGCACCTGGCGTTCGCCCGTCGCGACCGTCGACGACGCTCGCGCCCTCGCGCAGGTCATCACCGCGCGGCCGGGTTTCACCCTGGTCGGGCTCATGGCCTACGAGGGCCAGATCGCTGGAACGGTCAACGAACCCGCCAACCGGGCGATGGGCCAAGTGGTTCGCTGGATGCAGACCCAGTCGGCTACCGAACTCGCCGAACGGCGTGGCGCAGCCGTCGCCGCAGTTCGCACCGTCGCCGAGCTCGAGTTCGTGAACGGTGGTGGAACCGGCTCGCTCGAGAGCACCAGCGCTGAGCCGGCCGTCACCGAGATCGCGGCGGGCAGCGGTCTCTTCGGGCCGCACCTGTTCGACCACTACCGCCACTTCAGCCCGGCGCCCGCTGCAGCGTTCGCCCTGTCGGTGGTGCGTAAAGCGCGCCCCGGTGTCGTGACGCTCCTCGGCGGAGGCTGGGTGGCATCCGGGCCGCCTGGCGTCGATCGGCTTCCGCTCGTCGCGTGGCCAGTGGGCACAAAGATGGTCGGCAGGGAGATGGCAGGCGAGGTGCAGACACCGCTGACCGGCGCCCCCGCAGAAACACTGGAGATCGGCGACAGGGTATGGCTCAGGCACACCAAGGCCGGTGAACTCAGCGAACACCTGAACGGCTTCGCTATCGTCGATGGGGAGCGGGTCATCGGTGCTGAGCTCACCTACCGCGGGGAGGGGCAGGTATTCCTGTGACCATCATCTCGACCAGGCCGAGTGCACTCCGGGCCGGTAAGACCTGGCGCAACTGGGGGCGTTCGGAAGAAGCCCACCCCGTCTATGTGGCTCGCCCGACGAGCATCGACGAGGTGTCATCGATAGTTCGATACGCCCAGGAGAACAGCCTCACGGTCAAGACCGTCGGAGCGGGGCACAGCTTCACTGGCATCGCGGCCACCGACGGCATCATGCTCGATCTCGACGCACTCGAGGGGCTGCGATCCGTTGACGCGGCACTCGGCCGCGTCACCCTCGGGGCAGGGACGAACCTGCATCAGCTTCCTGACATCCTGCGACCGTTCGGTCTAGCCCTCGAGAACATGGGCGATATCGACCGGCAGACAATTGCCGGCGCGACCTCGACCGGCACCCACGGAACCGGTGCGCGCTTCGGCGGCCTCGCGACCCAGGTCGTCGGTGTGACCCTGGTGACGGCAGACGGCTCAGTGCTCACGGTCAGCGAAACCTCCCACCCCGAGCTGCTGCCTGCGGCGAGGCTCGGGCTCGGAGCGCTCGGCGTCATCGTCGAGATCACCATCCAGTGTGTTCCGAACTTTCTGCTCAGCGCTGTCGAACGGCCGGAGCGGTTCGACGACGTGCTCTCCTCGTTCGACGAGCGCGCTCTCGCCGCCGACCACTTCGAGTTCTACTGGTTTCCGCATAGCGACGGGGTCGCCACGAAAACCAACACAAGGCTTCCGGGCGACGCGGAACGGCATCCGCTGCACCCGGTCGGAGAGTGGTGGGAAGACCGGCTGATGTCCAACGGCGTGCTGGCGCTGATCTGCAATGTGGGGCGGATCGCCCCGTCGTTGACGCCGCCGATCAACCGGTTCGCGACGAAGGTCTACGGCAACCGCACCTTCACCGACCACTCGCATGACGTCTTCGTGAGCCCGCGGTCGATTCGCTTCCGCGAGATGGAATACGCGATCCCGCGAGCAGCGGTGCCTGCGGCTCTGCGTGACGTGCGCAAGCTGATCGACGACAAGGGCTGGAGCATCTCGTTTCCGGTCGAGGTGCGGGTCGCGCGAGGCGACGACAACTGGCTCTCCACCGGGCAGGGCCGCGACTCCGGGTACATCGCCGTTCACCGGTACTTTCGCGACGACCCTTCGGAGTATTTCTGGGCCGTCGAGACGATCATGAAGCACTACGACGGCCGGCCGCACTGGGGCAAGATGCACTACCAGGACGCGGAGTCACTCGCCCGGGTGTACCCCCACCACGGCGACTTCGTGGCGGCGCGCAACCGGCTCGACCCCGATCACCTGTTCACGAACCCATACCTCGACAGGGTGCTCGGCGCCTGAGTCGCTGCTCTGGCTGGCCGCGGACCTTCTCGCGGCGGGAATATCGCTGCTGACCCCCCTCGCGGCGGGGATATCGCGTCGCGGACCGCTGCAGAACTCCGTCCGCGGGGCGATACCCCCGCCACGAGAATTCATACCTCCGCCGCGAGGCGGGATACCTCCGCCGCGAGGCGCCCACCCGGCCCGAGCTATGAGACGTGCACCGCCGGCCGCCGCTTGGGGCTTTTCTCCGACTCGCGCAGCACCTCACGGGTGACGGGCGCGACCTCGCCGGTGCCGGTCACCAAGAACTTGAACATGTTCGAGATCGGGTTGCCCTCGGTCCACTGAAAGTAGATGTCGGGGATCACGCCGGTGTCATCGCGAATCTGCAGCAGCACCGCCGCGAGCGTATTCGGCACGTTGCCACTTCGCACCTCGAGCACCCGGAAGCCGTGTTTGGTGACCCCGCGCACCACGAGGTCTTCCTCGAAATCGGAGGAGTCGGCCTTGTGCACCTCGAGAAAGATCACGTGCGCTTTCTGTGGAATGTGGCTGAAGCGCCGCTCGTCGGTATTCTTCTCGCGGTACTCTCGCGCTGATCCGTCATCGGGTTCATTGGCGATGATGCGGATGTGGCCGAGCTCAGCGTCGTCGCGCAGAAAGGCCAGCGCGCTCTCATCCAGCTCGACGGAGGTTGCTCGCAGCTGCATGGACCGTTGCACCCGCGACACGATCGAGATGACCAGGATGCCGAGGATGAACAGCGCGGCGATGCGGATGCCCTCCGGCCGCTCGATGATGTTCACGATCGTCGTGTAGACGAAGACGACTGCGACCACGGCGAACGCGATAGCGCGTTTGCGCTGCTTCTTGCGCATCGTCGACAGGAACACGGCGACGGAGGCCGAGGTGATCAGCACCAGCACTCCGGTCGCATACGCGCCACCCTGCGCATCGACATTCGCCTGGAAGACCAGCGTGACGATAATCGCGATCACCGTGAACACGAGCACGAGCGGCCGAACCGCCCTTGCCCAGTTCGGTGCCATTCCGTAGCGCGGCAGATACCGCGGCACCAGGTTGAGAAGCCCCGCCATCGCAGAGGCCCCCGCGAACCAGAGGATGCAGATCGTGCTGATGTCGTACGCGGTACCGAACACCGGCCCGAGGTACTGGTGGGCCAGGAAGGCCAGTGCGCGGCCGTTCGCAGGCCCCCCGGCCTGAAATTCTTTCTGCGGGATGAGGAATGTGGTGACGAGGCTCGACGAGATGAGGAAGACGCTCATGATGATCGCCGACGTCGTGAGGAGCCGCCCGGCCCCGCGGATGCGCCCGGTCGGCTTGTTGGGAGTGTCGCCTGGTGTGCCGGTGATCTGCGGCATGACCGCGACCCCGGTCTCGAAACCAGACAGACCTAGTGCGAGTTTCGGGAAGACGATGAGTGCGATCCCAACGATGATGAGCGGGTTGCCGTGGGCGGTGGTGAGCGCGCTCCACCAGTTGCCTACGGTCACCGGATGCTGGATGACCTGCCCGATCGATACTCCGATGACGACCACATTGAGGGCGAGGTACACGGTGACCAGCACCACGGCGATCCCGATCGCCTCCTTGAATCCGCGCAGGAAGACCGCTCCGAGCAGCACCACCAGGAAAAGCGTGATCAGAACCTCGTTGCCATGGAACCAGCTGGGGGCGAAGGGGTTCTCGATGGCGTGAGCCGATGCATCCGCCGCCGAAAGGGTGATCGTGATCATGAAGTCGGTGGCTGCGAAACCGAGCAGTACGAGAACGAAGAGCTTGCCTGCCCACCAGGGCAGCATCCGCTCCAGCATCTGGATCGAGCCCGAACCCCTGAAACTCTCGCGCGACACGCGCAGGTAGACCGGAAGCGCGCCGAGCAGGGTGAGCGCGACCAGCACGATGGTTGCAAACGGGGAGATGAGACCGGCGGCGAGCGCAGCTATGGCCGGCTGGTAGCCGAGGGTCGAGAAGTAGTCCACACCGGTGAGGCACATGACGCGCCACCACGAATTGGTCCTCTCTACGCGCTCGACGTGAGGCCCCTGGTGCTGGCCCGAGCTCTCGTTCAGACCTTCGAGAAGCCAGCTGCGCATGCCCATCAGACGTTCTCCAGACAGTGGATGTCGCGACCCGGCAGCTTCGCCGCGCCATTCAGTTCGAGAAGCTGCAAGACCACACCGATGCCGCCAACCACCCAGCCGGCACGCTCGATGAGCGAGCAGCTGGCAGCGAGCGTACCCCCGGTAGCCAGAACGTCGTCGAGTAACAGCACCCTGGTGCCTTTCGGCAATTCGTCCTGATGCACCTGCAGTGTGGCAGACCCGTACTCGAGGTCGTACCCCTCGCTCAGCACCTGGCGCGGGAGCTTGCCGGGCTTTCTAATCATCACAATGCCCATCCCGGTAGCGTATGCAGCGCTCGCTGCGAGCACGAAACCGCGCGCCTCGACCCCGGCGATCACGTCGAACTGACCGAGAAACGGTGCGACCAGTGCGTCGGTCACGAGTCGAAGTGCTGGGCCGTCGGCGAAGACCGGCGTGAGGTCTCTGAAGCTGATGCCCTGCTTCGGGAAGTCGGGAACGACCCTGCTCAGCCGTGTGATTGCGTCGCGTGCAGCTTCAGCCGACATCCATCCCTTTCACTGTCGGTTGCGACAGAACTGTCAGTCGTATCTGAGCTAATTCTCGTATAGTTATCGCAACCACAGCGCCACATCTAGGGAGCAGTAATGAACGCAGTTCTCATCCCCGTCATCATCATCGTGGTGATCGTCATCATCATCGTGCTCGCGGTTATCGCAACGTATAACGGGCTGGTTCGGCTGAATGTGCGCGTTGACGAGGCGTGGAGCGACATCACCGTGCAGCTCAAGCGGCGAGCAGATCTCATCCCAAACCTCGTGGATTCGGTCAAGGGCTACGCCAGCCACGAGTCCGGTGTGTTCGAGGCGGTTACCGCTGCTCGAGCAGCCACTATCAACGCGTCGACGCCCGCCCAGGCCTCCGTTGCAGAGAACCAGATGCAGGGCGCGCTCAAGAGCCTTTTCGCCGTGTCAGAAGCGTACCCACAGCTGCAGGCAAGCCAGAACTTCCTCCAGCTGCAGGGCGAGCTGGTCGACACCGAAGACAAGATCCAGGCGTCCCGTCGTTTCTACAACGGCGGCGTGCGCGAGCTGAACACCAAGATCAAGGTTTTCCCGAACAACATCTTCGCGAAGCGTCTTGGCTTCACAGCGCGTGACTTCTTCGAGGTCGCGGACTCCGCAGCCATCGCAGAGCCGCCCCGCGTGCAGTTCTAATTCCGAGCGGATCGAGCGTGTCGAGATCTCACCAGCGAAATAATTGAGGTCAGATGTATCGGGCTATAGCTGCCAACAAGCGGAACACGGTTTTCATAATTGCCCTGTTCCTGGTGATACTGGCGGCGATCGGTTTTGCTGTCAATTACATCTGGGGTGGCGGCCAGTCGGGCAACTACGGCATCTTCATCGCGGTTGTCATCGGTGCCGGTATCTACACGCTGATCCAGTATTTCGCCGCCAGTTCGCAGGCGCTTGCGATCACCGGTGCGCGGCAGATCCAGAAGGCCGACAACCCACGGCTGTACCGCATCGTCGAAAACCTGTCGATCACCACCGGGCTGCCGATGCCGAAGGTGTACATCATCAACGACCCGGCACCCAACGCGTTTTCGACCGGGCGGGACCCGAAGCACGCCTCGGTCGCTGCGACCACGGGCATCCTCGACCTGATGGATGACGCGGAGCTCGAGGGCGTCATGGCCCACGAGATGGGGCACGTGCAGAACTACGACATCCGAGTGTCGACCCTCGTCTTCGGTCTCGTCGTCGCCATCGGTTTCATCGCGGACATCCTTCTGCGCTTCAGCCTCTTCGGCGGGCTGGGTGGCGGGCGGAACAATAACAACAACAACAACGGGGGTGGCGGGGGAGGAAACCCGGTCATCCTCATCCTCAGCCTTGTGGCTCTCGTGCTGTCGCCGATTCTGGCGGCGCTCATCCAGGCCGCGATCTCCCGCCAGCGCGAGTACCTCGCCGACGCGTCCAGCGCCATGATCACCCGCAACCCGCCTGAGCTTGAGAGCGCGCTCAAGAAGCTCGGAGAGTACGGGCGACCGGTCGCCCGGCAGAACACGAGCATGGCGCACATGTGGGTTGCAGACCCGAACAAGCCCGGCATGATGTCGAAGCTGTTCGGAACGCATCCCCCCATCCCCGACCGCATCGCGCGGTTGGAGAAGATCGGCGGCACGTTCTGAGCTGTCTCGAGCTTTGCTCGAACGATTAAGCGAATCCCTCGAACGGTTGCCTGACCACCCGCGAGCTACGTCAGTGAGGTCCGACGAGTTCGACCCGCTCTACCCGCACGACGCCCAGTGCCGCCGCAACCTCGCCCGCGAAGTCGCCCCGATCGACCACGAGAACATCGTCGAGTCCCTGCCACGCCGCGATCTGGCGCAGGAGCCGGGCGACGCGGGCCGGGTCCGGTGAGGAGTCAGCCTCTCGCCAGGCCGACTGAACCCGCAGCACGCCGTTCTGCCGGTCGCTCTTGAGGTCGATGCGCCCGACGATACCCTCGTCGATGAGCAATGGCAGCGTGTAGTAGCCGAAGATGCGCTTCGGCTCTGGAGTGTAGATCTCGATGCGGTAGTGGAATCCGAACATGCGAAGAGCCCGATCGCGCTCCCAGACCACGGGGTCGAAGGGCGACAGGAGCGCGGTCGCCTCGATGCGGCGGGGGATGCGGGCGTCACGGTGAAGGTATGCCGGCCGATTCCAACCGGCGACGCTGACGGGCACGACGTCGCCCGAATCGACCAGGTCGGCCAGCGCCTTCTTCGTCTCGTCGTTGCGCAACCGGTAATAGTCGCTGATGTCACTGGTCGTGCCGATGCCGAGCGCGCGTGCCGAGCGGCGCACGAGCTCGCGGATCGCATCGTCTTTCGGCATCTCGACCTCGAGCAGGCTAGTCGGCACGACATTCTCAGCGAGACCGTAGATGCGCTCGAACCGATTTCGGCCTGCTGTCGCGACCTCGCCGTCGAAGAAGAGACTTTCAAGCCCCTGCTTCACGTCTGACCAGCCCCACCATGGGCCCTTGCGCACGTTCGATTCGTGCTCGATCTTGCCTGCGGGGAGTGGGCCCTTGGCGGCGAGCTCCGACTTCAGCCAGTCGAGGGTGGCGCGATTCTCGCTCGACCAACTTCCCGGGGCATGGTGCCGATCGCGATACCCCTTCATGCGCCAGCCGAACAGCGGCCAGTCTTCGACCGGGATGATCGCTGCCTGGTGCGCCCAGTACTCGATGTATTTCGATCGTGCGGTGAACGTCAGTGCGTCGAGCTTCGCCCGGTCATACGCCCCGAGGCGAGCGAACAGCGGCAGGTAATGGCTGCGCTCGAATACGTTGACGGAGTCCAGCTGCAGCAGGGTGAGCTGCTCGATAACGAGGTTGAGCTGTCGCGTTCCAGGCTCAACGGACGGGGCGCGACCGAAGCCCTGGGCGGCAAGCGCGATGCGCCGAGCCTGTGCTGCAGAAAAAGCCTGTGCTGCAGAAAAAGCCTGTAGGGAAGTGAACGTGGTTACCATCGCCACCGACACTACTGGCGGCCAGTGACCTCAGGCAGATCGAGCACGTTGACGACGCTGGGCAGGATGTGGTGGTGCGGATGCCGCGCCAGCTCGTCACGCGTGAGAGCCCCGGTGAGCACACCGACCCCGACCACACCCGCGTTTCGAGCTGCGACCAGGTCGACGATCGTGTCGCCTGCGGCGAGGACGGCCGCGACATCCTGCACCCCGGTCTTCTCCATAGCGTGATGGATGAGATACGGCGCCGGCCGCCCGGCACTCACGTCTGAGGTTGTGACGACCGCGTCGAGCTGGTCGCCGATCGTCCAGCCGATGGAGTCGAGCATCGGATAGGCGATGTCGTCGGAGAATCCGGTGGTGAGCGAGACCTTGATGCCGAGTTCGCGCAGGGAGAGCAGCGCAGACTCGACTCCCGGCAGAGGCACGGGGGGAGTGCTGAGGTAGGAGTCGGCGAGCATCACGAGAAACCGCTGGAACGCCTCAGGCGCTCCGTCGGGGTCTGCGCCACCGAGCGTCATCAGCGCCGCGATGGCAGTCAGCTTGTCGGTGCCCATCCAGGCCTGCAGGTCGACATCGTCGACCGTCGCACCGGTCTCCCGCACGCAGCCTGCGAGCGCGACGTAGACCAGTCCGTGGTCGTCGACGGTGGTGCCGGCCATGTCGAATGCGACGAGTTCAATCACCGGCTCACCAGACCACACCATCGTAAACAACTGGTGAATGCGGGGCGAAGATCGTCGCCGAGGGCTTGACGATGGCGCGAAACAGCACAACGCTCGGGGGCATGCTGGCCGAATCTGATGTGCTCATCGTCGGTGCCGGGATCGTCGGTCTCGCCCATGCCGCCGAAGCCCTGCGCCGCGGACACACGGTGACCGTGATCGATCGCGACAGTCGCGCAGTGGGGGCATCCGTGCGCAACTTCGGGCACTGCTGCGTGACGGCACAGTCCGGCGAACTGCTCGACCTCGCCCAGGTCGCCCGCGAGCGCTGGCTGCACTACTCGGGGCAGGCGGGATTCTTCTCGGTCGAGTCGGGTGCGCTCACGGTTGCCAGAAATCCCGAAGAACTGGCGGTGCTCGACGAGCTCTCAGCCAGCCGAGAGGCCGGGCAGGTGCGCCTCATCGACGCTGCCGCGGTGCGTGACGAGCTGTCGTTCGGCGAAAGAGTAGGTGACGCCGCCATCCTCGGCGGCGCCATTCTGCGCGACGACCTGCGAGTCGATCCGCGCGAAGCGGTCGCCTCGCTCGCAGCGTGGCTGCAATCGCAGGGGGTCACGTTCCACTGGCGCACCGCATACCTCGGGCATAACGGCGACGCCGTCACCTCCCGTGGCAGCATCCGCGCCGGTCGCACGGTCGTCTGCGTCGGCCACGACCTCGACTACCTCGAGCCGCAGCTGGCTGCCGACCACGCGATCGAGCGCTGCGGCCTGCAGATGGCCAGAGTCGAGGCTCCGGGCGGCCGGCGCATCGCCCGCGCGGTGCTCACCGGAACCTCGATGCTGCGCTACCCGGCTTTTACCGGGACGGCTGCCGCTGCCGCACTCCGCGAGCGCGTCGCCTCAGAAGATCCGGGTCTGGTCGCCGTCGGGGCGAACGTCATGTTCACCCAGCGGCCTGACGGCACCATCATCGCGGGCGATAGTCACCGCTACGGCGACACGATGGATCCGTTTCTGGCCGAGGCTACGACCGAGGTGCTGCTCCAGCGCGTCGGCGAGGTGCTCGGTGAGGCGCACCTGCGGGTCGTCGAACGGTGGCAGGGCGTCTATGCGTCGAGCGCGCAGCATCCATACCTCATCGCCGACCTCGCGCCGGGTGTCACGGCGGTCAGTGTCACATCCGGCGTCGGTATGACCATCTCGTTCGGGCTGGCGGGGCGCACCTTCAGCTGAGTGCAGACAGACGATGTGAACGAATGGATGCCGGTCGTTCGCCCGCTGTTTACCTTTGCACTGCCACCGGGCTACCCGGTCCGACAAGCATCATCCTGATCGGCTCGGCTACCCCTAGTTCTGCGTCTGGCAGAACGGCACGTCGATCACCAGGAGGACACAGTGAACACCAAGCGTTACCTCGCGGGCGCGGCTTTCGTCGCCGTCGTCGCGATCTCGCTCACCGCGTGCGCGGGAACGAGTACCCCGTCGTCAAGCACCACAGTCGACGCCAAGACCGCAACTAGCGCAGCTGACTTCGGCGGTATGGACGCGCTCGTCGCAGCAGCCAACAAAGAGGGCCAGCTGAACGTCATCACGCTGCCCCCGAGCTGGGCGAACTACGGCAAGATCATCGCCGGGTTCCAGAAGAAGTACCCGGGCATCAAGATCAACTCCGCCAACCCCAACGGTTCGAGCGCTGACGAGATCTCGGCGGCGAAGGCACAGCAGGGCCAGAGCACCGCGCCAGACGTATTCGACCTCGGTACAGCCGTTCTGCAGGCGAACCTCGACATGGTGGCCCCGTACAAGGTGGCGAACTGGGCAGACATCCCGGCCGACTACAAAGACTCGAAGGGTGCGTGGTACTACGACTACAGCGGCCTGATGAGCATCGGCTACGACTCGAGCGTCATCAAGAAGGCACCGAAGTCGATGGACGATCTGCTCGGCTCCGCATACAACAAGAAGGTCGCCATCAAGGGCGACCCGACAGCGGCCAACGAGGCTGCGAGCGCCGTCTACCTGGCCGCACTGCAGGAGAAGGGCGCAGCAGACAACATCCAGCCGGGAATCGACTTCTTCGGCAAGCTGAAGGCAGCCGGAAACTTCCTCTCCATTCTGCCGACGCAGGCCACGGTCAACTCGGGTGAGACCCCGGTTGTGCTGCAGTGGAGCTACAACAACCTGGCCTGGGGTTCGGCAGGCGGCGCCACCGGCAACCCGAACTGGAAAACCGTCGTCCTTTCGGGAACAGCACTTGGCAGCTACTACAACCAGGCGATCAACAAGGATGCCCCCGACCCGGCCGCTGCTCGCCTGTGGGAAGAGTACCTCTACACCCCTGAGGTGCAGAACCTGTTCCTCGCCTCGGGTGCATACCCGGCAACGCTCGCGGCTATGGAGAAGAACAAGTCCGTCGACGCCGCTGTTCTGAAGACCGTCGGCGCCCCCCCGAAGAACTTCGTCCAGCTCACCGCCGACCAGGCCACGGCAGCAGGAACGCTGCTGAAGTCCACCTGGGCTGCGGCGATCGGCTAGCGCCGACTCACCTGCACACACCGAAACGATGACTGTCGCTGAAGTACTGGCGCCGGCCACCACCACGCGCGACGCCAGAGTCCCACGACTCCGGCGTCGCAGCGTGGCGTGGCTCGGCCTCACACCGTTCGCCGTCTACGTCCTGCTGTTTCTCGCCATTCCCGCAATCGTCGCCGTCGGCAGTGGACTCTTCGACAAGGCCGGGGCGTTTACCTTCGCCAACCTGGGTGCCCTCGCCGACCAACACATCATGCTCGACTTCGTCAATTCGTTCTGGGTCTCGGCACTCACCGCTGTCATCGGTGCGATTCTTGGGGCGATCATCTGCTTCGCGCTCCTGGGCACGAGACCAGAAGGCACCCTCCGCTCGATCGTCGACTCGGCCTCGAGTGTGCTCGCCCAGTTCGGCGGACTCATGCTCGCGTTCGCGTTCATCGCGACGATCGGCATCCAGGGTGCACTCACCCAGGCACTTGTCGCGCTCGGGTTCTCGAACAATCCGTTCAGCAACGGCCAGCTCTACTCGGTGCCCGGCCTCGTCATCCCCTACCTCTACTTTCAGATTCCGCTCATGGTGCTCACGTTCATGCCGGCCATGGAGGGTCTGAAAGCCACCTGGGGTGAGGCTAATGCCACGCTCGGGGGTACCCGCTTCGTCTACTGGACGCGCATCGCGTTCCCGATCCTCGCGCCGGCATTCTTCGGCAGTGTCATCCTGCTGTTCGCGAACGCCTTCTCGTCGTACGCGACGGCTGCTGCACTCATCGACCAGGGCGGCATCGTTCCGCTCGCCATCAAGCAGCAGTCGTCGAGCGAGACCATCGTCGGCACTGCGAATGTCGCGGGCGTGCTCGCATTAGGAATGGTGATCATCATGATCATTCTCATGACGGCATACTCCGCGCTCCAGCGCCGGGCATCGCGGTGGCAGCGATGAGCACCGTCGCTGCGGCCGCGCCGATCGATGCCCAACCCGAGCTTGCGCTCCCGCCGAGGCTGCCCAGTCGTGCCCCGCGCATCGGAGCCGTTCCGTCGAAGGCTACCGGCCGCACCATCCTGATCGTCACCGGAATCGTCTTCGTCATCCCGATCCTGGCAATGCTTCTCTTCTCGGTGCGCGTCGTCGGATCGAAGACCGCGCTCACCTTCGATCACTACATCGCTGTCTTCACCCCGGCGAACGAGCTCACTTACGACGGCCTTTTCCAGGGCATCATCAACTCGCTCGAGATCTGTGCAATCACCGTGCTCATTGTGCTTGTGCTGCTTCTGCCGACCATGCTGCTGGTAGAGCTGCGATACCCGAGACTGCGCACCGCACTCGAGTTCATCTGCATCATCCCGATCACCATTCCCTCCATCGTGCTGATCGTCGGATTCGTGCCCGTGTACCAGGTGGTCTCACGCATCTTCGGCAGCTCTCCGTGGACGCTCGCCTTCGCCATCGGCATCATCGTGCTGCCGTACGCGTTCCGGCCGATCGCTGCCAACCTGGCCGGCGTCGAGGTGGGCGTGCTGAGCGAGGCGGGGCGGTCTCTCGGCGCAGACTGGGGGCACGTGCTGTGGCGCATCATCCTGCCGAACCTGCGCCGCGGCATCCTCTCCGCCTGCTTCATCACCATCGCCGTTGTGCTCGGCGAGTTCACCATCGCCTCGTTCCTCAGCCAGAACACGTTCCAGACGGCGTTGCTGCTGTTGCAGCAGACCGACCCCTACGTCGCGGTGATCTTCGCGGTATTCGCACTGGTCTTCGCCTTCATCCTTCTCGTACTCATCGGCCGTTTCGCTCGGAACAGGAATAAATCATGACCAACACAACGACGAAAGCAACAACCGTGACAACTGCCACCCCCCAGCGAGAAGGCGCAACGGTCGACCTGCGCAACGTGGTCAAGGACTACGCTGGCCACCGGGCACTCACCGGGGTCAACCTCTCGATGGCCCCCGGCGAGTTCATCGCACTTCTCGGGCCGTCGGGCTGCGGCAAGACGACGGTGCTTCGCGCGCTCTCCGGTCTCGAGACCATCTCAGACGGTCGCATTCTCATCGACGGCCAGGATGTCGCCCACGTTCCGGTGAACAAGCGCGACATTGGTATGGTCTTCCAGGCATACTCGCTGTTCCCCCACATGACGGTGCTGCAGAACGTCGAATTCGGGCTTCAGATGAGAAAAGTGGATGTCGCCAGCCGACGCACCCGCTCCGCTGAAGCTCTCGAGATGGTCGGGCTCAGCCACCTCGGCGCCCGATACGCCCACCAGCTCAGTGGAGGGCAGCAGCAGCGCGTGGCCCTCGCTAGAGCGCTCGTCACCCGCCCGCGGGTTCTGCTGCTCGATGAGCCGCTGTCAGCCCTCGACGCGAAAGTGCGGGTGCAGTTGCGCGATGAGATCCGCCGCATCCAGACCGACCTCGGTATCACCACACTGTTCGTCACCCACGACCAGGAGGAGGCGCTCGCCGTCGCCGACCGGGTCGCGGTCATGCGCGAGGGCAACATCGAGCAGGTCGGCACCCCTGAAGACCTGTACACGAAGCCGGCAACCTCGTTTGTCGCGACCTTCGTGGGGCTGAGCAATGCCGTGGCCGGCGTGCTCGCCGGTGAGTCGGTCACCGTCTTCGGCACGGAGCTGCCACTGCTCGGTACCGGGCCAGAGGATGGCGCGGTCACGGCATACATCCGGCCCGAGGATATCGCATTTGCGAATACCGGGCTCGGCGCGACGGTTGTGGCATCGAGCTTTCTCGGATCGCTCCGTCGCACCCAGGTCAGGCTCGACGACGGCACCCTCTTGTTCGTGCAGCATGACGTGCGCTCGCGGCCTGTAACAGGGGAGATCGTGCACCTCGAATTCGCCGGGCATCCGGTGGCGGTGAGCGCAGCCTGAAGCATGCCGAATTCGGCATAAGTGCGCCCGTAGACTGACTCGGTGACCTCAATCCCCGGGCCGTCCCTCGCCGACTTCGATGCCGCCCGCGTGCGCGTTGCGAAGGTCGCGGCGGTTACGCCGATGGAGAGCTCGCGCTTTCTGGCCGAGGTTCTCGGCTCACCCGTTCACCTCAAGTGCGAAAACCTGCAACGCACCGGCTCGTACAAAATCCGTGGCGCTTACAATCGGCTGTCACAGCTCACCGACGACGAAAAAGCTCGTGGGGTCGTGGCAGCTTCGGCCGGAAACCACGCGCAGGGCGTCGCTCTCGCGGCCCGGGAACTCGGCATCGCTGCGACGATCTTCATGCCGGTCGGTGTAGCGCTGCCCAAGCTGCAGGCCACCCGCAACTACGGCGCGGAGGTGGTGCTGCGCGGAGACGCTGTCGACCGTGCACTCCGGGCCGCTGCCGAATTTGCAGACAGCACGGGGGCCGTGTTCATCCCGCCATATGACCACCCGGATGTGATCGCCGGCCAGGGCACACTCGGGCTCGAGATGCTCGATCAGATTCCGAATCTCGAGACCGTCATCATCCCGATCGGCGGCGGCGGACTCATCTCAGGCGTGGCGAGCGTGCTCAAGCAGCGATTCGCTGCCGAGGGGCGCACGGTGCGCATCATCGGTGTGCAGGCCGCAAATGCTGCCGCGTACCCTCCGTCATTGAACGCGGGAGTGTCGACCGAGATTCGCATCGCGCCGACCATCGCAGACGGTATCGCAGTGTCTAAGCCAGGAATGCTGAATTTCGAGATCGTGAAGGCGACTGTCGACGAGGTCGTCACCGTCTCTGACGACGACATTGCTCGTGCGATGCTCATGCTGCTCGAGCGGGCGAAGCTCGTAGTGGAGCCGGCCGGGGCTGTCTCGGTTGCGGCCATCCTCACCGGCCAGGTGCAGAATTCAGGCACCACGGTCGCGATTCTCAGCGGTGGCAACATCGACCCACTGGTCATGGAACGCGTGATCTCGCGCGGCCTGGCCGCCTCCGACCGGTACCTCAAGATCCGGCTCAAGCTGCCGGATCGCCCTGGCCAGCTCGCCCGCATCGCCGAGCTCATCTCTGAGGCGAACGCCAACGTGGTCGAGGTGCTGCACACCCGTCATGGCCGCAACGCCCTCATCAGCGAGGTCGAGATCGACCTGAGCCTCGAGACTCGTGGCCCCGAGCACGTGCAGCGGGTGCTGAGCCACCTCATCGACGCCGGCTACGAGCCGCGTGTGGACTTCTAGCCGCGTCGCAGCACCCGCTGTTCAGTCACCACAACTGCGCACCAGATTCTCATCGGGTACGACTTGCGCCGGCCGCCGAGCACGCAGTTACGCGTTATACGTCTCGACCTTGTCGATGATGACCTCGATCTCGCGACCGTTCGGTGCGGTGTAGCTGACGGTCTCGCCGACCTTGCGGCCGAGGATCGCCGCGCCGAGCGGGCTGCCTTCGCTGTAGACGTCGAGGTCGCTGTCTTCGCCGACTATCTCTCGGCTGCCGAGCAGGAAGACGCTCTCGTCGCCGAGGATGCGGGCGGTGACGACGGTGCCGGATTCGACGACCCCTGTGCTTGCCGGGGCATCGCCGACCTTGGCGTGGCGCAGCAGCTCGGTGAGCACGCGGATGCGTGCCTCCATCTTGCCCTGCTCCTCCTTCGCGGCATGATAGCCGCCGTTTTCTTTCAGATCGCCCTCTTCCCGGGCAGCCTCGATCTTCTTTGCGATCTCGGTGCGTCCCTCATTGGACAGCTGCTCGAGCTCTGCGCTTCGGCGATCGAACGCCTCCTGGGTCAGCCAGGTCTCTGCTGTGTCATTAGACATGGATGATCTCCTCAAAACGTTGAGCTTAGGTCAGCCAACACTGGTAGATCAACCCGGTTGTGGGCTTTTCTGCCGACTTAACGATGGTGTTGAAGCTGTTGGTGTAGCGCGTCGATGCCGGGATGTTCTCGATCTTCCACCCGACAATACTGTGCGCTGCGTTCTCGACCTGGAGGGCGCACTTGGCAGTCTGGCCGACAGGCATCGAGAGCTGGTAGTTCACCTGCACCGTGCGAGCGTTGATAATCGTTGATCCGACGTCCTCGGTCTCGAGGCTGGCACCTGCCTGGTCGAGACCGGCCCAGACGACCCAGGCAGAGACGACCACCGCGACCGCGATGCCCCCGCCGATGTAGATCCAGCGGTCCCGTCGCCTCTTCGATGGTGTGCGCCCGTAGCGCGCATCGAGTGAAGCGGAGGCAGTGGCGGTCATAGGAGTCCTCGGGGCGATTAGGCTGGAAATCCAAGGCTACAGAATCTAACTAGGAGTTCGGTGACCCATCGCCTTTTGGCCGTACACGCCCACCCAGACGACGAGTCGAGCAAAGGGGCGGCTACGTACGCGCACTACGTAGCCGAGGGCGCCAAGGTGCTGGTGGTGAGCTGCACCGGTGGCGAGCGCGGCGACGTCCAGAATGACGCCCTGGTTGCCAAGCCGATGGCTAACCGCGACATGGCCGGCCTCAGGCGCATCGAGATGGCGAACGCTCAGGCTGCTGTCGGTTTCGACCATCTCTGGCTCGGTTACCAAGATTCCGGCTTGCCCGAGGGCGAGGAGAAGGTCATGTCGGGCAGCTTTGCGCTGATACCGCTCGAGATCTCTGCAGAGCCCCTGGTGAAGATCATCCGCGACTTTCGTCCGCAGGTGATCACCACCTACGACGAGACCGGCGGATACCCGCATCCTGACCACATCAGAACCCATGAGATCTCTCTCTTCGCCATCGAGGCAGCGGCAGACCCGAGCAGGTACCCGGATGCGGGAGCGCCCTGGCAGGTGAGCAAGGTCTACTACGACCGCACCTTCAATGGCCCGCGGATGGAGGCGATGTACGAGTATGTCGTCGCACACGACCCCGGCTCAGAGAACCTCACCAGGATGACGGAGATGCGGGAGCGGATGAAGGATCGGCCGGATGTCGCGACCACTCACCTGCGCGTGGGCGACTACTTCGAGGTCAGAGACGCAGCCCTCCGTGCCCATGCGTCCCAGGTGCCCCCCGACAGTGGCTTCTTCTTCTGGCCGAACGACCTGCAACGCGAGGCATGGCCGTTCGAAGACTTTCAGCTGGCGAGTTCCCTCGTCGACACCGATCTACCCGAGAGCGACCTGTTCGCCGGAATCGCAGACAACTGATGCTCAGCTATGTCCTCTCCCTCGCGACCACTCCCTCCCCGAAGCCGTTCGATGAGAACACGGTCACCCCGGGCTGGGAAGGCTTCGCTTTCACCTTCGGGGTCGGCGTCGTCGTGATCCTGCTCATCGTCGACATGACCCGACGCATCCGCAGGGCAAAATATCGCGGCGAGATCCGCGAAAAGCTTGAGGCTGAGCAAGAAGAGTCCGACCGGAGGGGTTAGCCTTCCGCCTTCTCAGACCCCGTAGACGGGGTGGGTCGCGATGACGAAGATGCCGACCCAATGGCAGAGGAAGGCCAGCAGCGTCAACGAGTGGAATACCTCGTGGAATCCGAAGACACCGGGGATCGGGTTCGGTCGCTTGAAGCCGTAGGCGACCGCGCCCAGCGTGTAGAACAGTCCACCGACCAGGATGAGCGTCATCATCACGGCGTTCGCGTTATAAAAGTCGACGATGAACGCGAGGGCTGCATACGCCAGCAGCAGGTAGAGCGGAACATAGAGCCAGCGCGGTGCGCCGATCCAGAAGATCCTGAACAGGATGCCCAGCAACGCGCCGCCCCAGACCAGGCAGATGAGAATGAGGGCCTTGTTCGGCGGCAGGGCGAGCACCGTTATCGGGGTATATGAGCCGGCGATGAGCAGAAAGATGTTGGCGTGGTCGAGTCGTTTGAAGACCTTCTTGGTCGACGGCTTCCAGTTGATGCGGTGATACAGGGCTGAGATGCCGAACAGAAGCATCGAGCAGATCACGAACACCGCAGAGACGAGTTTCGCTGTCGCACCGTGCGCAGCAACGATGAGGATGATCCCGAGCACGATCGCTAGCGGGAACGTGGCGGCATGGATCCAGCCGCGCCAGGTCGGCTTCATATCAGCCGGCGTGGCGTCGGACTCGTTGACCTCCGTGGTGAGCTCGTCGTCGAGTAGCGGCAGGTGCGGCAGGAGGGGCTCCTCGACATCCTCAGTCATGCGGCCAGCCTAAGGCCGGGCGATGCCACAGGCTGGGAGGACTAACGTATTCACGTGGCAAACAGGGAAGGACCCCTCGGTCGAGGACTCCTCTACGGGGTGTACCAGCGCCGACTCCGCAAGTTTCTCGCCGACCAGGAGCTTCCGCGGCACGTTGCGATGATCCTGGATGGCAACCGCCGTTGGGCGAAGCAGCGACTGCTAGAGACCGCTGCTCCCGGTCATCGCGCCGGGGCCGAGAAGTTCCGGGAGTTTTTGGTCTGGTGTGACGAGCTCGGCATCTCGGTGGCGACGCTCTACCTCGTGTCGACTGACAACCTCGCCGGTCGAACCCCTGAAGAGCTCGACGAACTCTTTCTCATCATCGCCGACCTGGCCGACGACCTTTCCCGCTATCGAAACTGGCGGGTGCAACACGTCGGCTCCGATGAAGGGCTGCCGGTCGCTCTCGTCGATTCACTTCGAAACGCCGAGGAGCGTACACAAGAGAACACGGGCCTGCACATCAACCTTGCGGTCGGGTACGGCGGGCGCCGCGAGATAACGGATGCGATGCGCAGCATCGTCACCAAACACGGACAGGATGGCGGCACTCTTGATGACCTCGCCGACATCCTCACTCCCGAACTCATCGGCGATCACCTCTATACCGGCGGGCAGCCAGACCCCGACCTCGTCATCCGCACCTCGGGCGAACAGCGGCTCAGCGATTTCATGCTCTGGCAGAGCGCGCACAGCGAGTTCTACTTCGTCGAAGCGCTTGGCCCTGACCTTCGCGAGGTCGACTTTCTGCGTGCACTGCGTGACTACGCGACCCGGCATCGCCGCTACGGTAGTTAGCGCTGGCCCGGCTTCACAGCCAGCTCTCACTAGTCGGCTGAGGAGCACATGATCACCATCGACGAGTTCGTCGCCGGATTTGATGAAGAACCCGGCTACCTCGATTTCGCACGGCTCGGCCCGCTCGGCCTGTCGGTGCTCGAAGAGGAACAGGCGCAGGTCGAACTTCTGCGCCGCTCCCGTTTCGGAAGCCTCACCAGCCTCGACCTGCAAGATCTCAGGGTGCGAAATGCGGTAGCAGACCTCACCGGTTTCAGGCCCGACCAGGTGGTCTTCCAACCGAACACGTCGATGGGCCTGATGCACGCGATGTTCGGGATCACCGGTGGCGTTCTGATGTCGCCGGCCGAGTTTCCGTCGATCACCTTTGCAGCGACCAGGGCCGGCGATGCACTCAGCGTTCTCAAACCGGTCTGGCTCGCGACCGATGGAGGGCCGGTCACGCCCGGCAGCATCAAGAGGCAGCTCGATAAATCGATTGTCGCAGTTGCCGTGAGCCTCGTTGATTTCCGTACTGGCTATCTGACCGACCTTGACGGCATTCGGCAGGTCATCGGTGACCGCCTGCTCATCGTCGATGCGATTCAGGGATTCGGCACCGTCGATGCGCCATTCACCGTGGTCGACGTATTGGTCTCGGGCGGCCAGAAGTGGGTGCGAGCGGGCTGGGGAACCGGTTTTCTCGCACTGAGCGACCGCGCCGTCGATCGTCTAACTCCGGTTTTCTCAGGCTTCAACTCGACCGACGAGGAGGGCACCCCGCTCGACGCGGTGTTCCCTCCGACTGCTGGCGCAGCAGCATTCAGCGTCAGCACTCCCGATCCCATCGCGCAGGCCCGATTCGCGATGGCGCTCGAAGACATCGAGAGTGTCGGAGTCCCTGCTATCAGTGAGCGGCTGACAGATAAGGTCTCGCGGGTGATCGAACTGGCCGACGAATTCGCCGTCGCGGTCTCATCGTCGAGGGCTGAGCACGAGCGTGCCGGCATCGTCGTGCTCGAACCTGCGCCAGACCAGCTGACCATCCTTACCGCATCGCTGTTCAACCACGGCGTGAGCGCCACCACGAGGCAAGGGCACGTGCGGCTGAGTCCGCACGTCTCGACCGACGAGGAGACGTTCGAGATGCTGCGCGCTTCATTCATGAGCTTCGCTACAGCGGTGACCGTGTAGCTGCGCTACCCCGCGATTTAACCGCCACGTAACCTGACACAGCGTGTCGGACCCATCCGTGACACATACCGCACGTAGTTTCAGATCATCAGGTATGGCACCTGGTCGAGACGGCCATGCACGTTCGTTTCGAAATTGAAGCCCTGGCCGTCACGCGACTGGATCCGAGTGTTTGACACTCGGGGATGGAGTTCTCGTGGCCGATATGAACAACAAAACCAGCCAGGCTCGCCAGTCGGACGGAACGGCCATAACGGCCGAACGCACATACGTGCTCGACACGTCTGTGCTGCTGTCCGACCCCAGGGCGATATTCCGTTTCTCAGAACACGCCGTCGTCCTCCCGGTGGTGGTGATATCGGAACTTGAGTCGAAACGCCACGATCCTGAGATCGGCTATTTCGCCCGGCAGGCACTCCGCAACCTCGACGAACTCCGTATCCAGCACGAACGCCTCGACTTCCCGATCGCTGTCGGCGACGGCGGTTCGCTACGAGTCGAGCTCAACCACTCGAACATGTCTGTGCTGCCCTCCGGCCTGCAGCTCAACGACAATGACTCCCGCATTCTCGCCGTAGCCCTCAACCTGTCGAACGATGGACTGGATGTCGTGGTCGTCTCCAAAGACCTTCCGCTGCGGGTGAAGGCGGCATCCATTGGGCTTGCGGCCCAGGAATACCGTGCAGAACTCGCCGTTGATTCAGGCTGGACGGGCACGGAAGAGATCACTCTCGGCTCTGAGCAGATGGCCAAGCTGTATGACGACGAATCGCTGTCATCGCGGCTGGTCGGTGACATGCCGGTCAACACGGGCCTCGTCATTCACTCCGACCGCGGCTCGGCCCTCGGCAGGGTCACCGAGCGCGGCAAGCTGCGGCTCGTACGCGGTGACCGCGACATCTTCGGCCTGCACGGCCGCTCGGCCGAGCAGCGTCTCGCAATCGACATGCTGCTCGACCCGGAGATCGGCATCGTGTCGCTCGGCGGCCGGGCCGGAACCGGCAAGTCGGCCCTCGCGCTCTGCGCAGGTCTTGAGGCAGTGCTCGAGAAACAGCAGCACAAAAAGATCATGGTCTTTCGTCCGCTCTATGCGGTCGGTGGCCAGGAACTCGGTTTTCTGCCGGGCGATGCCAGCGAGAAGATGAATCCCTGGGCCCAGGCGGTGTTCGACACTCTCGGCTCGGTCGTCTCGCAGAACGTACTAGACGAAGTGGTCGAGCGCGGCATGCTCGAAGTGCTGCCGCTCACCCACATCCGCGGTCGTTCGCTGCATGATGCCTTCGTTATCGTCGACGAAGCGCAGTCCCTGGAGCGCAACGTTCTGCTTACGGTACTCAGCAGGATCGGCCAGAACTCCCGCGTCATTCTCACCCACGATGTCGCCCAGCGCGACAACCTGAGGGTGGGCCGACACGACGGTGTTGCTTCGGTCATCGAGACGCTCAAGGGTCACGCCCTGTTCGGCCACATCACACTGACGAGGTCGGAGCGTTCCGCGATTGCGGCGCTCGTCACCGAAATGCTGGAGTCGAACGAACTGGCCTGAGTGTCGGTCAGCGGCATGCGACACGCCTTAAGCTCTAGGGGTGTCCATGCCGCTGATCGCGATTCTCGCCGCGCTCGCCGTGCTCACGGTGTGGGGTGCTATCGCACCGCGTGGGCAGTGGCGAGTGCTTGCCGGCTGGACGAGGCGCAACGCGTACGCGGGTGAACCAGGCCCGGTCTCGGTCGGAGTGCACCGGGTTGTAGCGATCATTGCTACCGTGTCGCTTGCGTTCGGCGGCTGCACGCTCTGGCGCCAGTATGAGAACGCGCTGCCCAAACCGGCCGCGCCGCCCAGCGAACTGCAGCAGATGTGGGGAGCACCAGATCCGCTGCTCGTCAACCGAGTTATTGACAGCGCTTCAGCCGTGCCCGCCGGCCTGGTGAACCAGCCGGTACTGCGCTACCAGGTGGTCGACAGCTCGCGTCGGTCGCCGAACTATCTCTTCAGCCTGCACGCCTGGGTACCGAAAATCGCCCTGGCCAACGGCGGGCTCGTCGGCGCGGCGCCGGGCCCCGGTCTCTCGGCCCTCGACACCGCCGCGATCGTGGTGCAGGTGCGCGGCGACAAGAACTGCATTCCGCGCTCGGTCTACGCAACCGAAGACTCGTCCACGGTGGTGCTCAGCGTGTATTACGGCCGACCGGATGCCGCGGCAGGCCAGCCCCCGGCAACGCTCTCCGACTGCAAGCCGGTGGCCTCCGATGCGGAGTCGATCTCCGTTCTGATACCGATTCGCCTGCAGGAATCTGTCGGAAATCGGGTCGTGCACAACCTCGACGGCAGTGCGATCCGGCTCGCACCCGCTCTGCTAAAGTAGCCGCGGCAGCGCCTGCCGCGCGCCGCCGCCGCGCCCGAATGACAACTACTTGCGCTGCGGTGGCTTTGTCATCGAGAGCACGTCGAGGGCGGTGTCCAGCTGCTCGAGTGTGAGCTCGCCACGCTCGACAAAGCCCAGGTCGATAACGGACTCGCGCACTGTGATGCTCTTCGCCACCGCGTTCTTTGCGACCTTCGCGGCGGCTTCGTACCCGATGGTGCGATTGAGCGGTGTCACGATCGACGGCGACGATTCTGCGAGGGCCAGCGCGTGCTCGATATTCGCCTCGATGCCGTCGACGGCCTTGTCAGCGAGGGCGATCGTGGAGTTGGTGAGCAGCCTGATCGACTCGAGCAGCGCAGTGCCCATCACCGGGATCGCGACGTTCAGCTCGAAAGATCCTGAGGCGCCTGCCCAGGCGATTGTTGCATCGTTACCGACCACGCGGGCGGCCACCATCAACACTGCCTCAGGGATGACCGGGTTGACCTTTCCGGGCATGATCGACGAGCCGGGCTGAAGGTCGGGGATGCTGATCTCGCCGAGGCCGGTGTTCGGACCGGAACCCATCCAGCGCAGGTCGTTGCAGATCTTGGTGAGGCTGACCGCGATGACCCGGAGGGCGCCGGATGCCTCGACCAGTGCGTCTCGCGCACCCTGGGCCTCGAAGTGGTCGAGGGCCTCGGTGAGCGGAAGGCCTGTCTCCCGGGCGAGCAACTCGATGACGTCTTCTGAGAATCCGGCGGGGGTGTTGATCCCTGTACCGGTCGCTGTTCCGCCGAGCGGCACCTCCGCGACGCGGGGGATCGTGGACTGCACTCGCTGGATGCCGAGTCGTATCTGGCGCGCGTATCCGGCGAATTCTTGGCCGAGGGTGACGGGTGTTGCGTCCATGAGGTGGGTTCGGCCCGATTTCACCACAGCCTTCCAGAGCTCTGCCTTCTTTTCGAGGGCGATGGCGAGGTGGTCGAGAGCCGGAACCAGGTCGTCGAGCAGGGCGCCCGTCACGGCGACGTGAACAGAGGTCGGGAACACGTCGTTGGACGACTGCGACATGTTCACATGGTCGTTCGGGTGCACCGTCGTGCCAGCGAACTTCGTGGCGAGGGTTGCCAGCACCTCGTTGATATTCATGTTCGACGAGGTGCCGGAGCCGGTCTGGTAGGTGTCGACCGGAAACTGGTCGTGGTGACGGCCGCCGATTATCTCGTCGGCCGCGAGCACGATGGCGTCTGCGAGCGCGCTGTCGAGGATGCCCAGCTTCTTGTTCACGACTGCGGCCGAGCGCTTGATGCGCGCCAGGGCGACGATCTGGGCCAGCTCGAGCCCGCTGCCCGAGATCGGAAAGTTCTCGACTGCTCGCTGGGTCTGCGCGCTGTACAGAGCGTGGATGGGAACGCGAACCTCGCCCATCGTGTCGTGCTCGATGCGGTAGTTCTGGTCGGAAACGGCTGTTTCTGGACTGTTCACGGCAGTGTTGTTCTTTCTCTTATGTGCTGGCTGGTCTGCGCTAGATGACGCCGACAATGACATCGGGAACCGCGGTGCCCTGCAGCAGGCGGTAGTTCGCACCGACGATAGCCAGAGTACCGCCGGCTATGGCGTCGCTGATGAGCTCTGAGCTCTCCAACAGCTCGGCAACGGTGTCGCGGAGGTGCTCCCGCCCCACCTCGGAGGAGTCGGGCCGCGAGTGACCGTGCTCCGCCTTTTTGACCCGGTTGACGGCTGGCACGATCTTCTCGATGATCGACTGGATGTGCGGCGGAAGCGGCGGCGCATCCGGCTCGAGGGAGTCGATTGCAGCGTTCACGGCTCCGCACTCGTCGTGGCCGAGAACAACGATGAGCGGAACGTGCAGCACAGCGACGGCGTATTCGAGTGAACCGAGTACCGAATCCGAAATGACCTGACCGGCATTGCGCACGACGAAGAGATCGCCGAGGCCCTTATCGAAGATGATCTCGGCCGCCAGCCGGGAGTCGCTGCAGCCGAACAGGGCAGCCTGGGGTTCCTGCTTTGACACCAGGGCCTCGCGACGCTCGACATCTTGCCGGGGATGACTCGGCTCACCGGCGACGAAACGCTCGTTACCCCGAGCCATCTCCCGCCAGGCATCCTGTGGGCCACGCCCGTCAGCCATGGGTCACCGCCGTCGCCAGCGTTGCAAATTCTTTCGTCGTCGCGGTTCCGTGCATCACATAAGTATCTTTACCCACAATGCCCGACAGCGAATACGCGAAGTTGCCAGGGTCACCCGCCGTGCGCTGGTCGTAGACCAGCCAATCGACGCCGGCGATGGAGGTCGCTCCGGTCGAGCGAACCTGTTCGAGCTGGGATGAGACCCACGTGCGATCGGCTTTTATGCCCTGCACAAATCCGATGTACTGGCCGCTCGGTGTGATGAAACCGATCGACCAGGCCTGGATGCCGTCTGCCCCGGTATCGATCGAAGCGGCGTTCGCGCTCCAGCCCTTCGGAAGCTCGGGCACCGCGAGATGGGCGCTGACCGTCGGTTGGGACTGCGACGCGATCTGCTTGTAGTTGATCGGTGTCAGGGTCGTCGCGTTGGGGCGCACGACGACAAGCACGAGAAAAAGCACGATCGCGAGAGACGCGAGCAGCGCGAACACGAGATTGATAAGCGTCTGGTTCGAGCGGTGTTTGCGTGAGCTCTCTGCCTTACGGGCGGCAGTCTCTTCCGGAGTCTCAGGGCGGCCGAGCTCCGCGACGACCCTGCCCTGACCCGGCACGACAGCCTTCGGTTCAGCCACGACTATTCGGCAGCCGCAGCACGAGCTGCGTCCAGCCGCGCACGTGCCCCGAGAAGCCATTCCTCGCAGCGCTGGGCAAGCGCTTCGCCGCGTTCCCACAGGGCGAGCGATTCTTCGAGAGTCGACGAGCCCTGCTCGAGTTCGCCGACCACGCGCACGAGTTCATCGCGAGCCTGCTCATAACTGAGCGATGCAGTACTGAGCGCTGAGACATCGGCTGGAGGGGTGTTCGACACGGGCCCAATTCTACAGAGCGCCCACCGGAGAGAGCGCTGTGACAGTGGTTGTCACCGTGCCATCTGCCACGGTGAGGAGTAGAGGGGTGTCGGTCGCCGCATCCGTCACACTGCGAAGGACCGCCCCGTCTGGAAGCTGGGCAATGGCGTAGCCGCGATCGAGAGTGCCCTGCGGAGAGAGTGCTCGTAACTGGGATCGCAGTTCGACCACCCTGGTCTGCGTGCGACTGATGAGCAGGTCGACAAGCTCGCCGCTGCGCTGCACCCAGCGGCCGAGCTCCTCAGCCCGAGAATCCACCAGCCAGGCTGGGTTGGCAAGCACCGGTCTCGTGCGCAGCTGCTCCAGGCGATCGATCTCGTGGCCGATGAGCGCTGTGACCCTGCTGCCGATCCGGGCGCGCGCCTGCTGCACCCGGCTGAGCTCGTCTGCGACGTCTGGTACGACTCGCTTCGCGGCATCCGTCGGCGTGGATGCCCGCAGGTCAGCCACGTCGTCGAGCAGAGGCCGATCGGCCTCGTGGCCGATCGCACTGACTATCGGCGTCGTGCAGGAGGCAGCGGTTCGCACCAGCGTCTCGTCGCTGAACACCAGCAGGTTCTGGAAGTCGCCCCCTCCCCGGGCCACGATGATCACGTCGACCTCGGGGTCTTCGTCGAGCTGGAGCAGCGCAGCGGTCACCTCGCCGGCCGCGCGATCACCCTGCACCGCCGCGTGCACCACCCGGAAGTCCACCGCGGGCCACCGCAACTGGGCGTTTCTCAGCACGTCTTTCTCTGCGTCTGAGTCTTTGCCGGTGATGAGTCCGATGCGCCCGGGGAGGAACGGCAGCGGCTTTTTGCGGTCGAGGTCGAACAGGCCCTCCGACCTCAGTCTCTGGCGCAGTCGTTCGAGTCGTTCGAGCAGGTCGCCGAGACCGACGTGCCGCATCTCGAACACCTGCATCGAGAGTGTTCCGCCCTTGACCCAATAACTGGGTTTCAACAGCACGACAACGTGGTCGCCCTGCTTGAGGTCATCCGGCAGTTTCGCCCGAACCGACGACCAGATGGTGAACCCGACGGTGGCATCGACCTCCAGGTCTTTGAGTTTGCCGTAGACGTTGCCGCCCGAGACACCCCACTGCGTGATCTCGCCTTCGACCCAGACCGTGCCGAGCCGGTCTATCCAGCCCTTGATCTTGTTCGAGAGCACCGAGACGGCCCAGGGCTCGTCGACGGTCGGAGGGCCGCTTTCGAAAGCTGGCACCGTCAGGAGTCGCCCCCGACAGCAGGCTCGCCCACGAACTCGTGGGCTTCGCGCGCAAGTTCGGGCCACAACTGCTGGTCGCTCACACGAACCCAGTCGCGACCCGTTTGGCCCTCGGGCGTGAACTTCACGGCAATGCCGCGATCGACGAGGTCGTTCGACCGGCCGAACGGCAGCTCGACGACGAGGTCATCGTCTTCGAGAAAGGCGAACAGTGTGCCGTTGACCAGAAGCCCTTCGGCAGACTGCGTCACCTCGTCGGTCTCGCTAAACGAGAACCGCACCCCTTCGAATGCATCCTCAGCTATGGAACCAGCCATCGTTGCCTCCCAGCGTCTGTCTTCGCCTCACGAACTAGAATCGAGGCGTGAGCACGATCACCAACGGCGCGGCCGCACGCTTCGACGTCCCTCGGATTCCCGCTCTCCGTAACAGGCTAAGGGACAACCCCGTCAGCGCGCCCAAGAGGGTTCTGCTTGCTGCACCCCGCGGCTACTGTGCGGGAGTAGACCGGGCGGTCATCGCCGTCGAGAAGGCCCTCGAGCGGTACGGCTCACCTGTCTATGTGCGCAAACAGATCGTGCACAACATCCACGTCGTCTCGACCCTCGAAAAGCAGGGCGCCATTTTTGTCGATGACGTCGCTGAGGTGCCTGTCGGATCGCACATCGTGTTCTCGGCGCACGGCGTCGCCCCGACAGTCGTTGCCGCCGCCGCCGAGCGCAACCTCGAAGCCATCGACGCGACCTGCCCGCTGGTGACCAAGGTGCACAGGGAGGCCGTGCGATTCTCGCGCGACAACTTCGACATCCTGCTCATCGGCCACGCCGGGCATGAAGAGGTCGAGGGCACCATGGGCCAGGCGCCCGAACGCACCACGCTGATCAGCGGGCCGGCGGATGTCGCCAGCCTCGAGGTTCGCGACCCTGACAACCTCGTCTGGCTGAGCCAGACCACGCTCTCGGTCGACGAGACGATGGAGACCGTGCAGCTGCTGCGAGCACGTTTCCCGAACCTGCACAACCCGCCGAGCGATGACATCTGTTACGCAACCCAGAACCGCCAGGTCGCAATCAAGAAGGTCGCGTCAGAGGCTGACCTCGTGATCGTGGTCGGCTCCGCCAACAGCTCGAACACGGTGAGGTTGGTGGATGTCGCCCTCGAGAACGGCGCGAAGGCTGCATATCGCGTCGACTACGCGAGCGAAATTCAGCAGGAATGGCTCGACGGCATGGTTACGATCGGAGTGACCTCCGGGGCATCGGTACCCGAAGTCCTGGTGCAGGAAGTGCTTGATGACCTGGCCGACGCCGGGTACGGCGACGTGAAGCAGGTGGTTACCGCAGAGGAAGACCTGATGTTCTCGCTGCCGAAAGAGCTGCGCACCGACGCGAATGGCGAAGCAGACGCACGCGGGCTCGGCGGCCGAACCAAAAGGCTCGACTGGCAGACAGCGCCAGTGGATGACACGACCGAAACCAATGAGTGAAACCAATGACTGAAGACAGGCCGAAGCCCGCCTACGGCGAATACGCCACCCCAGAGCAGCAGGCTGCAGCGATCGGAGTGCCAGCAGTGCTGCCGCCCACACTCGAAGCACCGCCCGTGGCCCCGCCACCGCCGTGGGGGCAGGCAGCGCTGCCCGCCCAGACCGGCGCTCGTCGCTGGGACCTGTTTCTCACCGCGCTCCTGGTCGCCTACGGGCTGTGGAGCGTCATCTCCGGGCTCGTGCAGTATTCAAACCTGACCACTGTTGCCCAGACGTTCTATACCTCCCAGGGCATCGGAACGTTTACGTCGACCCGCCCCGCCCTCGCCATGGCGCTCGGGCTCGTGATCAACGTCTCAGATGTGGTGATCTTCATCGTGGTCGCGTACATCGCTTTCCGGCTGCTGCGCCGAGGCAGGGTCGCGTTCTATGTGCCCCTCATCGGTGGCATCGTCACCACGATCATCGCCGCGGTGTGCCTCGTGACCTTCCTGGCGACGGATCCGAGCTTCAGCACCTACCTCAGCAAACTCGGGTCTGGCGGGTAGCCGCGCTCAGCTGGCGCTGTGACCAGCCGAGCCGAGCTGCTGCGTGGCCTGCACGACCCGCTTCGACATCGCGGTCTCGGCGATCTTGCCCCAGGCGCGCGGGTCGTAGATCTTCTTGTTGCCGACCTCGCCGTCGACCTTCAGCACGCCGTCGTAGTTCTTGAACATCGTGTCGGCGATAGACCGGGTGAATGCATACTGCGTGTCGGTGTCGATGTTCATCTTCACGACGCCATTGGCCACGGCGATGGCGATCTCTTCGTCAGTCGAACCCGATCCGCCGTGGAAGACCAGGTCGAGCGGCTTGTCGCCGGTCTTGTACCGCTCGGCGAGACCCTTCTGAATCTCCCCGAGAAGCTGCGGGCGAAGTTGCACCCCGCCCGGTTTGTAGACGCCGTGCACGTTACCGAAGGTGAGGGCGGCGATGTAGCGACCCTGTTCGCCCCAGCCGAGGGCTTCGACCGTGGCGATTGCATCGTCGAGCGTCGTATACAGGTGCTCGCCCGCCTCGTTGCTGACGCCATCCTCTTCGCCACCGACGACGCCGATCTCGACCTCGAGAATGGCGTTGATGTTCTTCATCTTGGGCAGCAGGGTCTGCGCGATCTGCAGGTTCTCTTCGAGTGGCACAGCTGATCCGTCCCACATGTGGGATTGGAAGATCGGGTTGCGCCCGGCCCTCACCTCGGCCTCAGAAGCCTCGATGAGTGGGATGACGAAGCCGTCGAGTGCATCCTTCGGGCAGTGGTCGGTGTGGAGGGCGACAGTGATCGGGT
This sequence comes from Lacisediminihabitans sp., assembly GCA_043746355.1. Lineage (GTDB taxonomy): Bacteria > Actinomycetota > Actinomycetes > Actinomycetales > Microbacteriaceae > Lacisediminihabitans. The sequence continues at coordinate 69,282 of JAYTRC010000093.1, read as the reverse complement.
AATTTTTGGCAACCTCGGTCGCGAATGCCGCGAAGGCGAGGGCGCCGGATGCGCGATTCTTGACGGTCTGGCCGGCGAAGTAGTCTGCACCGCCGGTGGTCACCTGGATGATGCCGTCAGAGCCGGCCTCGGTCAGGCCCTGCAGCACGGCGTTGATCGTCTGCGATGAAGACACATTGAACGCGGGATACGCGAATCCGCCCTTCTTCGCCTTGTCGAACATCTCGGCGTACTGGTCTGGGGTGGCAACGGGCATTGTGGCTCCTTCTCGCGGCGGTGTCGGGGAAAAGTCTAGCGAGCGCAGGCGAGTCCCGATGATGAACGTCCGACCACTAACGCGCCGCGACGCACGAGCCTAGGCTCCCGAGTGTCGCCCGCATGATTTCGGCTCGGCATCCAACCTCAAGGAGAGCATCACAATGAAGGTTCTTGTCACAGGCGCACGCGGCAAAGTGGGGAGCGCTGCAGCGCAGGCGCTGCTCGACGCAGGGCACGATGTGATCGCAACCGACCTGGCGCGGCCGTCCTTCGAGCGCCGCGAAGACGGCACCGCACGATACATCCGCGCCGACCTGACCGACGCGGGTGAGGCATTCGCCGTGGTGCGTGGTGTGGATGCTGTCGTGCACAGTGCCGCCATACCTGAGCCGACGGCTGATCCGGCACACGTCGTGTTCCGCACCAACCTCATGGCGACCTTCAACCTGATTGAGGCTGCCGTGTCGTTCGGGGTACCGCGATTCGTCAACATCTCGAGCGAAACGGTGCCGGGGTTTTTCTTCCCGGAGCGGCCGTTTCTGCCCGAGTACGCTCCGGTCGACGAGCTGCACCCCGTGCATCCCCAGGACCCGTATGCCCTGTCGAAAACCTTCGGTGAACAACTGATGACCGCCGCGGTGGAGCGCTCAGACATCCGCTGCATCTCGATTCGGCCCAGTTGGGTGCAGAACGAGGCTAACTACGAGCAGAACCTCGGGCCGCAGGTGCGGGACGCCTCGGTGCTCAGTGCGAACCTGTGGAGCTACATCGATGTTTACGACCTCGCGGATGCCATCGTGCTCGCGACCGAGTCAGACCTTCCCGGCCACGAGGTGTTCTACATCGCCTCTCCCGACAACGTCGGCGGCCGTGACTTCGCCGAGATTTTGCACACGTACTACGGCGATGCGATCGAACTGCGGGAGCTCGATCGCGTCGACGCATCCGGAATTTCGAGCGCGAAGGCAGAGCGGATGCTGGGGTGGAAGCCGACTCGCTCGTGGCGCGGCTATCTCGACGCGAACGGACGTGCGCTCCGCTAACGGGGTACTGCCTGCGTTTTCAGCGCTGAGGAGAAAGATTGCACGAACTTTCGCTCCTGCCGACCGGAATGCGAGGTGGCCCGTCGGTAGCCTTGACAGCGTGAACACGAACACCGCGTCGCTCTTCCTCCACCCCGATCGCAACCTCGGAATGGAACTGGTGCGGGCGACAGAAGCCGCAGCTATCCGCGCCGTGCCGTTCATTGGGCGAGGCGACAAGAACGCGGCAGACGGCGCGGCGGTGGATGCAATGCGCAAGTTTCTTGGAACGGTCAACTTCGACGGCGTGATCGTGATCGGTGAGGGCGAGAAAGACAAGGCGCCGATGCTGTTCAACGGCGAACACGTCGGCAATGGCAACGGGCCGGCTGCTGACATCGCCGTCGACCCGATCGACGGCACCTCGCTCACAGCGGCGGGTCGCCAGAATGCGCTCTCGATGATCGCCGTCGCCGACCGTGGCTCGATGTACGACCCGTCCGCGGTCTTCTACATGGACAAGATCGTCACCGGCGAAGAGGGCCGCGGCGTCGTCGACCTGCGCCAGCCGATCGCCGAGAACATCCGCGCGCTCGCCAAAGCGAAGGGAAAGCCGATCGACGACATCACGGTGGCCGTGCTCGACCGGCCCCGGCACGCCCAGCTGATCTCAGACATCCATGCTGCCGGGGCAAAGACCCGGTTACTGCTTGACGGGGATGTCGCCGGTGGCATCAACGCGGCGCTCTACGGAACCCGCATCGACATGTGTGCAGGCATCGGCGGAACCCCTGAGGGCATCATCACCGCATGCGCGCTCAAGGCTCTCAGCGGGTTCATCCAGGCGAAGTTGCACCCCAACAGTGACGAGGAGCGCCAGAAGGCGATCGATGCTGGCCATGATCTCGATCGCATTCTTGAGGCCGACGACCTGGTCACGAGCGACAACACCTACTTCGTGGCGACCGGGGTCACAGACGGGCAGCTCGTCGCTGGCGTGAAGAAGCTCGGGCCGGTTCTCCGCACCGAGAGCATCGTGCTGCGTGGTAAGTCGGGCACGATCCGTCGCGTCTCGGCGGACCACCTCGCGGAAAAGTGGTTGTAGAGGGGGCCGATCGCGGTTAGTGAGGCGACCTCACCCCACCTACTCAGGCTGGGCCGGGGCGTTCTCGATTGCGGCAAGGATGTCGAGTTCGGCCACCAGCTCGTATGCGGTCAGGTCGCGCGGAGTCTCGTCGATCTCGTCGTGCGTGCCGAGCACTTTCGACTCGTCGAGCACGCTAAGTTTGCGGGCAGACGGCAGCACCTGACGCTCGAGCGACCCGACGAAACCGTTGTAATTCTTGACGGTGCTCTCGATGGAGCGGCCCAGCTTCTCGACGTGTGAGGCGAGCGTTGCGAGGCGGCCGTAGAGCTCTTTGCTGAGATCGAACAACATTTTGGCTTCCTGCGTGACGACATCTTGCTGCCAGGTGAATGCAACGGTCTTGAGAACTGACCAGAGCGACACCGGGGACGCCAGTGCAACCCGCTTCGAGAACGCGTAATCCATGATCGAGGGGTCTGCCTCCATGGCTGATGACACCAGTGATTCGCTCGGGATGAAGGCAATGACGAATTCGGGGGACGCGTCGAGCCCGTCCCAATATGCCTTGCTACTGAGGGTGTCAACGTGAGCTCGCATCGCGCGCACGTGCTGTTTCAGCAGGGTCTCACGACGCGCGCCCTCCTCGCCGGTGGCCGTCACGGCGATCTGCGATGCCTCGATGTATGCGGTGAATGGCACTTTCGCATCGACCGCGATGTTCTTGCCGCCCGGCAGGTGGATGACCATGTCTGGCCGGCCCGCGCCGGCATCTGAGGTGATGGATGACTGCACGTCGAAGTCGACCCGCTCGATCAGTCCGGCTGCCTGCACGACGTTGCGCAGTTGCGTCTCGCCCCAGACTCCCCTGGTCGCGTTGTTTCGCAACGCTGATGCCAGCGACTCTGCTGTGGACCGCAGTCGCTCTTCTGACTCAGTCGCGTTCCGCAACTGCTGGGTCAGCTGCCCGTGTTGCAGGGTGCGCTGGCTCTCGAGGTCTGTCACCTTCTGCTGCATTGTGCGCAGCGACTCCTGCACGGGGGTGAGCGCCTGCAGCACCTTGTTCTCTTTCTGCTGGCGTTCGGCCTCGATCACGGCCTCGTGCCGCGTGCGGTCGACGAGATCACTGTACTGCTGCTGCGATGCCGCGACCTGGTCTTTCAGGGCGGCAGCAGTGGCCTGGATGGCGGCGAGCTCAGCAGCGATTCGGCCCTGCACTCCGGCTTCGGCGGCTTTGACCTCGGCAATGGCCGTCTCGTGCCGTGCCATCAACACGGCCGGGTCTGCCGCGGAGGAAGAGCGCGCCCGGGCGAGCAGTAATCCGATCACGCCGCCGAGCACGACTCCGACGACCAGGCCGATGATGAGAGCAAGGATGGGGTCCATTCGCCCAGTGTGACAGCGGGAGGCGACAATGCTCCGGACACCATCCGGACGGCTCGAACATTTCAAGAACAATACGGTCTGCGCGAACGGCATTTTCCCGGCAGAACACGCGGTTAGCATGGCCGAATGGACATCGTAAATCACTGGGTTTCTGGCACGTCATTCGAGGGTGAATCGGCGCGAACGGCCCCGGTATACAACCCGGCGCTCGGCGTTGTTGCTCGCCAGGTTCGCCTCGCATCGACCGAGGACGTCGAGGTCGCAATCGCCTCGGCAAAGGCTGCTTTTCCCCAGTGGGCTGAGACGTCGATGGCCAAGCGCCAGCAGATTCTGTTCACCTTTCGCGAGCTTCTGAACGCCCGCAAGCAGGAGCTCGCCGAGATTCTCACCGCGGAGCACGGAAAGGTGCTTGGCGATGCGCTCGGTGAGATCGCGAGAGGCCTCGAGGTCGTCGAGTGGGCCACCGGTTTCCCGCACGTGCTCAAGGGTGAATACAGCGAGAACGTGTCGGGCAGTGTCGACGTCTATTCGACCAAAGAGCCGCTCGGTGTCGTCGGCATCATCAGCCCATTCAACTTCCCTGCGATGGTGCCGCTCTGGTACTTCCCGATCGCGATCGCCGCCGGCAACACCGTGGTGCTGAAGCCGAGCGAGAAAGATCCGTCAGCATCCATCTGGATGGCACAGCTCTTCACAGAGGCCGGCCTCCCCGGCGGCGTGCTCAACGTGGTCAACGGCGACAAGGTGTCGGTCGATGCACTGCTCGAGAGCCCCGATATCGCGTCGATCTCATTTGTTGGATCAACCCCGATCGCCCGCTACATCTACGAGACCGGCACGAAGTACGGCAAACGGGTGCAGGCCCTCGGCGGGGCCAAGAACCACATGCTCGTACTGCCGGACGCCGACCTCGACCTGGTCGCAGACTCGGCAGTCAACGCGGGCTTCGGCTCGGCCGGCGAGCGCTGCATGGCGATCAGTGTGCTCGTGGCCGTCGAGCCGGTGACCGACGAGCTGATCGCGAAAATCACGTCACGAATGTCGGGCCTCACCGTCGGCGACGGCCTCCGCGGCTGCGACATGGGCCCCCTCATCACGAAGGAACATCGCGACAAGGTATCGGGGTACATCGAGCTCGCCGAGACTGACGGCGCAAAGGTCGTCGTCGACGGACGCGGAGTGAAGGTGGATGGCGAGGCTGACGGATTCTGGCTCGGCCCGACGCTCATCGACGCGGTGCCGACCGACTCGAAGGTCTACCTCGATGAGATCTTCGGCCCGGTGTTGTCGATCGTGCGCGTGAACTCGTACGAGGAGGGCATCGCGCTCATCAACTCCAGCCAGTACGGCAACGGCAGCGCGATCTTCACCAACGACGGTGGGGCCGCCCGCCGGTTCCAGCGCGAAGTGCAGACGGGTATGGTCGGCATCAACGTGCCCATCCCCGTGCCAATCGGCTATTACTCGTTCGGCGGGTGGAAAGACTCGCTCTTCGGCGACACCAAGGCCTACGGGCCGCAGGGCTTCCACTTTTTCACCCGCGAGAAGGCCGTCACGCGCCGCTGGCTTGACCCGTCGCACGCCGGGGTGAACCTGGGCTTCCCGGAGAATAAGTAGCGCTGCGCCGGGCGTAGATGCTCGCGGCGATCGTCGTCGCCGCGACGGTGATGAGCGCGCCCAGTAAGAGTGCGGCATTCTCGCCCGGCTTCAGCAGGTGCAGCTGTACCCCGAGCGCTGCTGCCGCAACCGGAACCCCGAGCTGGCCGGCCGAGGTGACAGCGAGCAGCCAGGGCAGACCGCTTGCGCGGGCCGCGAGGTGGGCGACGACGCCGGCGATCCCAAGGCACAGCCCGAGCAGGATCATCGACGGATGCAGTCCCAGGTTCTTCAGGTCGATGGATGCCCCAAGCCAGACGAAGAACACCGGGCCGAAGAATCCCTCGGTGATGCCAAACAGTTGGCGGGCCAGCCGATGCGGTTCGCCGATCGCGCCGACCACCAGTCCGAGAGCGAAACCCGCGAGCAGCACAGAGACGTGGGTGACCACCGCCACGGCGGCGAGAGCGAAGAGCAGCAGCAGGTTGATCCGCAACTCGAGCGCGAAGCGACGTTTCTCGGAGAATCGGTGCAGTCGCTGCCGCAACCCGCGTCGCTCGGCAATGCGAAGAACGAGGTAGATCGCGACGCTGCAGACCGCTATCGCCGCAGCGCCGAGAGCGGCCCTACCGGCATTCGCCGGGTCGATGGCGAGCGGCAGCGCGACGATGCAGACTGCATCGGCGAGAGCCACCTGCACGGTGAGTTGAAGTACGTCCGGCCCGGACATCCCGAGCGACGCAATGATGGGAAGCACCAGCGCCGCGGACGAGGAGGCGATGATCACGCCGTACAGCGCCGCATGCCCGGTGTGGAAGACGCTGGACAGCAGAACCGCCAGCACCGCGGCAACCAGCCCGACCGTGACCGCCCCGATCGCACTGCGCCTGAGCGCACCGCGCACCGCAGCATCACGCACGGGCACGCGTGAGCCGACCACGAACATCGTCAGCCCGAACCCGATGCTCGCCAGCAGCGCGAATGACGGCTCGGTCGAGTCGACCAGGTGGAATCCGGATGCCCCGATCAGCAGGCCGCCGAGCAGCTCCCCGATGACAACCGGGATGTTCCACAAGCCCCTCGCGGCCAATAGCGGGCCGAGCAGGCCGACCAGCACGATGAGGGCGAGCGTGGCGAAGCTCATGGATTCACGCGGGTGTCGAAGCGCTCGCCAGCGGTGTCTCGACGAACTCAACCCGCGACCCACCGATTGCGCCGATGCGAACGCCCGCTGCCTGCGCCAGTTCGGCGAGGTTGCGTGCACCATGCCTGCGAGCCGCATGAACGACGATGGCCGCACAGGCCTGGGAGTCTGCGAGCGCGTTGTGGTGCTCGAAGTCCTCGAACCCAGCTGCCATCGCTGCCACCGGTAGGCGGTACGAGTCGAGCTGGTAGGTGCGTCTGGCGACCTGCAGGCTGCACAGGTATGAGAACGACGGAATGTCGATGAAACTCGCGCGGCAGGCTGCTGCGATGACACCCATGTCGAATGACGCGTTGTGGGCGACGAGGTGGTCCCCTGCGGCGAATGCGACGAAGTCTGGCAGCTGTTCGCTCCACAGCATGGCGTCCGCGACATCCGGAGCCATGATTCCGTGGATGCGCGTGTTCCACTCGGTGAAGTGGTCGTAGCCGAGCGGTGGCTTGATCAGCCAGTATGCGGTGTCGACGACCTCGCCATCGCGCATCTTCACGAGACCGACGGAGCAGGCAGATGCACTCGACGAGTTGGCGGTTTCGAAGTCGATCGCGGTGAAGTCGAGGCTCATGGGATGCATCGTCTCATCGACTCCCGACGTCGCTCGGTTGACCCGCCCACCGGTTCATAACTCCGGCAGGATTCGGTTGGCAGACGCGAGAATGCGAGTTTCCGGGAACCGACTTCTGAACCAGCCGGAGTTATGAACCGCGCGGATGACATCCATCTTGACAAGTGCCCGTGCACCCACTTGTATTCATACATTGGTACAAATGAGAGGCGTGTATGAGCAACCCGTATCCACCCTTCATCATTTCGCTGGCGGTGTTTGTGCTGCTAGCAGCTGCCTTCATGCGTTTGCCGGCCGCGCTCGCGCGAGAGTCCATTTCGATCGCTGAGACTCAGGCGTTGCTCGGCGCCGGCATAAGGCGCGCAGCTCGTCAGCGGGTCTTCACCGCTCTCGCCGTCGGTGGCCTCGCTTTCTCAGTGCTGGACTACTTTCACCCGGGCGGAACGGGCACGAGTTCGGGTCAATCGCCGTGGTTCGGGCTAGCGCAGGGACTCGCTCCAACGCTCGCCGGCGTAGCAGCCATCGCCGTGCTCGCCCTGTGGCCGCTGCGTGCATGGCCTGCTTCGAGCGTACGCATGGCGAGTCTCGAGCGGCGACGATGGAGATCTGCCGACTGGCGACCCTTTCTGCCTCTCGCCATGACGATAGTGACCCTCGGTATTTTCGTGACCTGTGTGCAATCGACCGCACTCCAGCTGGAGGCGGGCGATCCCTCAAGTTTCGTAGTGACTGAGGGCACTTATGCGATCGATGCTGCTCCGTATCCCGGTTGGGCCTACGGCGCACCGGTTCTTGCAGGGCTCGTCGCGTTGATGGTGCTCACGGTCGTAGTTGTGCGGCGCTCGACAGGGCGGGTGACGTCGGCTGCTCCGCACCTCATTGATGCCAACCGGGTCATGCGGCACTCGATCGCACGGTTTGCTCTCGGCGTCGCAACCGCTGTCGCGCTCGCCTCACTCGGAGAATTCGTCTGGGCGACAGGCTCCACGGTCACCAGCTCGGCCACAGTTTTCGAATCTCTCGTTGTCTACACCAAACCTGGATCGTATTTCTGCTCGGCGAACTGCTCGAAGCTTGTCTTTGTGCAACCGACGTATGCCATCGGAATCTTCGAGATCGCGGTTGGCGCGCTCACCGTCGCCTTCGCCCTCCTCGTGCTGGTTCGTTCGGTCGCCTGTTCACCCATTCGTATGCTTGCCGAGGATGCCGCCCCGGCTCGGGAGAATGCCCCCACGTGATCACCGTGGACGACTCGGATCCGACGCCAGCCTTCGAGCAGATCCGCGCGCAACTCGCCGGGCTTATCCGGGTGGGGTCCCTCGATAGCGATCAGCGGCTCCCCAGCGTTCGCCAACTGGCAAAAGACCTGGGAATCGCCCCCGGCACTGTGGCCCGCGCGTACGCGCAACTCGAAGCGGAGGGCCTTGTTGACACGTCTCGCGGTGGTGGCACAAGGGTGAGAATGCACGTCGAGAATCACCCGGATGTTTTGGATGCCGCGCTCGACTACGTCGCGCTGGCGAGAGACCGACATCTCGGACTAGGTGAGACCCTGCTCGCTGTGCGTGCCGCGTGGGCTTCGCCCGCCCCGCCGAGGCCGCCGACCCCGGGTTCATAACTCCGGTTAAATGAAATGGGCATGCCTCGGCGACCCGGTTTTCCAACCCTCAGCTACCGTGGCTGAGCAAAATTACAGGAGTTATGAACCCAACACAGCTCGCAGATGCAGGATAGAGGGATGAGCATGCGAGACAGAATCGGAAAGCCGGATGTATTCGGCCAGGCGGCGGATGTCTACGAGCGGTCGCGTCCGACCTACCCACCCGAGGCGGCGGCCTGGCTGGTGCCGCCGTTCGCGACTACCGTCGTCGACCTGGCGGCAGGCACCGGCAAGTTCACCAGGTCTCTCGTCGAGCTCGGCCTCGATGTGATCGCGGTTGAACCCGACGCCGTCATGCTCGCCACCCTCGCCGACAACCTGCCGGGCGTGCGAGTCGTTGAGGGTAGTGCCGAGCACATGCCGCTGCCCGACGACAGCGCCGATGTCGTGACGGTCGCCCAGGCCTGGCACTGGGTGGATGCCCCGCTCGCCGAACGCGAGATCGCCCGGGTTCTTCGCCCCGGCGGCTCCCTCGGCCTCGTCTGGAACCTGCGCGACGACCGGGTCGACTGGGTGCGGCAGCTGGGCGAAGTCATGGGCGGGAGCGAGGCTGAGCACTACACCAGGGGCAGCGTCGTGATCGGTGAGCCGTTCGGCGAGACCGAGTACTTCGAGGTGGACTGGAGCATGCAGACCAGTGCCGACGCGCTCGTTGAGCTTGTGGCATCCAGAAGTTACATCATTGCTGCGGAGGCGGAGGAGCGCGAGAAGATTTTCGCCGGGGTTCGCGATTTGGTGGCCACGCACCCCGCGCTGGCTGGTCGCGAGACGTTCGAACTGCCGTACCGCACGAGGTGCTTCAAAGCCCAAGTAACCTAGACCCTCGTGGCTCTCACTATCGCAATCGTCGGACTCCCGAATGTCGGCAAGTCCACCCTGTTCAACGCCCTCACCAAGAACCAGGTGCTTGCGGCGAACTATCCGTTCGCCACGATCGAGCCGAACATCGGCATCGTGAACCTGCCAGACAAACGTCTCGACGCGCTGGCTGAGCTGTTCTCCAGCGAACGAATCCTCGCCGCGCCCGTCTCATTCGTCGACATCGCAGGCATCGTCAAGGGCGCGTCTGTGGGGGAGGGGCTCGGCAACAAGTTTCTCGCCAACATCCGCGAGGCCGATGCGATCGCGCAGGTCATCCGCGGTTTCGCAGACCCTGATGTGGTTCATGTCGACGGCGCGGTCAACCCGGCGAGCGACATGGAGACGATCAATACCGAGCTGATCCTGGCCGACCTGCAGACCCTCGAGAAGGCCGTTCTCCGCTACGAGAAGGAGGTCAAGACGAAGCGCACCGAGCCCATCGTGCTCGAGACCGCGCTCGCCGCCGTCGCCTGGCTCAACGACGGGAGGCCGCTCTCGGCGTCGTCGATCGACGTCGCGCCAATTCAGGAACTCGGCCTGCTCACCTCGAAGCCGTTCATTTACGTGTTCAATGTCGACGAGGCTGTGCTTCAGGATGCCGCGGCGCTCGCAACCCTCGCCGCCCTGGTTGCCCCGGCGAAGGCCATCTTCCTCGACGCCAAGCTCGAGTCTGAACTCATCGACCTCTCCGCCGAGGATGCCGCCGAACTTCTCGCATCGACCGGCCAGGAAGAGAGCGGACTCGACCAGCTCGCCCGAATCGGATTCGACACCCTCGGCCTGCAGACCTACCTCACAGCCGGCCCCAAGGAGGCTCGCGCCTGGACCATCCCGAAAGGTGCGAAGGCCCCTCAGGCTGCAGGTGTCATCCACTCCGACTTCGAGAAGGGGTTCATCAAGGCTGAGGTGATCGGATTCCAGGATCTTGTGGACACCGGGTCCATCGCCGAGGCCCGCGCCCGCGGCAAGGCGCGCATCGAGGGCAAGGACTACGTGATGCAGGATGGCGACGTGGTGGAGTTTCGTCACAGTTAGGTATATGGAATCAGAAGCGTGGCTAGCGCGGAGGGCCGGGCGGCGCTCATCACGCTGCTCGATGACTCCAACCCAGACGTATTGCTGAACGCGGCGGTGATTTACCTCCAACGGGTTCCGGAGCGGGCTGTGCCGATCTTCGAGAGGCTCGAGCAGGAATCCGGGCTGCGCGCTGTCACCGCCCGGCACCGCCTGATCGGGTACCGCAAGGGTTCGTTGGATTTGGACTAGTAGATCGGTGTTGATCGACCGAAGCGGCGCCGCGCGGTTAGCTGCGTTCGCCCCAACGAGTTTGAGGCTTGCCACCTGTATCTCGAGTCTGACGCGTCAGCTAAGTCCACCGGATTGAGCGTAGACGGGTACCCGGTCAACGTCGATCCGGTGGAGTTTGGTCAGTTAGTTATTTGGGAACTGGTTCGCGAGTCTGGCTGCGGTGGCGCCGTCGCGCACCAGCGACCGAGTCCCAGAGCGAACACGCCGACGAGGGCCAAGTAGCCAACTCGGCCCACCAGCGCGAACACCGAAATCGCGAAGGTGGTCACGCCCCTGTAATTGACTGATCGCGAGGCGATTCCGCCTAGCCGCGACTCACGTGGCCTGCGCGAGCTTCGCGTCGATTTCGTCCGAGTAGGTGGCGAAGTCGAGGCCCTGAAAACTGTGCCCGTAATTTGCTTGGAACATCTCCTCTAGCACCCGTTCGTTGGCCCAATTGTCCCAGTGGAGCAGCAGGCCCTTTTCGTCGAGAAGGACCGTGTTGAGTTCCCACATATCGACACGCTCGCCTGAGGCCCGCGTGCCACCGTGGATCATGCTGAACGTAACCCCGTTCTCCCACGGCATCGCCCGGAAAGAACCAGGGACAGTTCCGAAGTCAGGCATCATCGTTCGCATTGCGCGGCCTTCCCTGACGGCCAGAGGCACCTTTCCATTGGCTGACGCCGCAGTGAGCGCCCGGTAGGGCACCGGTTGCGCGGGTGGCGGAGTGAATGCCGACCAGAAAACCGTTGCGTTATCGGCTATCCATTCGGGATGCTGCCCAAATACGTGAGTCCAATCCAACTCGCCAGCGTCAGTAAATCCCTGGAAGTACCAGCGGGCGACTCTCAGGCATCGGTCGGTGCGCTCTTCCGGAGTGGCATATGTCTCTCCAAACCCGGGGTTTTCCTTCAAATCGAGCCTCTCGAATCCATACTGTCCTGGTAGTAACTGGTGTGAAAGCAACTCGCTCATTTCTGGCTCCAATTCGTCATTGAACTAAGAATAAGAACGTAGCATTAAACGGAATCATACATTCCTCTTAGCCTGGTTGAGGTAGAGTGCGAGCTATGGCGGAGTCTGGTGGTCGACCTCTTCGTCGAGATGCGCGATCCAATCGCGACAAGTTGCTTGTGTCGGCGGCGAAGGTTTTTGCTGAGCGCGGTATCGCCGCCCCGATGAATGACATTGCAGTCGCGGCCAACGTCGGCGTTGGAACGGTGTATCGCCATTTCTCTTCTAAAGACGCGCTTCTTGAAGAAGTGTTTCGTCTCCGCATTATCTCGTTCGAGCGGCTGGCAATCGCCGCCAGCCACCGCTCAGCCTGGGAAGGACTGTCGGAATTAATACGGCAGACCCTCGGAATATTTGCGGAAGATCGTGGCCTATACGAGTATCTCTTCTCGCGCGGCGTCTCCGCGGGCTCGTTCGAGGCGATGCTCTCGGGACTCGTGCCACGGGTACGCGAGCTAGTTGATCGCGCAAGGCGCGAGGGGTCGATTGGGGACGAGGTTTCCGAAACTGACTTCGCGCCACTCGTCGTAATGCTTGCGCAGCTCGCGCACACGGATCCGCGGGACGGCCCACACTTGGCCATGCGATATGCAGAGATCATGCTGCGAGGAGTGGCGCACATCGGTGGCCCGTCAATCCATCCCGGCCCCCCTTCGAGGCAGACGGTTGCTCGGTGGCTAGGAGAGTTGGGCTCGCATTGACTGCTGGTCGTGCATCGCTCAGGCCTCGCACCAACTCGACCATTGTCCTCGCCGCGCTTCTGCTAGGAGGCCGGGGCCCGTGCTCGCTGGCACGTCGTCGCGTGTTTCTCGTCCGAGGGGCGCTTCCGGGCCGCGAGCCCGGTTGAACGGCGACGTGGTGGAGTTCCGCTTCAACAACTGACCAGCCCGCGCGAGCAACCAGTGCGCAGTAGTGGCGGGTTGAGCGATCCAAAAGTCACCACAACTGCGCACTAGCTGAGTCAGCCCGCACTACAGATACCCGTTGCCCTAACCCGCGACGATCTGCCACCATGTCGCCATGAGAGACATCGTCGTGTGGGCCTGCCTCGTGCTCGGGGCCGCCAGCATCCTGACCCAGCTTGCCGGGTACCTCGTCATGGTCATCCGGCCCGCACTGGGGGCCGTCAAGACTGAGACTGCCCTGGGCTCAGTGTTTGACATCGTGAAGGGCCTCACCGACAAGGCTCCGCTGATGGTCGGCGGCATCGTACTCATCGTGCTCGCAGCCATCTTCTCGGGTCTTCTCAATGCGAGCCTGTCCCTCGGCAAATGACCGCGCCGGGACGCCCGCCTACTAGCTCACTGTGCCGTCGATGCGAGCGCAACAGATGGCCCCTGGGCGCTCGCGCCGAGGTAGAGGCGCGCCACCTCCGGGTCTTCGAGCAGGGACTGGCCGGTACCGGTGAGAGCAACCCGCCCGGCCTCGAGTACTGCCGCCATATGGGCGACCGCGAGACCCGACCGGGCATTCTGCTCGACGAGCAACACTGTTCGCCCGTCGCGAGCGAGGGATGCAATGCTCGCGAATACCGAAGTGCGAGATTTCGGGTCGAGGCCGATGGATGGCTCGTCAAGCAGAATCAGCGCGGGGTCGAGCATCAGCGAACGTGCCAGCTCTACCTGCTTCTGTTCCCCGCCGGAAAGCGATCCTGCCGCTGCCGACCGCCGCTTCGTGACGATCGGAAATATCTCGGCGACCTCCTCGGCGCGCTTCTTCACCAGTGCCTGGTTGGAGAGGATGAACGCACCCATCACGACGTTCTCCCACACGGTCATGGTCGGGAACAGACTGCGATCCTGCGGTACGTGCACGATGCCGCGCTGGAGGCGTTCACGGGAGGTGAGGCTGGAAATGTCGTCGTCGTTGAAGACGACGGAGCCCCCCGAGTTTCGAAGGAGTCCGCTCACGGTCTTGAGCACCGTCGACTTGCCGGCACCGTTCGGGCCGATGAGACAGACGATCTGCCCCTTGGTCACCGCGAGATCGACGCCTTTCAGAATGAGCCCGGCGCCGTAGCCGGCTGTGACCCCCGAGAGGCGGAGAAGCGTTTCGGATGCGGGGGATTCAGCTGCCAAGGTATGCCTCCAGCACTCGTGGGTCTTTCTGGATGAGGTCGGGCGAGCCGAAAGCTATCGGCGCGCCCTGGTCGAGCACGATGACCGGATCGCATAACCGCATCACCAGCTGCATGTCATGTTCGACGATAAGGAAGGTCACTCCGGCGGCGTGACGCTCACGAATGTGCTGCTCCATCGCATCGATCATCACCGGGTTCACGCCGGCGGTCGGCTCGTCGAGCAGCACCAGCGTCGGTTCGCTCATCAGCACTGCCGCAAACTCGAGCAGCTTGCGCTGGCCGTATGAGAGGTCTGCGGATGGCAGCTGGGCGAGGGGCTCGAGCCTGAACTCGGCGAGCATCGTTTTTGCCCGGTCCCGATCGTTGTCCGACACCCTGCGTCCGAAGAGTTGGCGCCAGGAGTAACCCGCAGCGACCACGAGGTTCTCTTCCACGGTGAGTTCCGGGAAGATCCTCGCCTGCTGGAAGGTGCGCGACAGCCCACGGCGGTAGAGGTCTGCCGGGCGCGGTCGCGCGATCGTCTCCCCGGCAAATCGGATTGTGCCAGAATCCGCTTTCAAGTATCCGGTGATCATGTTGAATGCGGTGGTCTTGCCAGACCCATTCGGCCCGATAAGGGCGGTGATCGTTCCCTTCTCGACCGAGAACGAACATTCGTTGACCGCCGTGACGCCACCGAAGCGCTTCGTCAGGTGGTCGATTTCGAGAAGTGTCTCGCTCATTGCACTACCTTCACATCGCTGGTGGGTCCTGACGACGCAGAGGCTGATTCGGCCCGGTCGCGCGCTGCCCCTGCTGCGCTCGCTCGCCTCCGGCTGAGCCTCTCCGAGATCGACGGAAGGATGCCGCGGGGCAGAAACAGCATGATCAGCAGGAATACTGCCGCGTACGCGATCAGGTAAAGCTCGCTGGCACCAAAGGCCTGGGCGAAATACTCCTGGGCAGGAACGAGGATGAACGATCCGAGGACCGGTCCCCACAGGGTTCCGCGACCACCGAGAAACGCCATCAGAACCATTCCGATCGTGATGAGCGGATCGACAGCGAACTGCGGGTAGATGAACCCGACGTAGTAGGCCCACACTCCCCCAACCATCGCAACGAGACCGGCACTCACGGCAAAGGCGATGAGCTTGACCGCAGTGACGCGCACTCCGACCCCGTGTGCCTTGTCTTCATCTGCACGCACTGTGGCGAGCGAGAGCCCGATCTTCGATCGGCGGAAGTAGAGCGAAATACCCATGGCGAGGGCGAGCAGGATCAGCATCGCGTAATAGAACGGCCAGTCGTAGGTAGACACGTCGAACGGGGCGGGTGCAACGCTCTTGCCCTGGGCGCCACCGGTGACACCCTTCAGGTTGAAGGCCAGCGTCTGGGTGATGAACAGCAGGGTGATCGTGACGATCGCGAAGACGTCCGCTCGCGTTCGCATCGAAACCCAGCCGATCGGGAGGCTCAGCAGAGCTACCCCGATGCCGATCAACGGCAGCACGAAGAACGGGGCATAGCCCCCGTAGACACTCCCGTTGAAGATGATCGCCGTGGCGTACGCGCCGATTCCGAAGAATGCCACGTGCCCGAGCGAGGGGTAGCCGGCGTAACCGCCGAGCAGGTTCCAGGAGCTTGAGAGAGCGGCGTACATGATCGTGAAGATCAGCGTGTTCAGCAGCCAGCCGGGGCCACCCACGATCGGCACAAGGACGAGCACCAGAAAGAAGACTCCGGCGCGGATGATTCCAGCTCGGGTGAGTGCGAATTTCACAGCGCACCTCGTGTTCTCGCGCCAAACAGCCCGCGCGGTCTGACCAGAAGCACCAGCAGAAGCACGATGAAGAAGGTGAAGTCTGACCAGATCGGCGATGCCAGGGCAGAGACGATCGAGGAGGCAACTCCCATCACCAGCGCCGCCACAACAGAACCGCCGATGCTGCCGAGGCCGCCCAGAACCACGATGGTGAGCAGCCGGCTGATCAGGTCGTAGTGACTTCCGGGATTGAACGAATTGAGCATTCCGAATACCGAACCGGCAGCTGCGGCTGTCGCAGCCCCCAGCCCGAATCCGAGGGCCGAGACCCTGTTCGCGTTGACACCGAGCAACTGCGCTGACATCGGGTTCTGCACGGTTGCCCGCACTGAGCGCCCGAATTTCGTGCGTTGGAGAATCACGTAGAGCAGGCCGAGCATGACCAGCGAGAGAATGAACGCCACGAATCTCACGAGACTCACCTGGTAGCCGAGAACGGTCCAACTGAAGTTCGCGTACGCGGGCTGCACATTTGTGAGGGTCGCGCCGTAGAAGAACGAGAGAACCCCTTCGACGCCTAGCGCGATTGCGAAGGTCACGAGCAGCGATAGTTGCGCCACATCGTCGCCATGCAACGGCCTCAACAGCACGTACTGCACAACCACACCGACCAGGAAGAGCAGGGGAGTGGTAATCAGGATCGACAGGAATGGATCGATGCCGAGCTGCGTAAACAGTGTGTATGTGAGGTACGCGCCCAGGACGACCAGCGCGCCCTGGGCGAGATTGACTACTTTCATGATCCCGAAGATCAGGGTCTGGCCACTTGCCATGAGGGCGTAGACGCCCCCGGTGAGTATGCCGAGGATGATGGCCTGGATGAGCGAATGCACGTGCTGGTTCCCGTCTAGCCGGCCCAGTGCGGCTTGGGAGCCACGGGCGCGTGCTGAGCTGTTGCGGCTGGGTACACGGTGGTCAACTTGCCTTTGATCCACTGGATCAGCAGGTAAGCGCCTTGTGGAGCCCCGTACTGGTCCCAGCTGAGGTTGCCGACGAGGGTTGGGTACGAGCCGGAGTGCAGGGTGGAGATGATCGTTGCGTTGTCGATCTTCCCCGTCTTCTTCGCCACCTGGTCGAGCAGCATGCCTGCCGAGTACGCCTCTGCTGAGGTCGGGTCGATCTTCTGCGCATCTCCACCATATTTTGCGACATAGTCCGCGATGAACTTCGAGCTGCCGGCGACTGTCGAATCTGCATACCAGTCAGCGCTCGAGAAGACCCCTTCGGTGTTTGCTCCGACGGCTGCCGGGAAGTCGCCTGGCGAGTTAGGGCCGTTGGACTCGAAGAGGAACTTCGGATTGAACTTGAGCTGGATCATGGCCTTGATCTGCGCGAAGGCGTCAGCCTCCTGCGATCCGCCGACCACGACATCGGGATTCGCCG
This sequence comes from Lacisediminihabitans sp., assembly GCA_043746355.1. Taxonomy (GTDB): domain Bacteria; phylum Actinomycetota; class Actinomycetes; order Actinomycetales; family Microbacteriaceae; genus Lacisediminihabitans. Next base: position 52,075 of record JAYTRC010000093.1, on the reverse strand, counting down.
CCGACATGCCCGACATGATCGGGGTCATGTCTGCTGTCTCGGCCGGATAGGTCTGGTCATAGACGGTCTTGATGCCTGCAGCCTCGAAGCGTTTTTGGATGCTGTCAGCAATCGGAGCAGAGAACGGGTCGTCGAGTTTCGCGTACCCAGCGGTCTTCGGGCGCTGGCTGGCAGGCAGCGAGAGGATGTAGTTGGCGAACACGTCACCTCCCTTGGTGGTCGGCGCCGGCTGAACGAAGAAGAGGTTCGTGAGCTTCTGCGCGAACACCGAGGGGCCGCCCCCGGCTGGCTCGATGAATGCGTAGTGATATCGGCTGGCGACCCGGGATGCGGGCACCGTCAGCAGGCTCGAGTATGGGCCGAAGACCAGGTCGACCTTGTCCTGGGTGATGAGGTTCGTGTAGTTGGTGACAACCTGGTCTGGGTTGGAGGCATCGTCGACGATGTTGAGCTTCACCTGGCGTCCGAGCAGGCCGCCAGCTTTGTTTGTGACGCTCGCCCACAGGTCGTATCCCCGCTCGGCGGCCTTCCCGGAGTCGGAGAAATCTCCGGTGAGGGAAAGCGAGATCCCGATTTTGAGCGGGCTTTTCGATGTGGAGGGCGAGGTGGTCGAGGCGCAGCCAGCCAGTGTCACTGCGCTGATCGCGACTGCCGCAATCGAGGCGGCAAGCCTGCCTCGACGAGAGCGTCGCCCGGAAATGTGTAGTTGCATCTTTGCTCCTAACAGAGGGATTCGATTGCTCGGGTTCCCGATTCCGACTCCGGCTCACCCGGTATTCGGCTCGATCACTGCAATCGTTTGCACCACAATCGCACCACTTCTGGTCGGTGTCAAGGTCTTTAGCCGATCGAAGAATTCGGCAATGCCGGTGCCGTTGACGACCGCACGATGAGTTCTACCGGGAGCACGACCCTCAGTGCTGTCAGTGCTGAATTCTCGATCTGGTTCAGTAGCAGGCGGGCAGACTCTGCGCCGAGTTCGAAGTGAGGCGTTCTCACTGTCGTCATCGGCGGCTGGAAATCCCCGGCGAACGGCATGTCGTTGAAGCCGACTACAGACACGTCTTCCGGGCAACGCAGGCCGTGCAACCGGAGCGAGTGGTAGACGCCGAGCGCGAGCAGGTCGTTGCCTGCGACCACCGCCGTCGGATGAAAGGTGGAGCCCTCGAGAACGTCATCCATCACCTGTTGGCCCGCTTCGACACTGTATGCGGGGGCCTGGAAGATCTCGCCGCTGATGCCGAGCGATGCGCAGGCTGCAACGAAGGATTCGGCCCTGACCTGGCTGGTAGAGAAGGTCGGCGGCCCCGCGATGTGAGCTATCCGACGATGCCCGAGATTGCATAAATGCTCGATGGATTCCCTGATTCCCTGGGCATCATCGCCAACAGCGGCGGGGAAAGGCACCCCCCGCGAGTCACGATTGACCATGACAGCTCGAATGCCTCGTTCGTAGGCTTCGCCCGCGATCGAATGGCCAGCGTGCCCGGTGGCGAAGATGAATCCGTCGACCTGTCGCTGCACGAGAGACTCGAACAGAAGCCGTTCGGTTGCATCGCTCCCGTCGGTATTCACGACGACCGCGGAATACCCGCGCGGTGCCAGGTGACTGTCGATTCCGCGAACGATCGGCGGAAAGATGGGGTTGGTGAGGTCGGGGATGATCACGCCGATCGTCATCGACGAGCTGGTGCGAAGGCCGCGTGCTATCGAGTTCGGGATATACCCGAGCTGCTTGGCGGCTGAACGCACACGGCCAGCGGTCTCGGCATTGACCTGGCTCTCGGTCTTTCGGTTGAGTGCCCGCGAAACAGTACCCGGGTGAACCCCGGCCAGACGTGCAACGTCCGCAATGGTCGCGCGGGAGGGCATGGGCCCAACGATAGCATTCGCGCGTATCGACCCGGCAGTTTGTGGTGCGGCCTGTTTGGCGGGTTGACGAAGTGGGAGTGCAGGCCCAATAATTGCGAGAAGCTGCAATCGATTGCGGTTTTTAGCCACGTAAGGAGTGGACATGACTTCAGAGCACAAGGCTCGAATCGGGTGGATCGGTGCGGGCCGGATGGGGTTCGAAATGGCACGCCGCCTGCTCGACTCCGGATACGACGTCGCGATCTATAACCGCACCCAGTCGAAAGCAGAGCCGCTTATCGAATTCGGTGCGACGATCGTTGATCGACCTGTCGACCTCGCTGATCGCGATATCGTCTTCATCATGGTTTCGGCCCCCGCCGACCTGGAGGAAGTCACCGTCGGTGCCGACGGTGTTCTGCGGTCAGAAGCATCCGCACCCGGGATGATCATCGACTCGTCCACCGTCTCGCAGGAGGCATCGGCGACGATCCGCGAACACGCGGCCTCGCGAGGAACAGAATTTCTGGCTGCACCGGTCAGCGGCAATCCGTCGGTGATCGCCGCCGGCAAGCTCACCATCGCGGCATCCGGCCCGCGAGAAACGTTCGATCGCGCCCATGACGTGCTGACGACAATCGGCAGCACCGCGACATACGTCGGCGAAGGCGAAGTGGCGCGACTGGTGAAAATCGCCCACAACGTTTTTCTCGGTGTCGTCATCCAGTCTCTCGCTGAAATAACCGTCCTGGCCGAGCGGGGTGGGGTGTCACGAGAAGCCTTCCTGGCCTTTCTCAACGACTCGGTGATGGGTTCGACCTTCACCCGCTACAAATCGCCCGCCATAGTGAACCTCGATTTCTCCCCCACGTTCACCATGCCGCTGTTGTCCAAAGACTTCGATCTCGGCCTTGCCGCGGCTCACAACCTGAAAGTGCCGATGCCGATCGCCGCCGCGACCGCGCAGCTTGTTGCCTCAGCAATGGGTGCCGGTCATGTCTCCGAAGACTTTTCGACCCTGATTCTCGAAGTCGCTCGCTCCGCCGGGTTCACCCTCGAGCCTGAGAATGTGCGCGTTGCCAGCGGTCTCGAGGTGGCCGCCCATGACTAACCTCATTCCGCTGCAGGCTCCAGGGCACAGCAACGTCGACTATGAAATGCGCGTCGACATGGACAGGTTACGAAACTACCGGCTCGACCGCGCGAAGAGGTCGCTGGAGTCGAGCGAGTGTGGGGCGTTCCTGCTGTTCGATTTCTACAACATCCGCTACACCACCCAGACCTGGATCGGCGGAGCGCTTGGCGACAAAATGACTAGGTACGCGCTCCTGACCAGAGACGGCGACCCCATGCTGTGGGACTTCGGATCTGCAGTGCGACACCACCAGCTCTATTCGCCCTGGCTGAAGCCGGAGAACAATCGCCCGGGCATGCTCGGTATGCGCGGAGCGGTCGCGCCATCCGCCGGGCTGATGGAATCTGCGGTACGCGAGATAAAAGCACTTCTGGTTGAGGCGGGGGTAGCCGACTCTCCAATCGGGGTGGATATCGTCGAGCCGCCGTTCCTGTTCGAGATGCAGCGCCAGGGCCTGACAGTGGTCGACTCACAACAGTTGATGCTCGACGCGCGCGAGATCAAGTCTGTAGACGAGATCATGCTTCTCAACCAGGCCGCGGCGATGGTCGACGGCGTGTACCAAGACATCGTCGACGTACTGAAGCCGGGCATCCGTGAAAACGAGATCGTCGCCCTCGCGAACAAGCGCCTCTACGAGCTCGGTTCAGACCAGGTAGAAGCAGTGAACGCGATTTCGGGCGACCGATGCAACCCGCATCCCCACAACTTCACGGATCGCATAATTCGCCCGGGCGACCAGGCCTTTTTCGACATCATCCATTCCTTCAACGGTTATCGCACCTGCTACTACCGCACGTTCGCGGTCGGCAGCGCAACCACAAGCCAGCGAGACGCTTATAAGAAGGCACGTGAGTGGATGGATGCCGCCATCTCGACTGTCAGGGCAGGGGTAGGCACTGATGACATTGCGAAGGTCTGGCCGCGGGCGACAGACTTCGGATTCTCGGATGAACTCGCGGCGTTCGGGTTGCAATTCGGCCACGGGCTCGGTCTGGGCCTTCACGAGCGGCCGATAATCTCGCGACTCAACAGCCTCGATAACCCCATCGAGATCAAAGCCGGGATGGTCTTTGCGCTCGAGACATACTGTCCGGCAAGCGACGGATTCTCGGCAGCTCGCATCGAGGAAGAGATCGTGGTGGCTGAAAATGGCGTGCACGTGCTCACGCGGTTCCCGGCGCAGGAGCTGTTCATTGCAAACGAATATTGAGCAAGCCCGCACCGAAGCGGTGCGCAGAGTGAGCGAGGGAGTAGCACAGTGATCAGGCACGCGCACTCGATAGAAGGCACCCAGCACTTGGTCGGATGGTTTACGCACGACCTCATAATCGGCGGAGAGGAGCGCGCAGCGTCGACAGGGGAGCGTTTTGATGTAGTCAACCCGGCAACGGGTGGGGTGATCACGAGCGTGGCGAGCGCCAGCGTTATCGATGGACTGGCTGCTGTCCGAGCAGCTGAGATCGCTCTGCCGCTGTGGCGCACGAAATCTCCTCGAGAGCGCGCTGAGGTTCTTCGCCGGGCCTTCGAACTCATGCGAGAACGCGCGGAAGACCTGGCACGTCTCATCGTGCTCGAAAACGGAAAGTCCCTGACTGATGCACGTGGCGAAATCAGCTACGCATCCGAGTTCTTTCGCTGGTACTCAGAAGAGGCCGTACGACTTATCGGCAGCGTGCAGGTCGCGCCGAACGGGATGAACCGCATTCTCGTATCGCACCAGCCCATCGGGGTGAGCGTTCTGGTGACTCCGTGGAATTTTCCTGCCGCTATGGCGACGCGTAAAATCGGCCCAGCCCTTGCCGCTGGCTGCACCGTGATTCTCAAACCAGCAAGTGACACCCCGCTCACGGCCCTCGCAATTGCCCAGGTGCTTCGCGATGCCGGAGTGCCGCCAGGGGTGGTCAACGTAATTCCCTCTCGCAGTTCGGGCGCTGTCGTCTCGGCGATGCTCAGCGATCCGGCGGTGCGCAAACTCTCGTTCACCGGGTCAACAGAGGTGGGGCGCGTGCTTCTGGCGACCGCATCCGCCACGATCGTGAACTGCAGTATGGAGCTCGGTGGCAATGCGCCGTTCCTGGTTTTCGGAGACGCCGATCTCGATGCTGCGGTAGACGGTGCGATGGTAGCGAAGATGCGAAATGGAGGCGAGGCGTGCACGGCTGCCAATCGCTTTTATGTGCACTCCTCAATTGCCGCCGAATTCTCACAACGGCTGGCGAATCGAATGGGCGCCCTGGGCATGGGGGATGGTCTCGAGGAAGCCGCCGAAGTGGGCCCCCTGATCAACGACGATGCCAGGGAAAAAGTGACCTCGTTGGTGAGTGCGGCCCGGAAAGCCGGTGCGCGCGCTATCACCGGTGGCGAGCCGGATAGCGGTATCGGTTTCTACTATCCGCCAACAGTGCTGGTGGACGTCGCCCCGGACTCTCCGATCCTGCGGGAAGAGATCTTCGGCCCCGTCGCGCCCATCGTCACTTTTGAGACCGACGATGAGGCAATCGAGTTGGCGAACCGTACGGAGTTCGGGCTAGTTTCCTATGTCTTCACCGCTGATCTGTCGCGAGGTCTCGCAGTGAGCGAGAGGCTCGAATCGGGAATGGTCGGTCTCAATCGGGGGCTGGTTTCGGATCCGGCCGCACCGTTCGGCGGATTCAAGCAGAGTGGCCTCGGCCGAGAAGGCGGGCACGAGGGCATGCTCGAGTTCACGGAGTCGCAGTACATTGCGGTTTCCTGGTAATCGGAAGGTCGGCAGGTTGTACGAGATGCACTGCTCGGCGTCTGGCACGATCTCGAGGATGGTCGCCCGCAGGGCTTAGAGGGTGCTGCGTTTCGGCTCAGGATCGCCGTGCAGGTATGCGTCGATCTACGCTGCGGCCACTTGCCATTTCGCGATCGACACTCCGCTTGCGAAGCCTCTTGTGGAGAAACTCATTACCACCCGTCTGCAGCACTCCCCACGACCGCTTCAGCGCGACTGCCGTCTCTTGCCGACCCGCGGCGCGCCCTTGACCGCGGGGGTTCGCCCCTTACCCTTCGAAGCCTTTGCTTTTCCACCGGCGGGCAGGGTTGCGGCGGCCTTCGCTTTCGCTGCTTCGGCGACCAGCTTCGACAGCAGCGCTTTCCCCCCTGGTGTGAGGGTGGTCGTCTCGGCTTCGTAGTCGAACAGGGGATAGCCGAGCTCGGCCTCACTCGCCTTGATCGACGCGATCATCGTCGACCTCGGCACGTCCATTCGCTTCGCAGCGTGCGCGAAATGCAGCTCTTCCGCTGCGGCGATGAAGTTGCGATTCTGTTGGCCGTCCACCCGCCTAGGCTACGGGGTCTGACCAGCGCTGGCCCCACGCAACCAGCGGCTGCAGCGGCTGCAGCAACGCGAGCAGGTCACTGCCGCGAGCGCTGAGGCGATACCTGACCTGCACCGGGGTAGCCGCGATCACCTCGCGCTCCACGACAACTTTGTGATCACTCCGGAAGTGATGTGCCCGTAAGTTCTTCAGCTTTGGTCCACAGGGTGGCAGCGAGTTCGTCACTGCGCCCGCTGCGGGGAATCGCCGTGCGCTTCGTCGGGCCAACGAGGCCCATGAATCCGGATGGCCCGTAATACGCGCCTTGCTCAGCGGAAGGGTCAGCGGCGGCGTAGATCAGCGGCTCCGCGCCCTGGCCAACCTCCTGCATCCACGGGCGACTGCGCTCGGCCGGGGCCCTGGGGGTATCGCGGCCGAGATTCGCGCCGGCGGTCTGCAGGTTCGTGCGGGTGTAGCCGGGGTGTGCAATCGTGCTGACGAGTGGCCAGCCGTGCTGCTCGCTGAAGACAGCGAGTTGCCGCCCGAGCAACATGTCTGCGAGCTTCGACTGGCCGTACGCACGGAACGGAATGTACCGCCTGGTCTTCCACTCGAGGTCGTCGAGCCCGATGCTGCCGAAGTTGGCGACGAAACTAGACATGGTGGCGACACGAGGTGCCCTGGATGAAAGGATGCGCGCCAGCAGCAGGTTAGTCAACGCGAACGGTCCAAGGTAGTTGGTGCCGAACTGCAGCTCGTACCCGTCCGCTGTCTCGATCCGGTTCGGCGGCGCCATCACTCCTGCATTGTTGACCAGCACGTCGATCGGCTTCTGCTCGGCGAGGAGGGAGTCGGCAAACGACCGCACACTTTCGAGGTCGGCGAGATCGACCTGCCGCACCTCGAGGTCCGCATCAGGCACCTCGCGCAGGATGTCCTCGCGGGCCGACTCGCCTTTTGAGGGCGTCCGCACAGCCATTACGACCGACCCGCCAGCGGCGGCAATGCGCTTCGCCGCCTCTTTGCCTGTTCCGCTGTTTGCCCCGGTGATGACGAATCGTTTGCCGGACTGGTCGGGAACCTTATACATCTGGTGGGCCTTTCATTCAGGGGCGACGGCTACGGAAAGAGCTTCAGGGTCGGCACCCGCATCCCACGCCTGCGGCATCCCGATCGGATTCGGGTATGGAAAGAGTGCGGTGCACGACCGGGTCACCGGCAGCAGCGTTGCGGCGACCCGTCTGAGCTCCGCCTCCGACATTCCGGCCCACGGCTGCGTCGCCAGGCGGTTGGTCAGCTGCTCGGCGCGGTCGAGGGCTTCTCGCCCGGGAGAGGTGGTGCGCCCATCGTCGTCGAGCAGCCCGCGTTCGACGAGCGTTGCCCGCCCTGCTGACCACTCGTCGTCGGTCCAGCCGCGTGCCCTCTGCATGGTTCCCGCGTCGAGGTCGAGCCCGCTCCGCAGCACGATGGTCAGGATGCCCGCGATGTCGCCCTCGACGAGCGCGATCACGTGTCCGTCGCCGCGATGTTCCCGCAGCGTCGCCGTGGCCTGCCAGAGGCGGCGGTATGGATCTGCTTCTATCGGAAGTGCTTGGTTCGCGGCTGAGAGCGGCCTGCCGACGGTATCCGCCGCTGCCTCGGCTTCGGCCAGGGCATCGGCGGCTGCAGCCGTCGCATCCTCGTCTCCGAAGAGCCTGCGCAAGGTTGCGGCGGCCCCGAGTGACCGTGCTTCGAGCACCTGTTCGACCGAGGCGACTGACCACGCTGCCGGAAGCGCACGGTTCACCAGCATGGGCGAGAATCCGCTGAACATCGCGGTGACGGGCGCGGCGCTTACCGCTCCAAGTGGGGCGGCGCGGCCGGCGAAGTAGCCGTCCCAGTAGCGGGGGAGCCCGATTGCAGAGAATGCGTCGCGCGCCTCGTCGGAGAAGTAGGTGACGGCGTGGATCGGTTCGAACACGGTCCACAGCGCACGGGCGAGATGCTCTCTGGTCGCCATCAGCAGGTGCTCGGTTCCCACAGCAACGCGAGGGGCTGTTCGGTCAGCTTCATACTCGTCACGCTACTCGCACAGATCGTGCCGCCAGCGCACTAGGAATTCCCAAGAACTGGTGGTTCGCTGGGAAGATGACCGAGCTCGCTATGTTCCCGCTCGGCTCCGTGCTGTTCCCGCACATGCCGGTGCTGCTTCGCGTCTTCGAGGATCGCTACCTCATCATGCTGTCGCGCATCCTCAAGACCGAGCCGAGCGAGTTCGGCATCGTGCTGATCGAACGCGGGCAGGAGGTTGGGGGAGGAGAGCATCGTTTCACCGTCGGCACCATCGCTCAGATCGCGCAGCTGGAGACGACGGATGCCGCTGTGGGCCTGATTGCGCAGGGCAGCAGCCGCATCGAGGTGGTCGAGTGGCTCGACGACGACCCGTATCCGCGCGCGACGATCAGGGTGCTTGACGACCTGGTCTGGGACGACTCGCTCGGGCCGCTGCTTGAGCGGGCGGGGCAGACGGTTCGAAGGGCTCTCGCTCTCGCAAGTGAGTTCAGCGACCAGACCTGGTCGGCGACGGTCGAGGTGTCGGATGATCCCGTCGAAGCCGCCTGGCAGCTGGCGGCGATCGCCCCGCTCGAGCAGCTCGACCAGGTAGCCCTGCTCAGGTCGGCGAGCCTGCAGCAGCTGCTCGACAGCCTGATCGAGTCGACGATCGAGGCCGAGGCGGTGCTGCGTTCCTCCTGGCTGGACGACGAGCTGGACGACGAGCCCGACGATGAGCCGCACTGACCGTCGCTCGGTGAACGTCGTTCGCCTTCGTCAACGATGAGCGATTGGGAACGGGCACAACGTTGAGCAAATCGCACAACGTCGCGGCGACGGGCACCGCAAGGCTTGGTAGGCTGGCTGCACAATCGAATATCGGGCCGCTCAAACGCGATGCGGGAGAGCCGGGGGCACCAGACCCGGCACCGAAGGAGCAACACTCCCCGTCAATCTCTCAGGTATATGTACCGCATCGAACAGGCCACTCTGAAAAGCAGGACTCGACTAAGACTCCTCGCCCATGGTGAAAACTGTCTCGTGAGAGGCGGTGAAGCTCTCAGGCAAATGACAGAGGGGGAGTTCCCGCATCCGCAGCGCGTGCATGGAGAACTCTTGTGACCGATAGCAGTAGATACTCACCCCTACACCAGACCCATGTGGATGCCGGGGCCAGCTTCACTGATTTCGCCGGCTGGCAGATGCCGGTTCGCTACTCGAGTGACCTCGCAGAACACCACGCGGTTCGCAATTCGGCTGCGCTCTTCGACCTGTCGCACATGGCCGAGATCATCGTTGAAGGGCCTGAAGCAGCAGCTGCACTCGACTACGCGCTCGCCGGAAAAATATCGGCAATCCAGATTGGGCAGGCGAAGTATTCGCTCCTGCTCTCGCGAGAGGGTGGAATCGTCGACGACGTTGTCGTCTACTGCACCCATGAGAACCGATTTGGGATCGTGGCCAACGCGTCCAATCGCTATCCGGTGGCAGGTGCCCTGGCCGCGAGGGCAGCGGAGTTCGACACGACGGTCGTCGACGAGAGTGACGGGATCGCGCTGCTCGCCGTCCAGGGTCCGCACGCGCTCGAGATCGTCCAGAGAGTAGCAGGGCTCGAACTCGAGAAGCCGGTCGGCGACCTGAAGTATTACTGGAGCGCCATGGGCAGCTACCAGGGGCACGAGATGATGGTCGGCCGCACCGGGTACACCGGCGAAGACGGTTTCGAGTTGTACACGCGCGACGACGTGGCCGAAGAACTGTGGACGGCGCTGATGTCGAGTGGCGAGCCCTTCGGAATCGTGCCAGCCGGCCTAGCCAGCCGCGACACCCTCCGCCTCGAAGCGGGCATGCCGCTCTATGGACACGAGCTCTCGGTCGACATCTTCCCGGTGCAGGCCGGTCTCGGCCGGGTGGTGAACCTCGCGAAGGAATCCGATTTCGTCGGCCGCGAATCACTCGAGGCCGGCCCAGCCGAGGGTTCGAGGCACCTCGTCGGGCTCCGCGCGGCGGGTAAGCGTGCCGGCCGGGCCGACTACGCGGTTCTGGATGCCGACGACAGCGAGGTCGGAGTGATCACCAGTGGCGCGCTCAGCCCGACGCTGGGGTATCCGATCGCGATGGCATACGTCGACCCCGCCGTGAGCGAACTCGGCACACAGTTGTTCATGGATGTCCGCGGCAGTCGAGTGCCAGCATCCGTCGTTCCCCTTCCGTTCTATAAGAGAGGCGCAAGCCAGTGACCGATACGAGCACCCTCAAATACACCGAAGAACATGAGTGGATTCTCGTCGAAGGCGAGATCGCCACGGTCGGCATCACGGCATACGCCGCCGACAAGCTCGGTGACGTCGTGTTCGTAGACCTACCGGATGTCGGATCCCCGGTCGCCAGCGGCACGGTCGTCGGCGAGATCGAGTCCACCAAGTCGGTCGGTGAGCTCTTCGCCCCGATCGATGGCACCGTCGAAGCGGTCAACGACGCTGTTGTTGCGAGCCCCGAGCTGGTCAACAGTGATCCGTTCGGTGACGGCTGGCTGATCAAAGTGAGGTTCACCGAATTGCCGACGCTGCTGAGTTTCGAGCAGTACAGCGCGCTGGTCGGCGAGTAATGCGGTCTGAGCCCCTCCCCGAAGACAGGTTCGTCGATCGGCACATCGGAACGGATGCGGCAAGTCAGCGAGTCATGCTCGATGCTGTCGGATACGACACCGTCGAGCAGCTGGTCGAGGCCGCGGTTCCCGAGTCGATCCAGCTGCACGACCGGGCGTCATCCCTCCCGACGCCGATCAGTGAGCGCGACACCCTTAAAGAACTGCGCGCGTTCGCTCGCCAGAACACGGTCAACAGGTCGATGATCGGCCTCGGCTACTACGACACCGTCACTCCCGCGGTGATCAAGCGCAATGTGCTCGAGAACCCGAGCTGGTACACGGCATACACGCCGTACCAGCCCGAGATCTCGCAGGGGCGGCTCGAGGCGCTCATCAACTTTCAGACCATGGTCACCGACCTCACCGGGCTCGACACTGCGAACGCGTCGATGCTCGACGAGGGCACAGCGGTAGTGGAGGGCATGCTGCTGGCGCGCCGCGCATCGAAGGCCCCCTCAACAGTCTTCATCGTCGACGCCGACGCGTTCCCGCAGACCAAGGCTCTCCTGCGCAACCGCGCTTCGGCCGCGGCGATCGAGCTGGTCGAGATCTCACTCAGCGCTACCCCCGTGGAGCAGCTTCCCGCGGCGTTCGGCGCCTTCATCCAGTACCCCGCGGCCTCTGGTCACATCTGGGATCCGTCTGCCGTCATCTCGAAAGTGCACGAGAACGGCGGCCTCGCCGTCGTCGCGGCGGATCTGCTCGCCCTCACTCTCATCACCTCACCGGGTGAGCTCGGCGCGGATGTCGCGGTCGGCACCTCGCAGCGATTCGGTGTGCCGATGGGCTTCGGTGGGCCACACGCGGGCTACATGGCCGTACGCACGGGGCTCGAGCGTCAGCTTCCGGGTCGGCTCGTCGGCGTCTCGCAGGATGCCTCAGGTCACCCGGCCTACCGGCTCTCGCTGCAGGTGCGCGAGCAGCACATCCGTCGCGACAAGGCGACGTCGAACATCTGCACCGCGCAGGTGCTTCTCGCCGTGATGGCGTCGATGTACGCGGTATATCACGGGCCGCAGGGGCTCACTCGTATCGCGACCAACGTCACCAGGCACGCCCGCATCCTGGCGAGGGCTGCTTCGGAGGCCGGGCACACCGTCGTCTGGGCGAACTATTTCGACACGATCACCCTGCACACCAAGACCGACGCGGCGAAGCTCGTTGCTCACGCACACGCTCGCGGCTACCTCTTCCACCTCGTTGACGGCGACCACATCCAGTTGTCAGTCGACGAGACGACCACTCTCGACGACATCAGGGCTGTCGCGCGCATTCTCGGCGAAGACCTCTCAGACGAGTCGGTACCGATGGACCTCGACGGCTGGATCCCCACCGGTCTCGCTCGAACCAGCCCGTTCCTGACGCATCACGTCTTCAACACGCATCGCTCCGAGACGGCGATGATGCGCTACCTCAAGCACCTTGCCGATTACGACTATGCACTCGACCGCGGCATGATTCCGCTCGGTTCGTGCACGATGAAGCTCAACGCCGCGACCGAGATGGAGGCCGTTACCTGGCCTGAGTTCGCGAACATCCACCCCTTTGCTCCTGAGGCGGATGTCGAGGGCTACCTCGGGCTTATCGAGCAGCTGCAGGGCTGGCTCGCCGATGTTACGGGCTACGACTCGGTGTCGCTGCAGCCCAACGCCGGCAGCCAGGGCGAGCTCGCCGGGTTGCTCGCTATTCGGGGCTACCACATGTCACGTGGAGATATCGCGCGCAACGTCTGTCTCATCCCGTCGAGCGCACACGGCACGAACGCTGCCTCGGCCGTGCTCGCCGGAATGCACGTCGTCGTGATTGCCACGAACGAGCTCGGCAATGTCGATCTGGACGACCTACACGCCAAAATCGACCTTCATCGGGATGACCTCGCCGCGCTGATGATCACCTACCCGTCGACGCACGGCGTCTACGAGCACGAGGTCGGCGCGATCTGCCAGGCAGTGCACGACGCCGGCGGCCAGGTCTACGTCGACGGAGCGAACCTCAACGCGTTGCTGGGCTTCGCCAGGTTCGGCGACTTCGGAGGAGACGTTTCACACCTCAACCTGCACAAGACCTTCTGCATCCCGCACGGCGGAGGCGGCCCGGGTGTTGGGCCTGTGGCTGCGAAGGCTCACCTGGCGCCGTTCCTGCCGGGGCACCCCCTTGCGCAACGGGAGTTCAGCGGCAACCCCGAAAACATCGTGAGCGCTGCGCCGTACGGCAGCCCGAGCATCCTGCCCATCTCCTGGGCCTATGTGCGGATGATGGGGCTCGAGGGCCTCAAGGCTGCCACCGGGGCTGCTGTGCTCGCAGCCAACTACGTCGCAGTGAGGCTTCGCGATCACTACCCGGTGCTCTATTCGGGCGACAACGGTCTCGTTGCGCACGAGTGCATCCTCGACCTGCGGCCGCTCACCGAGAGCACCGGAGTGACGGTGGATGACGTCGCCAAACGCCTGATCGACTACGGCTTCCACGCGCCGACGATGTCGTTCCCCGTGGCGGGCACGCTGATGGTCGAGCCGACCGAGAGCGAGGATCTCGGCGAGATCGACCGCTTCATCGACGCGATGATCGCGATTAGGAGCGAGGCGGATGCCGTGAAGGCAGGCGAGTGGCCGGCAGAAGACAACCCCTTGCACAACGCGCCCCACACCGCCCAATCGGTCATCGAGGGGGAGTGGCAGCACGCCTATTCGCGCGAGAAGGCCGTCTACCCGGTGCGCAGCCTCATCCGGTCGAAGTACTGGCCGCCTGTGCGTCGAATCGACAATGCATTCGGCGACCGCAACCTGTTCTGCGCCTGCCCGCCTCCGGAGGCCTTCGCCGACTAGCTCTGCGCGATCACCAGGCGGACCCGCGCATGCTGGGGTCCTTCTGGCTTAGCCGTGTCTGACCAACGAAGAAGGCCCCTATGCGGCCGGCGATGTTTCATCGTTGGCACCGCGCAGCTGTCGCACACTCGAGCTGAACAGCAGCCCGCCAAAGGTCGCCACGGTGGCCACTCCCGCGACCACCAATACAGGCGCCGCGCCGACGATCGCGGCGATGGGCGCAATCACGGCGAGCCCGATTGGGCGCAGCACCATCGATCCCATCCAGTCGAATGCCGACACGCGAGCCATGAGGTGCTCTGGCACGTTGTGCTGCAGCACTGTGAACCACAGGGTGTTCGAAACGCTCATTCCCACACCGAAGAGCAGGCCTCCGATGACGAGTGCCCACACGGGCGCCCCGACTGCCAGCGCGATGAGCAGGGGGACGACGAGCAGGCCGATCAGGTTGGAGGCGATGAGCGGCCGCTGTGGTCGGTAGCGGAGCGAGATGGCGTCGCCGAGCAGCGCACCGACCCCGGTGACCGAGGTGACGATGGCCCAGGTGGTGGCTCCGGCGTACTCCTTCTGGGATATCAGCGGGCCGATGACGCTGAATGCGGCGAGGATGAACAGCTGAAACTCGGCAAACGAAGCGATCTGCAAGGCGAGCCACCGTCGCTCGATGACCGCGCGAAATCCTTCGGCGATTTCGCGCCCGATTCCGGTGCGAACCGGAATCTCTCGCGCCGCGACGACCACACGGGCGAGAAAGAGCGCGCTTATTCCAAAGGTAGCCGCGTCGATCCCCAGCGCCCAGGCATTTCCTGCGAAAGCGATGAGGATGGCGGCGATGGCGGGCCCTGCAATTGAGCTCGTATTTTGCGCAGCTGAAAGCAGTGCATTCGCGCTCTGTCGATCGGACGCCGGAACGGCCTCTTGCACGAGACCCGACGATGCCGGCCGAAAGAAGGCACTCGCCGCGCCATTCACAGCCTGGATCAGCATCAACGCCCAGATTGCGGGGGCATGACCGATCAGTAGAAGTGCGAATGCCCCTTGCGACACAAGACAGACCAGATCGCTCACGACCATGACGTTTTTGCGCGGGAGTCGGTCAGCCCAGGCCCCGCCAACCAACATGAAGATCGCCATAGGAAGTGTGCGTGCGGCAAGCACGAGCCCGAGGTCGACCGCCGAGTTGCGGAGGTCGAGAACCGCGAATGCCACCGCGATCGGCGCGATGTTGTTGCCGAGGGTGCTCACAGACTGCGCGAGGAAGACGCGCCGAAATTGCGGCTGTCGCAGCACCCCGATCGTAGACATGAGACGACCTTAGGGCAGACATCGAAATGAGCGCGGTGCAACCCGCGCCCCGTTGACGGCATCCCGAACAACCCCCCGCGCACAGGTCGAATGGGCCGGTTCGTGTAGTCGGGTGCGACACGTCGGCCCATTCGGCACGAATTGCCCCAGGTGCGCCACCGCTGGGCACCAGGTGAGGGTCAGCGGGTAACACCAGTCCGGATCTCACCTGAGCCCTCGCGGCGGGGTAATCGCCTCGCGGATGGCGCATGTAAGCAGTCCGCGAGGCGATATCCCCGCCGCGAGGCAAGAGAAGCACGCAAGCGCCTCAGCCGAACAGGTGCGGGAACGCGGATGCCGCCCACGGGTACCCCACGAATATCGCCGCATCGATGACGAAGTGGGCGATCACCAGCGGAAGCACTCGCCCGAACCGCGAGTAGAGCCAGCCGAACAGCACCCCCATCGCGAAATTGCCGATGAACGCGCCGAAGCCCTGGTACAGGTGATAGCTGCCCCTCAGGGCAGCCGCGGCGAGGACGATCGGCCAGGTTTTCCAGCCGAGGCCGCGCAGGCGTTCGAACAGGTAGCCGATGACGATGATCTCTTCCTGCAGCGCAGACCTCAGGGCGGAGAGGATGAGGATCGGCACCGTCCACCAGTAGGTATCCAGTGGCGACGGGTCGACGGTGACCCCGATGCCGAGAGCGCGGCTGCCGAGGTAGACGCCGATTCCCGGGATGCCGATCACGAGGGCGAGTGCGATTCCGATCAGCACCGACCGCAGTGGACGATCGAACGACAGGCCCAATCGGGCCAGGTGCGGGCGAGCCGCGTTCCACAGCAGGAACGCCACCAGCGCGACCGGCACGAGGTCGAAGAAGATCGCCAGAAACTGGTAGATCAGGTCGAATACCGGCCGCGAGCTGAGCGATCCGTTGAGCGTCGCGGTTTGCGACGACAGGGGTTTCGGCAGGGTGAGGCTGTTCACTATCGAGACTATGGAATAGACCGCGGATGCCCCGAGCGAGAGCCCGAGCACGATGAGGATCTCGGCCACAATCCGCCCGCGTGCGGGCTGCATCCGCCCTGGCGAAGGCTGAAAGGGGAGGTCGCTCAAGCGGCAGGGCGCATGGCGCAGGCCGGGGTGCCACCCGGCAGGATGTGCCGGTAGCGCGCTACCAGGGCATACCCAGCGGCGGCGAATGGCGAGAAGGGCGGGCTCGCGAGCAGCCAGCCGGCAAAACGCCACAGCGTCGATGGCTGGTGCCGAAGCAGTGCTGACACCGCGAGATGACCTGCGAAGACCTCGCCGTCGACGGCCATCCTGAGCTTTGAGGATGCCTCGGCAGTCGTCAGTCCGTATGCCGGGAGGTCTGTCCACTGGTACGGAGCCGCGGCGGGCATCACCGGCAGGTTCCGGCGAAGCCACTCGACCGACGTCGTGCAGAACCCGCAATCGCCGTCGAAGATGAGGAGTGCATCCTGTAAGGATTCCGACGAACTTCGCACGGCCATGCCTCTAATCGTACGCCCGCACCCGAACCCCTCTACTAGCCTCTGAGCATGAGTGTCGATGCCGTGCTGCACATCCGACCGATGAGCTCAGCGGAGTTCGCCGAGTGGCAGGCAACAGCCGTCGAGGGCTACGCGAACGAGGTGGCTGCCGCGCGAGGCATCGCGCTCGAGGATGCCCGCCTAATCGCCCACCAGTCGTATGGCAAATTCCTGCCGAATGGGCTCGCAACGCCCACTATGCACCTCGTCGTCGGTGAGGACATCGAAGGTGCGCGTGTTGGCATCCTGTGGATCGGCCCAAATCCCGATGGCGCCGGACCCGCGTGGATCTACACCATCGAGGTGGAAGAGCATCGTCGCGCCGAAGGCTGGGGGCGCGCGCTGATGGGTGAAGCGGAACGGCTTGCGCGTGCGGACGGCCACGCCGAGATCGGGTTGAACGTCTTCGGAGCGAACCTGGTTGCTCGAGGCCTGTACGAGTCGCTCGGCTATATCCCAGCGAGTATTCAGATGCGCAAATCACTCTGAGCCCACGTCGAGTTCGCCGCGTGGCTAGTGGGCAAGAGGGGCTGAGCAGTCGGCGCGGTCACGCGTACACGCACGTTAATTGCGGATAGAGCAATTTTGGCGCAAAAATCCTTCACCAGACGCAGGGATCCATTACTGCTGTTTCCAATGTGTAACTTATTTCCCTCGCAATTTGGTACTGGCTGGGAGTGATACCTAGAGTTCCTTTATCGGCGAAAGAATAACCCCACCCGGGTGCCGAAATTGCTGCCTATTCCGAAACATTCCTGAGCGAGCGTCCACTCACACTGTGGATGCGCGAGCGGGCAACCAGAGAGGGAACCGGATGTCGTCGCTCCCTCCCGGTAGTTTTGCCGCAGAGGTCACCTCGAACGAGACCTCATTCGAAAACCTCGAACCGGGAGTCACTCCGCAGAATCAGCGCGCAATCGTCAGCCGGTCTCCCGGGAGCCTCGCGTGGGAGCGGTTCCGCTCTGACCGTAAGACCGTCATAGCAGCCATCGTCGTCGCCGTGTACGTGGTGCTCGCGATCCTGGCGCCCATACTGGTCGGCCTTCATGTGCTCAATCCGTATACGCCTCATCCGAACCTCATCAACACCGAAAGCCTCCCGACGGGTGGCACCGGTATCAGCTGGGCCCATCCCTTTGGCGTTGAGCCGGGCATCGGTCGCGACACACTCTCTCGGGTCGGGTATGGCCTGTCGCTCTCGCTCTTCATCTCTGCCCTCGCTGCGACCATCGCCGTCGCGATCGGCGTCATCCTTGGCATCATCGCCGGTATGTCTCGCAGCTGGGCAGACACGCTCATCGGTCGTCTCGTGGATCTTGTGCTCAGCTTTCCCCAGACTCTGATGTTGCTCGCCCTTTCCGGAGTCTTCATTGGATTCCTCACCGGCACACTGAAAGTGCCTGCTGGCGACACTGCGCAGGCGACCTATGTGATCGTGGTACTCGCTGTGTTCGGCTGGCCTCCGGTGACGCGAGTCGTTCGCGGCCAGGTGCTGAGCCTCCGTGAGCGCGAATTCATCGATGCTGCGCGACTGCTCGGCGCGAGCAGGGGGCGCCTGTACTTCAAGGAGGTGCTGCCGAACCTGTGGGCACCGATCCTGGTGCAGTTCACGCTCATCCTTCCCGCCTATGTCTCGGCGGAGGCGGCGTTGTCCTACCTCGGGGTCTCGATTCTCCCGCCGACCCCGACTCTCGGAAATATGCTGACGTCTTCGCTCCAGTACGCGACCGGTGACTTCCTCTATTTCATCATCCCGGCACTGCTTCTCGTCATCGTGGTGGTGTCGTTCAACCTGCTGGGTGACGGACTGCGTGACGCTCTCGACCCGAAGACTAATCGGTGACCGGGGCAATGTCCGGGCCGAACCTCAACATTAAAAGCCTCCGCGGCGCCCCGTCGCGGATCGGGGGCGCCTGTCGGCGCTCCATCTCAACACCAAGGAGAATCTGGCAATGACAAGAAAGTGGTTGTCACGAACCACGGTGGTCGCCATTATTGGCGCCGTTGCCGTGGGCATTACGGGCTGCGCAAGCAGCGGAACTACCAGCCCGAGTTCGACATCCGGTACCGCGGTAAAGGGTGGCACTGTCACCTGGCTCGACGTCTCGAACGAGTTCTCAGCCACCGACCCGGTCGGTGTCTACCTCGGCGAGGAGATCGCTGGCCTCCGTCGCATCGTCTACCGCGGACTCACCGCGCTCCCGATAACCAAGGACAAGAACCCGAAGCCGGTCGCCGACCTGGCGACCAACACAGGTGTCACAAAGGACCAGGGCAAAACCTGGAGCTTCACGTTGAAGAGCGGCCTCAAGTGGCAGGACGGCAAAGCGATCACGTGCGCCGACCTGCAGTACGGCCTCTCTCGGTCGTATGACGCGAGCCTCGTCTCTCCGGGTGGCGGCGTCGGTCTGACCTACTTCGGCGATGGCAGCTACAACCTGATCGACCCGAGCGACCCCAGCTACGACCTGTCGACCTCGTACGCTGGGCCGCTGACCGGAACTGCCGAAGCACAGGCGCACTTCAACAAGGCCGCCTCCTGCTCGGGCAACACGATCACGTACCACTTCCAGAACGCCTGGGCTGACTTCCCAAGTGCGGCGGCCGGCCTCTTCTCGACGGACCCCTACGAGAAGTCGTTCGACAAGGGCACGGCAAACCTGTTCACGATCAACTCGAACGGCCCGTACAAACTGCAGGGGTCGACCTTTGATCCCCAGGTCGGTGCGACGTTCGTGCGTAACCCGGAGTACACGGCCTCAACCGACACTCCGAGCGTCACGCGTGCTGCATACCCCAACACGATCAAGTTCGAGATGGTTGCCAGCGTAGAGACCATCACCGAGCGTCTGATCGCGGATGCTGCTGCGGACCAGACGGCGTTCACGCCGGCGAACATCCCGTCAGACAAGTACTCAGAGGTGTCTTCGGTCGCCTCGAGCCGACTCGTCACGAGCACCTCGCCGTACACGCGCTTCCTCGAAATCAACTCGAATACGCTGACCGACCCGACTGTGCGCAGTGCACTGATCATGGCGACCAACAAGACCAACTTCATCAAGGCTGAAGGTGGAAGCAAGTGGGGCGTAGCAACCTCGACGATCGTGTCGAGCGCCATCCCAGGGTTCCAGCAGAACTCGCTGTCGAAGGTCCCTGCTGCTGGCGATACGGCCGGTGCCAAGAAGCTGCTGGCGGGCAAGACGCCGACCATCCGCTTCGCTTTCGCTGACGCATCGACGACGATCGAACAGGTTGCTGCATCACTGCAGCAAGACTGGCAGGCTGCCGGCTTCAAGGTGACCCTCGACCCGATCTCGACGAGTGCCAAGCCGGGTTACTACCCGCAAGTTGGGTCTGACCCGAAGCCGATCGACGTGTTCTACGCCGGATGGGCGGCAGACTGGCCGTCACTGTTCGCCGTTGTTCCGCCGATCCTGCAGTCGAACCCTAAGGGCGCGACGTTCGGCGTCGGTTTCAACTACGGGTTCTACAGCAGCTCGACGGTTGATGGGCTCATCAAGCAGGCGAACAAGGCGACCGACATCCCGACCCAGCAGAAGTTGCTGAACCAGGCGGATGACGCAGCTGCGAAGGATGGCGCGTATGTACCTCTCGCCAACCAGAACAACTACTTCATCCACGGGTCCAAGCTGGGCGGATTCCTTCCGGACGTCGCATCCAGCTACTACCCGGACCTCGGCGCAATGTACGTGTCGAAATAAGTAGCGAGCTCTAACCACCAGGGGGTGGGGCGCGAGAGCGTCCCACCCCCTTACCCCAGCAAAAGAGAAGAAACCCTACGTGATAGCGTTCGCCATCCGCCGCATCCTCGTCGGCATCGTCATGCTGCTGGCGATGGTCCTCGTGGTGTTCGTGCTGTTCTTCGCTGCGGGCAACCCTGCGAGGGATGTCTGCGGCAAGTTCTGTACGCCAGAGAAGCTCAAGCAGGTAACCCAGGTCTACGGTTACGACCAGCCGATCAGCCAGCAGTTCGGACTCTTCATGAAGGGGCTCGTCGCAGGGCGGGATTATCCGGTAGACGACAAATACCGGGCGGCGCTCGAGAAGACCAACCCCGACCTCGTCATCCACTGCGCTGCCCCGTGCCTCGGGTACTCGCAGCACGACGCGTTGACGGTCAACCAAGACATCGCCAAGTACGCCCCAGTCACAATCTCATTGTCGCTCTACGCATTCATCTTCTGGATCTTCTTCGGGGTGCTGTTCGGAGTGCTCGCGGCGGTGTTCAAAGGCAAATTGCTTGACCGAATAACCGTTGGCGTGACCCTGGTGGTCTACGCCCTCCCCACCTTCTTCGTCGGCACGTTCCTGTTGCAATTCTTCGCCATCAAGTGGCGTCTCGTACCGTATCCGACGTACGTATCCATCGCAGACGGCGGAGTTGTGGCGTGGTTCACGGGCCTGTTCCTGCCCGCGCTCACCCTCGCACTGTTCTACATGGCCGCCTATGTGCGAATAACCCGGGCCTTCGTTCTCGAATCCCTCACAGAGGATTACATCCGAACGGCTCGGGCGAAAGGTCTGCCGACGCGGGTGGTGCTGTTCCGGCACGGTCTGCGAGCAGCGCTCACGCCGCTGCTCTCTATGGCGGGTCTCGACTTCGCCGCCCTTCTGGCCGGTGCCGTCATCACCGAGTCAGTATTCAACTACCAGGGCCTCGGCCTACTCGCGGTCACCGCGAACAAGAACTCCGACCTCCCGGTGCTCATCGGGCTCGTGATCGTGGCCGGTGCCGCCGTCATCCTGATGAACATCATCGTCGACATTCTCTATGCGTATGTCGACCCGCGCGTACGTCTGCGATAGGAACCCAGTGCCAGACAAATCCCAACATTTCCTCTCCGTCGAGAACCTGACGGTCAACTTTCCCACCCCCGACGGGCTGGTCCACGCGACCGAAGGTCTCTCGTACACGCTCGATCGCGGAAAGACCCTCGGTATTGTCGGCGAATCCGGCTCAGGTAAGTCAGTGTCGTCGTCTGCGATCCTCGGATTGCATCGATACTCCAACGCCCTTGTCAGTGGCAACATCTGGCTCGATGGCACTGACCTGCTGCAGCTCAGCGACAACGACATGCGCCTGAAACGCGGCAAAGACGTTGCGATGATCTTCCAGGATCCGCTTTCGGCGTTGCACCCCTACTATCGGGTCGGCGACCAGATCGCGGAGGCGTATCGGGCCCACAACCAGGTGACCAAGCGCGCGGCTCGCACGCGAACGATCGAGATGCTTGCACGCGTCGGCATCCCACAGCCCGACCGAAGGGTCGACGACTACCCGCACCAGTTCTCGGGCGGAATGCGGCAGCGCGTGATGATCGCAATGGCGCTCATCAATGACCCGACCCTGCTCATTGCCGATGAGCCGACCACGGCGCTCGACGTGACCGTGCAGGCCCAGATTCTCGACCTGCTGCAAGACCTGCAGCGCGAGTTCAACACCGCGCTCATCATGATCACGCACGACCTCGGCGTGATCGCGGAAGTAGCCGACGACGTTCTCGTCATGTACGCGGGAAGGGCTGTCGAGTACGGCTCGGCCAGGGCCCTCCTCACGAAACCGTCGATGCCGTATACCTGGGGTCTTATCCAATCCGTACCCGATGTCAGCGGCCCGGTGGATCGCCCGCTTCGCCCGATCCCCGGGAGCCCGCCGAGCCTGGTGCGTCCGCCGGAAGGCTGCGCGTTCTTCGGTCGCTGCACCTTCTCCAGCCTGGTTGCAGGCAACCGTTGCGCACACGAATTACCTGAATTGCTGCCCATTGAGCCCGGTCATCTCAAACGATGCCATCTGGAGGACGTGTCCGTGATGTATGCAGACAGCATCGAACTCGACGCCGTTGAAGCTGGAGCCCGCTGATGTCCGTTCCCCTTCTCGACGTACGTGACCTCGTCATGCACTTCCCGGTCAAGTCCCGAGGCGTTGTCTCGCGCACTATCGGCCAGGTCAAGGCGGTCGACGGCATCTCGTTCACGCTCGAAGCCGGGCAGTCCCTTGGCTTGGTCGGAGAGTCAGGCTGTGGCAAGACCACAACCGGCCGTCTCATCACCCGGCTGCATAAGCCGACCAGCGGTCAGATCCTGTTCGAGGGCAAAGACATCGCGAATGCGAGCCCGCGCGCGCTCAACCCGATTCGCCGCGACATCCAGATGATCTTCCAGGATCCGTACACGTCACTGAACCCTCGGCAGACTGTCGGGTCGATCATCGGCGCTCCGCTGGAGATCCACAACCTCGTGCCGAAGAACAAGCGGCTCGCGCGAGTGCAGGAATTACTGGAGATCGTCGGTCTCAGCCCCGAGCACTACAACCGCTACCCGCACGAGTTCTCGGGCGGCCAGCGCCAGCGCATCGGTATCGCGCGCGCTCTCACCCTCCAGCCGAAGGTGCTCGTTGCAGACGAGCCAGTCTCTGCGCTCGACGTGTCGATCCAGGCCCAGGTCATCAACCTGATGCAAGACCTCCAAAAAGAGTTCAACATCGCCTTCCTGTTCATCGCTCACGATCTCGCGATCGTTCGGTATTTCTGCCCAGAGATCGCGGTCATGTATCTCGGAAAGATTGTCGAGAAGGCACCGCGCGAGCAGCTGTACTCGGCCCCGAAGCACCCCTACACGAAAGCTCTGCTGTCTGCGGCGCCCGACATCGAGCAGGTCATCACTGGCGGTCGTCGCGAGCGCATCAGGCTGACCGGTGACGTGCCGTCCCCGATCAATCCGCCGTCGGGATGCCCGTTCCGCACCCGGTGCTGGAAGGCACAGGATATCTGCGCAACGATGCCGCCTCCGCTCGAGCCCAAGGGGGGCGCCGGACTCGTGGCGTGCCACTTCCCGGAGAACACCGAACCGGGAGACGCCGGCCCGAGCAACTCCATCACGGAGAACGCCACCAGGGATGCCGCGTAAGCAACGAGCGGGCCGGTACACGCTGCGTTCAGGCTCGTCCGTCGTCGTTTTCTGGGTCGGCGCAGCGGTGATGGCGATTATTGTCGGCACATCGTTCGCGGGTGGTGACTGGAGAGTGTTCGCGTTCGTCGTCGCGGCGGCTCTCCTCATCGTGTGGGCACTATGGATTGCGTTGTATCGCCCGGCTGTGCACTACGACGAGCGCCAGGCGGTCGTGGTCAACATCGGGCGCACGCATGTGCTGCCGTGGGCGCGCGTAGAGAGCATCCGTCAGCGTCTCGGACTCGACTTCGAGCTTGAAGGCGGCCGTACCGTCACGTGCGTCGGTGTGCCGCCACCCCGCCGTGTCGGCAACGTGGCGAGCGCCCTGGATCGACGCACTCGCCCGATCAATCACTACGACACGAATGCCGAGCTCTTGGAGAGCGTGCGAGTGGCCGCAGCCCCGAATGCCGATCAGATAGTGAGCAGGTGGGATGCCCTCCCGCTCGTAATCGGTGCCGTGCTGGTGATCGCAGTGGTGGTTGAGGTGCTGGTCGGAGTCTGAGGGCGCGAACCCGGGGACGCTCGCCGAGTTGGCATATCCTGAAACCCGCGTTCGCGCGCTGACGAGAGGTGCACGGATGAAGGCCACTCGCGCACTCCTGGCGGCGGCCGCTATCTCGGCCGCGCTCATCCTCGCCGGGTGCACTTCGACCCCTGCGGCTCAGGGACCAACGGTGACGGTTGCGACGGCAGACGCGCTCAGGTCGAGCAACCCACAGACGGTGTCGGGCAACACCCCTGCAAATATCGATGTCGCCTACCTGACCAACTCGTCGTTCGTCTCATACGACTCAACGCCGAAGCTGGTGCACAACAGCGCTTTCGGTACATATCGCGTGCTGTCGACACGCCCGCTCACCGTTAAATACACCGTGAATTCGGGCGTCACCTGGTCAGACGGAACGCCGGTCGACGCAGCCGACATGCTCTTGGCCTGGGCATCCGCACTCTCCCGGTATAACAGCACCGGGGTCGACTTCCAGTCCATCGATGCCGGCGGCGCGCTTGACCTCGTGGATGCCGTACCCAAGATCTCGGATGATGGGCGTTCGATCACCCTCGTCTACAGCAAGCGATTCGTCGACTGGCGAACCGCGTTCGAGATCGGAGTGCCCGCCCACACGACCTACCGAATCGCCTACCCGGGAACCAGCCCGAGCGACGCAAAGGCTGCCGTGATCTCGGCAATCCAGCACGGTAAGACGGCGGTTTTGGCGAAGATCGCGACTGCCTGGTCGACCGGGTATGAGCTGCGGAGTATGCCTTCGAACACTGACCTTCTGGTCTCTGACGGGGCCTACACGATTACCGCATTTACGAGCGCAGGGGTGACGCTCACTGCGAATCCGAAGTATTCCTGGGGTGTGAAGCCGTCGGTGTCGACGATCAAACTGCGATTCAGCGAAGATCCCGCTGCGCAGGAGAGAGCGCTCGCCTCCGGATCTGTCGACGTGGTTTCGGGCCAGGCATCCGCGCAATCCGTAGCTGCGCTTAAGGCGCTACCGCGGGTGACCGTCTCGGCCTCCGTGGAGTCGACATTCGAGCACGTCGACCTGACCTTCGACAACCACGGACCATTCGACTCTGCGTCGTATGGCGGAAGCCAGCAGCGTGCGCTGGAGGTTCGCCAGGCGTTCCTCAAGACGATACCGCGACAACAGATCCTTGATGCCGTCGTTCGTCCGGTCGATGCCAACGCATCACTCGACAACTCGCAGACCTTCCTGCCGGGGGCCCCAGGTTATTCCGGGTCGGTGTCGGCCAACGGTTCGGCTGCATACGCGGAAGTGGACCTGCCCGGGGCGCGAGCGCTCCTGGCCGCTGCCGGAGTAACAACGCCGATCACTGTCAGGATCGCGTACTCGAAAGATACTGCGCGACTGCAGCAGGAGTTCGCATTGATTGCTGCCTCGGCTGCCCAGGCCGGGTTCACTGTCGTAAACGACGGTTCGGCGGGTGACCGTTTCATCACGGCACTCGGCACCGGCAGTTACGACGCGAGCATCTTTTCCTGGCAGTTCTCGGGAACCGAGGCGACGGCCTCCGAAGCACAGTTGAAGTCGTCAGCCAACAAGTCGATTGGCAATTACAACGGGTATTCCAATGCCGCAAGCGACCAGGACTGGGAGGAGATCGAGGTCACTCCGGGTCGCCGGGACCAGATTCGACTCCTCCGGCAGATCGACGCTAACGCGTGGAACGATGCGTACGGAGTGACGCTCTATCAGCTTCCCGATGTGACGGCAGTCGCGAATCGGGTGCAGCACGTGGTCGACTCTCCACTCTCACCGAACGTCTTCTGGAATTTCTGGCAGTGGACAGCATCTCAGTAGCACTCGGCATTCGCCGGGAGCGGGGCAGGGCGCTGGCCCTCGGCGTGTTCGTGGCCATCGCCCTCGTTCTCTCGGGCTGCAGCGCCCCCGTGCTTATCAAGGGCACCGAGGTTTCCGTCGCCCTGCCTGATGCCTTCACGTCGTATAACCCGAAGACGTCGTATGGCAACGCCGCAACCAACGGAGCCGTCAGCGCCGCGACGAACTCGCAGTTCGCAGCATACGACAACACGCCGAAGCTGGTCTCAGACCCCTCCTTCGGAAGTTGGCAGGTGCTGTCGCAGAACCCGTTCGTCGTCAAATACACGATTGCCCCGGGTGTCACCTGGTCTGATGGCACCGCCGTGGACGCCGCGGACCTGATGCTGGCCTGGGTCGCGAATTCCGGCTCGCTGAACAGCAAAGACTTCGATGCGTCGAAATACTCCGACGATTCTGGGCGGATCACCAAGCCCTTCCCCAGGGGAATAGTGCACTTCGGCGGTTTCAGCGGAAACGGCCTTCAGCTGGTCAGAAAGACACCGGTGGTCGGTGACGGCGGGCGCTCGCTCACCCTCTCGTATGAACACTATTTCGCGGACTGGCAACTGGTCTTCGGCGTCGGGCTGCCTGCCCACATCGTGGCGGGTCGTGCGCTCTCCATCACGAACCCGCAGAGAGCTAATGCGGCGCTCCTGAAAGCGGTCCAGACGGCTGACCGGGTGCGCCTGGCGAAAATCGCTGCATTCTGGAACACCGGCTTCGATTTCACGTCGACCCCGAAAGACAAGGGACTTCTGGTCAGCGACGGGCCGTACACAATCACCTCGGTCAACTCGGATCGGGTCATCCTGCAGGCGAATAAAAGATATTCAGGCGCGCACGCCGGCCGGTTTGAGCGGGTCGTGGTGCGGTTCATCAGCGACCCGCTCGCTGCGGTCACGGCACTAAGGAACGGCACGGTCGACGTCATCTCACCGCAGCCGGCCCTCGACGTCGATAAAGCCATCCGCGCGCTGCCCGGAGTGAAGGTCACCAGTGGGTTCGACGGAGCATGGGAGCACCTCGACCTGCAGTTCTCCCACAGTCGCAACGGCACCTTCGACGACGAGAAGGTGCGGCAGGCGTTTCTGGATGTGGTGCCGCGGAAGGCGATGCTGGATCAGCTCATCGTTCCGCTCGAGAGGGGCGCGACGCTGCGCTCTTCGCAGGTATTCCTTCCGGGCTCGGCTGGCTACGACGCGGCGGCACGGCAGAATGGCTCCGCCGCTTTCGACCGGGTTGATGTGGCGGGCGCGAAGGCGCTTCTTACCTCAGCCGGAGTCAGTGCACCCCAGGTGTGCGTGCTGTTCGACCCGTCAAATCCTCGGCGGGTGCTCGAGTTCGCCACCATCCAAAAATCTGCGGCGCTCGCAGGATTTGTCGTGACCGACTGCTCGAGCCCGGACTGGCGCGATCTGCTCGGCGCCCCCGGTGCCTACGACGCCTCGCTCTACGCAGTCCGCCCCTCGACGCTTGCTGTCAGTTCTGTCGCTGCGATGTTCCGATCGACAGCCGACAGCCCAGCCGTCGACAATGACAATTTCTACTCCGATGCCGGTGTGGATGCACTCATCGGCCGACTGGACGCGACGAGTGACCCGGCAGCCCAGAAAACCATCATGACCGCCATCGATTCGACGCTCTGGGCGGACTCCTACGGGGTGACGCTCTACCAGTTTCCGGCGATCACCGCCGTCGATGGACGGGTGCGTGGAGTCTCCAGGTCACCTTTGCCGCCCGGCCTGCTGTGGAATATCTGGGCCTGGACTCCCGTTGAACACGGTAATTAGAGCCTTCGCGGTAGACTGAAGCTGCTGCACGCCATATTCGCGTGCTCGCTTCTGCCGGACTACCGGCCAACTCCCCCATCACGCGGAAATTTCAGCGGAAATATCAAGGACGTATACCTATGGCTACCGCCACCCGTAAAGACCTGCGCAACGTGGCGATCGTCGCTCACGTCGACCACGGAAAGACGACCCTCGTCGACGCGATGCTTCGCCAGACGAACTCCTTTGCAGCTCACGCGCACCTCGAAGAGCGTGCGATGGACTCGAATGACCTCGAGCGCGAAAAGGGCATCACGATCCTCGCGAAGAACACCGCAGTCTCGTACTCCGGTGTGCACGCTGTAGAGCACGGCGATGGTGGACCCATCACGATCAACGTGATTGACACCCCTGGCCACGCCGACTTCGGTGGTGAGGTCGAGCGCGGCCTGTCCATGGTCGACGGTGTCGTTCTTCTTGTCGACGCGAGCGAGGGCCCGCTGCCGCAGACCCGCTTCGTGCTGCGTAAGGCACTCGAGTCGAACCTTCCCGTCGTGCTGCTCGTTAACAAGACCGACCGGCCGGATGCCCGCATCGACGAGGTGATCGCCGAGAGCCAAGACCTGCTGCTCGGCCTCGCCTCCGACATGGCGGATGAACACCCGGATCTTGATCTCGATGCGATCCTCGATGTGCCGATCGTCTACGCCTCAGGTCGAAACGGCGCAGCGAGCTGGAACAAGCCCGAAAACGGCACCCTTCCAGACAACGACGACCTCGAGCCGCTGTTCGACGCGATCCTGAAGCACATCCCTGCTCCGACGTACGATGACGATGCCCCGCTTCAGGCGCACGTCACCAACCTCGACGCTTCGCCATTCCTCGGCCGCCTCGCCCTGCTGCGTGTCTTCAACGGCACGATCAAGAAGGGACAGACGGTTGCCTGGGTCAAGCACGACGGATCAGTTCACAACGTCAAGGTGACCGAACTGCTGATCACCAAGGCGCTTGACCGTTTTCCGACCGAATCGGCCGGTCCGGGCGACATCGTCGCTGTGGCAGGGTTCGAAGACATCACCATCGGCGAGACTCTTGCTGACGCCAACGACGTGCGCCCTCTGCCGACCATCACGGTCGACGACCCGGCCATCTCGATGACTATCGGAACCAACACGTCGCCGATGATCGGCAAGGTGAAGGGCCACCGACTCACCGCGCGCATGGTCAAGGATCGCCTCGACCGCGAGCTGGTCGGTAACGTCTCGATCAAGTTGGTCGACATCGGCCGGCCAGACGCGTGGGAGGTTCAGGGTCGCGGAGAGCTCGCGCTCGCAATTCTCGTCGAGCAGATGCGTCGCGAAGGCTTCGAGCTGACCGTTGGCAAGCCGCAGGTCGTCGTGCGCCAGGTCAATGGCAAAGTGCATGAGCCGTTCGAGCACCTGACGATCGACTCACCCGAGGAATACCTCGGAGCTATCACCCAGCTTCTCGCGGCTCGCAAAGGCCGGATGGAGAGCATGAGCAACCATGGCACCGGTTGGGTGCGCATGGAGTTCATCGTTCCTTCCCGCGGTCTCATCGGGTTCCGCACGGAGTTCCTCACGATCACTCGCGGTGCTGGCATAGCCAACGCGGTCTCTCACGGCTACGAGCAGTGGGCTGGCGAGATTGTCACCCGTACCAACGGGTCGATCGTCGCTGACCGCTCCGGTGTTGCCACACCGTTCGCCATGGTCGCCCTGCAGGAGCGCATGTCGTTCTTCGTCGAGCCGACCCAGGAGGTCTACGAAGGCATGGTCGTCGGCGAGAACTCCCGTGCAGACGACATGGATGTCAATATCACCAAGGAAAAGCAGCTGACGAACATGAGGCAGTCGACCTCAGACACGTTCGAGCGCATGACACCGTCACGCAAGCTGACTCTTGAAGAGTGCCTCGAATTCGCCCGCGAAGACGAGTGCGTCGAGGTGACACCTGAGTTCGTGCGCATCCGCAAGGTCGAACTGGACGCAAGCGCCCGCGCTCGCAAGTCGTCACGCCTGAAGAAGCAGAACGCATAGTTTCCTTGAGAACGACGGATGCCGCCCTGCTGTCGCAGGGCGGCATCCGTCGTTAAGCTGTGGGCATGATCAGCACCCGCACGTCTGTCACCGTTCCCATCGCTCTCGCTCTGGCGCTTCTCGCTGGCCCATCGCTCGCCGGCTGCTCGGTGCAGGGGCTCATCAACAGCGCGACGGGCGGCAAAGTCACGCTGCCCGGAAAGAGCGTACCGAGCGACTTCCCCTCGGCCGTGCCCCTGGCCAAGGGCACGGTAGTGCTCGGCGCAGCGCTCGGTGACGGAAAGGGCGGCAAGCTCTGGAACGTCACGATCCAGGTCGACAACGCAACCCTCGACTCCATCACTAGCGACCTGAAAGGCGCCGGTTTCACCGACAAGGGCGCCCTTTCCACCACCACCGACAACGGCGGAACCGCCACCTTCGACAACGGCACGTACAGCGTGATCGTCGTAGTCGCACAGGCAAACGGCAAGGTCACCGCGAACTACACGGTCGGCACAGATAACAAGAAGTAGCGCGCCCGCGCACCACTCTCCTCCGCGCGATTGTTCCAGTTCGTACCGATTGTTCGCGCGCGAACAGCAACATTCGGTACGAAATGGAACAGTGGAGGGTGACCTAGGCGAACAGGGCAGCCCCGATGTGGCTGCCCGGTTTCGCGCCGGGCGGCACCGCGAAGATCGCCGATCCGATGTGCTTGACGTACTCGTTCATCGCGTCGTTCTTCGCCAGCCCACGCTGGATCGGAACGAACTGGGTGCGTGGGTCGCGCTGGTATGCGATGAAGAAGAGCCCGGCATCGAGCCTGCCGAGATCGTCATTGCCGTCGACGTAGTTATAGCCCCGGCGAAGCAGCACTGCACCCCTGTTCTGGTCGGGGTGGGCCAGGCGCACGTGGGCGTCCTGGTCGATGAGGGTTGCGCCCTGTGCCTTGGTGTGAAAATCGGGTTCAGTGAACTCGGTACCGCCGCTGAGCGGCGCGCCCTCACCCTTGCTGCGCCCGATTACGCGTTGCTGTTCACCGAGCGAAGTGCGGTCCCAAGTCTCGATGATCATGCGGATCTTGCGGGAGACGAGATAGGAACCCCCCGTCATCCAGCCCTGGGAATCGCCGTCTGGCACCCAGACATGGTCGTTCACCTCGCCCACGTCTTCCGCCTTGACGTTGGCAGTGCCGTCTTTGAAGCCGAACAGGTTGCGGGGTGTGGCCTGGGCGCGCGTCGTCGACGATGTGCGACCAAATCCGAGCTGGGACCAGCGGATGGATGCCCGCCCGAACGCGATTCGCGAAAGATTGCGAATCGCGTGCACTGCCACCTGGGGGTCGTCGCTGCAGGCCTGGATGCACAGGTCGCCGCCACTGAGCGAATCGAGCAGCGAGTCCCGTGGGAATGCCGGCAGATCGATGAGGGCAGCGGGTCTCTTCGCGGTGAGCCCGAACCGGTGATCGAACAGCGATGGGCCGAAGCCGAAGGTGATGGTGAGGCCGGATGCCGGCAGCCCGAGTGCTTCGCCGGTGTCGTCGGCCGGCCCAGCGAGCAGTCCGCTCGCGCCGTCGCCCACTGTCTCTCCCGCTGTCATGCGCGCTGCAGCACGTGTCCAGTCGCTGAGGAGCTCACGCAGTTCGGCGCGCGAGATGTCTTCGACATCGAAACTCGCGAAGTGCAGCCTGTCTTGCGCCGCTGTGGTGATTCCGGACTGGTGCTGGCCATAGAACGCGTAGGTCGCTGCCGCGCCCGACGGTCCGGTCGAGCTCTGCGCCGCCGCGATGCGGTCTGCACCGACGCCGATGCCAGCACCGACTATGCCGGCGCCAGCGAGGCCCAACAGGCCCCGCCGGCTGATTCCGCTGTGTGACGTCTGTTTCATCGCTACCTGATAACCACTGCGGTGAGCTTCGAGAGCGGCTCAGCGAGTGCGTTCACCTGGTCGGAGAGCTCTTTGACCTGGGTCGTCGAGAGGCCGGTGTACAGCGGGTATCCGGTGTCGAGTGAGCCGTACTTGCCGAGCGTTGCCGAGAGCGTCGAGAAGTCAGCATCAATCTGCTTGACCAGGGACGTGCCGGCTGCCCCCTTGCCATTCGCAATGGATCGCACATTCTCGAACGAGATCTTCGCGCCCTCGATATTGGCCTGGAAGTCCCAGAGGTCGGTGTGCGAGAAGGTCTCCTCTTCGCCGGTGATCTTGCCGGTTGCAACCTCGTCCATCAGCGCGATCGCGCCGTTGCTCACATCGCTCAGGGTGACCGTGAATGACGGTGAATAGAGAAGGTCATAGAGCTTCTGGGTGTCGCTGTTCAGCTTGTCGCCGAGCGTTACGCGCGCTGGCGCGGTGAGGGCCGTGTAGCCGGCCGGTGCCCAGAGGTCTTTCTCTATGCGGTGCCAGCCTGCCCATGGGTCGCCGGCGGCGAGGTCGGCCTCGCGGATGTCGAGGTCGGTATCAAGGGCTGGAAACTTCTCTGCGAGCGGTTCGATGCGCTCGTAGTGTGCCCGGGCGCCCGGGTAGAGGCTCTTCGCGGCAGCGACATCGCCAGCCTCGTACGCTGCCACGAATGCCTTGGTGTCGGTGACGAGCTGGCCGACCTGGTCCTTCGCGTACGACACATAGTTGGTCACGGCCTGGCCGAGACGCTTCTGGTCAGTGGCCGTGATCTTCACACCGGAGTCGGTTACAACGAGCTTGCTCTGGCCGACGCCGGCGCCGACCATGCCGGGCTTGCAGCTCGTGTAGTACGTGCCCGGCTCGAGCTGGGCAACGTACGACGGGCTGGTGCCTGGACCGACGTTCTCTTTCTCCCCGACGATCTGCAGTTTGTCTGCCGCGAGGATCTCGAGCTCGGTGACGTCTGACCCGGTGTTGCTGATCGTGAAGGTGACCGGCCCGCTTGCTGCTGTTGTGGCTGAGAGGTCACACGCTTTGTCTGACGCTGCGACTTTGATCGATGAAGCCGAGGCTGTCGATCCATTCGAGTTCGGCACGCAGCCGGTGAGAACGAGGGCGAGAGCGCCTGCTGCTGCGGCTCCCGCGATCAGATGGTGGTACTTCATGCTGTTTCTCCTGTTGTGGGTGACGCGTCGACTAGTGCGCGGCTGGCGGGCTTCGCCTTTTTCGACGGGCCGTGATGTCGGATGAAGAGCGGAATGACCACACCGAGGTACACGGCCCAGACGATCACCCGGAGCCAGGTCGGGTTGGGAGTGAAATTCACGATGCCCTGCAGCACTGTTCCGTACCAACTGCTCGCCGGGATCACCGTGCTGATGTCCCACGCTTTGCTGAGTGCTCCGGGAATCACGCCGGCTTCCTGCAGATCGCCGACGCCGTATGCAAGAACCCCTGCGGCGACGATCATCAGGAATGCACCGGTCCAGGTGAAGAATTTGCCGAGGTTGATCCTGACGAAGCCGCGGTAGATGAGCACCTCGATGACGACGGCGGAGAGGATGCCGAGGAACGCGCCGAGCGCGGGGATCCAGGTGCTGCCGCTCGAGGCGACACTCGCCCAGACGAACAGCGCGGTTTCGATGCCCTCACGGCCGACGGAGAGGAACGCGAGGAGGATGATGCCCCAGCCGGCACCCATCAGCGCGAGGTCGAGCCGGGACTCGAGGTTGTGCCGGAGGTCGCGAGCGGTGCGTGCCATCCAGAAGATCATCCAGGTGACGAATCCGACGGCGATGATCGAGAGGCTTCCGCCGATCGCCTCCTGGGCCTGAAAGGACAGGCCGTATGGACCCCAGGTGAGGATCGCGCCGACGGCCAGCGAAACGACGACAGCAATGGCGACACCGATCCACAGGCGGGTGAGCACGTCACGTCTCTTCACCTTCACGATGTACGCGATGAGGATGCCGACAACAAGTGCCGCTTCGAGGCCCTCACGCAGGCCGATGAGAAAGTTTGCGAGCACCGGTTCAACTCAGATCAGGACACAATGTCGGTTGGAAAGTTTGGTAAGGCTTACCTTACTCAGTTCACCATATCCGCCGCGGCATATCCTGTCCACTGTGCAGCCCATACCCAGCGACGGTGTCACTCCCGATCACGATCCTCATCCCGATCCTCGCTCCGGCTCCAGCGAACGTGTGCTCTTCGTCCATGCCCACCCCGACGACGAGACGATCTCCACGGGTGCCACTATTGCGACGCTCGTGGATCGCGGTGCGGTCGTCACTGTGCTGACCTGCACCCGGGGTGAGTTGGGGGAGGTGATCCCCGCAGACATCCGCCAGCTCGAGGGCTCTACCCGGCTCGCCGCGCATCGCACCCGCGAGCTCGCCGCAGCCATGGGCATCCTCGGCGTCAGGGACCATCGTTTTCTGGGCGCCGCCGGTGCTCGGTGGGGAGACCGGGAACCGCGCAGCTACTCGGACTCGGGGATGCGCTGGGGGGCCAGCGGAGCCGAAGCCACAGACTCGATCCCAGAGAACTCGCTGTGCGCAGCAGACTTCGGCGAGGTGGCGGCCGACATCGCCGCGGTAATCGAATCGACCCGGCCGACCGCTGTCGTCAGCTACGACGCGAACGGCGGCTACGGGCATCCTGACCACATTCGTGCCCACGAGGCGACACGGCGCGCTGCCGAAGTGATGAACGTGCCGTTCTTCGCGATCGACGCCGGGGGAGAAGGAGACAGAGGAGAGATCACCGTGGACGGCTCCGCTGTGCTCCAGCGCACAAGGGCGGCACTCATCGCGTATCGAAGCCAGGTGGTGGTCGACGGCGACAGCTTCGCGCTCTCCAGCGGTCCGGGTCGCCCGATCGCGGTCGAAGAGCGCTTCACCAGGGTGCGCGACCTGCCGGCGGTGCAGCCGAGCTGGAACGACCAGGGAATCGGGATTCACATCCTGGCCGGCCTTCTCGCGCTCATCATCGGGGCGGCTCTCGGCGGGATCACGACGGTCGAGCACCAGTTCGCCCCCTCGCTGTTCTCACACCAGGCGCCCGTCGGGATCGTCATAACGCTCGCACTCGCTGCCGCACTGTTCGTGGGGGCGAGGCTGGCCTTCGGCGGCCGATTGATCGCCATATTCGCCGCAATCGGCATGCTTGGCGCCATCGGCGTCCTGTCACTCGCACGCTCGGGTGGCGGCATTCTGGTTCCAGCGAATCCGGTTGGGTACCTGCTCGTCTACGGCACAGCCGCCGTCGCCGTCGTGTCGCTCGCGTGGCCGGCTCGCGGTGCCTTTCGCCGGGATAAGCTTGGAAGCACTGTTGAACCGAAGGGACCTTCCTCCTCGTGACCTATGTCATCGCGCTTCCCTGCGTGGACGTCAAAGACAGAGCCTGCATCGACGAATGTCCTGTGGACTGCATCTATGAAGGCGACCGGATGCTCTACATCCATCCAGACGAATGTGTCGACTGTGGAGCCTGCGAGCCGGTGTGCCCGGTCGAGGCGATCTACTACGAAGACGACGTGCCAGAGCAGTGGGCCGACTACTACAAGGCGAACGTCGAGTTCTTCGAAGAGATCGGTTCTCCCGGCGGCGCCGCGAAGGTCGGAGTCATCCATTCGGATCACCCGATCATCATGGCGCTTGCCCCGCAGGGCCCCGCTGCGTAGTGGTTGTGTAGTGGCGCTCTCCCTCCCCGAATTTCCCTGGGATGCTCTCGCGCCCTTCGCGGCGCGGGCGCGAGCCCATCCTGACGGCATCGTCGACCTTTCAGTCGGCTCACCGGTCGACCCGACGCCCTCGATAATTCGGGATGCCCTCTCGGCCGCAACCGACGCGCACTCCTACCCGCAGACCGCTGGCTCCGTGCCACTGCGAGAGGCGATTGTCGACTGGTATGCCCGCAGGCGCGGCGTTGCCGACCTCAGCGTCGCCAACGTGCTGCCGACGATCGGTTCCAAAGAGTTCATCGCGGGGCTCGCGCTCTGGCTCGGCATCGGCCCGGATGACGTGGTCGTGCAGCCGAAACTCGCCTACCCTACCTACGCAGTCGGGGCAGCGCTGGTC
This sequence comes from Lacisediminihabitans sp., assembly GCA_043746355.1. GTDB lineage: Bacteria > Actinomycetota > Actinomycetes > Actinomycetales > Microbacteriaceae > Lacisediminihabitans. Next base: position 16,337 of record JAYTRC010000093.1, on the reverse strand, counting down.
GGAGCAACGGTGGTTGCGAGTGACGATCCTGCTGAGTGGCCGGAAAACACGAAACTCGTCTGGGTGAACAGCCCCGCCAACCCAGACGGCACGATCCTTTCCGTCGATCAACTCGCGGCCGCCGTCGCCCGCGCGCGTGAACTCGGAGCGGTCATTGCGAGCGACGAGTGCTACGCGGAGCTCTTGTGGGAGGGGGAGACTCCGGCGCCGAGCATCCTCGATCCGCGGGTCATTCATGGTCAGCGAAACTCCGTGCTCAGTGTTTACTCGCTCAGTAAGCAGTCGAGTCTCGCCGGTTACCGGGCTGCCTTCGTGGCCGGATGCAGCACTCTCCTCGCCGAGATTCTCGAGGTGCGCAAGAACCTCGGACTCATGCCGCCGATGCCCGTGCAGGCGGCCATGATCGCAGCGCTTGCCGACGACTCGCATGTCGCAGTGCAGCGCGAGCTCTACCGGGCGCGACGGTCGCGGCTGCTGCCAGCGGTTGAAGCAGCCGGCTTGCGGGTCGACTCCAGCCAGGGCGGACTCTATCTCTGGGCGACTGCGGGCGAGGAGGCATGGGCGACTGTGGGGCGGCTCGCCGATCTCGGCATCCTGGTCGCGCCAGGCACCTTCTATGGGGATGCCAGCTCGCAGCACGTACGGATCGCGTTGACGGCAACCGACGCTGCCATCGAGAAGGCCGTCGCCCGGTTGGCAACACTCTCCAAATAACCGAGGCGGTGATTGGTGGATGCATCCGTCGACCCCGGTGCCAATTAGGCTGTATGCGTGACCGATGACGACGCCCACAAGGCGACTCTTTCCTTCCCTGGCGGAACCGCGGAATTCCCGATCCTGACGAGCGCTGATGGCGCATCGAGCATCGACATCTCCTCGATGATGAAGCAGACCGGCTACTCGACTCTCGACTACGGTTTCGTCAACACCGCTGCAACGAAGAGCGCGATCACCTATATCGACGGTGACGCAGGCATTCTGCGGTACCGCGGGTATGCGATCGAAGACGTTGCTGCGAACTCCACCTACCTCGAGACTGCGTGGCTGCTGATCCACGGTGAGCTCCCGTCTTCCTCGGATCTTTCCGGGTTCGAGGATCGGGTACGGCGCCACACGCTCCTGCACGAAGACCTTCGTCGCTTCTTCGACGCGCTGCCGCACAGCGCGCATCCGATGTCAGTGCTGTCGAGCGCAGTGTCTGCGCTCTCGACGTACTACGAAGACTCGCTGAGCATCCACGATCCGGAGCAGGTCGAGCTCTCGACGATCCGGTTGCTGGCGAAGCTGCCGGTGATCGCCGCATACGCGCACAAGAAAAGCCTCGGCCAGGCTTTTCTCTATCCAGACAACAGCCTGAGCTTCGTCGACAACTTCCTGAAGCTCAACTTCGGCACGATGGCTGAGCCGTACGAGATCAACCCGGTGGTGTCGAAAGCGCTCGAGCGCCTGCTGATCCTGCACGAAGACCACGAGCAGAATGCTTCCACGTCGACGGTCAGGCTCGTCGGGTCGACCCAGGCCAACATGTTCGCGTCAGTTTCTGCCGGTATCAACGCGCTCTACGGTCCGGCGCACGGCGGCGCCAATGAGGCTGTGCTCACGATGCTCTCCCAGATCAAAGACTCGGGCGAGTCCGTCGACAAATTCGTCGAGCGCGTCAAGAACAAAGAAGACGGCGTGCGGTTGATGGGGTTCGGGCACCGCGTCTACAAAAATTTCGATCCGCGTGCGAAGCTCGTCAAAGAGAGTGCAGACGAAGTGCTTGCTGCGCTTGGCGTCAAAGACGACCTGCTCGACATTGCCAAAGAACTCGAGGCTGTCGCGCTCGCCGACGACTACTTCGTCGAGCGCAAGCTCTACCCGAATGTCGACTTCTACACCGGGGTCATCTACAAGGCGATGGGCTTTCCTGCTCGCATGTTCACCGTGCTGTTCGCCATCGGTCGACTGCCGGGCTGGATCGCCCACTGGCGTGAGATGAATGAAGATCCGGCCACCAAGATCGGTCGCCCGCAGCAGCTGTACATCGGATCACCGCGGCGGGACTGGCCGGGCGCTTAGCGCGTTCTGGCCGCCTCAGGCGTGCAACGCGGCGTTGAGTTCGATTCCCTTACCTGAGCGGGAGAGCACCTCGACGCCGCCCGTCATCGAATTGCGTCTGAACAGCAGCCCCGGCACCCCAGAAAGGGTGACGGCCTTTACCGTTGCCGGCTCTTCGCCGTCCCGCAGCACGACGACCTTCGTGCCCGCTGTCACGTAGAGGCCAGCTTCGACCACCGAGTCGTCGCCGATCGAGATGCCGATGCCGGAGTTCGCTCCGAGCAGAGCGCGGCGACCGACAGCGACTCGTTCGGTGCCGCCGCCCGAAAGGGTTCCCATGATGGATGCTCCGCCGCCGACATCCGAACCGTCGCCCACGACCACGCCCTGCGAAATGCGCCCCTCGACCATCGAAGCGCCCAGGGTGCCCGCGTTGAAGTTGACGAAGCCCTCGTGCAGCACCGTCGTGCCGGGTGCGAGATGTGCGCCAAGGCGCACACGGGAGGTATCGGCAATGCGAACACGTTCCGGCGAGAGATAGTCGGTGAGGCGGGGAAACTTGTCGATCGAGTGGGCCGAGATGCCCGCGCGCTGCAGGGTGAGCCGTTGGTCGGCGTAGTCAGCGGGATGCACCGGGCCCGCGTTCGTCCACGCGACCACCGGCAGCTGGCCGAAGATGCCGTCGAGGTTGATGGTGTTAGGTCCCACCAGGAGGCAGCTCAGGAGATGCAGGCGCAGGTAGGCGTCTGGGGTGGATGCCGGGGCGGCATCCAAGTCGATCTCGACGGTGATGAAGTCGATGGTGACCCTGCGTCGCGGGTCGCTGCCGATCATCAGGCTGAAATCCGCGGGGGCGATGTGCGGATCGCGACCGTCGGGGATGCTGCCTAGTGAAGGGTCACGAAACCAGGTGTCGAGCACGGTGCCGTCAGCGGCAGTGGTGGCGAGGCCGTAGCCCCAGGCCGAGCGTTCAGTCATTGTCACAGGCTATCGACACCCTGTCGATAAACTTGCCAGGTGCCAGCAGCCGACCAGTCGAAGACCTCGCCAGCGCTCGACCTGACCGCATCCTCGATCGAGATCACTCGGCAGCTGTGTGACATCGAATCGGTCTCGGGCAACGAGGGTGCGATCACCGAAGCGATTATGGCCAGCCTCGCCGGTCTCGACCACCTGCAGGTCACCAGGGACGGCGACACGATCGTTGCGCGCACCGCCCTTGGGCGTGACCAACGGGTCGTCATCGCCGGTCATACCGACACTGTTCCGGTCAATCGCAACCTGCCGACCCGCTACGAGAGCGAAGACGGCGTCGAGTACCTCTGGGGTCGCGGAACGGTGGACATGAAGGGCGGCCTTGCACTGCAGTTGAAGCTCGCTGCCGAGCTGACCGCGCCGACTGTGGATGTGACGTGGATCTGGTACGACCACGAGGAGGTCGAATCAAGCCTCAACGGGCTCGGCCGGCTCGCCAGCCGCCGCCCTGATCTGCTTGCAGGCGATTTCGCAATCCTGGGGGAGCCGACCGCGGGCGCAATCGAAGGCGGCTGCAACGGAACGATGCGAGCTGAACTGCGCACCCACGGCATCCGGGCCCACTCCGCCCGGGCATGGGTCGGGCACAACGCTATCCATGATGCGGCGCCCCTCCTCGCGATACTCGCGGCCTACGAGCCACGCGAGATCGAGGTCGACGGACTCGTGTACCGGGAGGGGCTCAACGCCGTCGCGATCTCCGGAGGCGTTGCGGGCAACGTGATCCCGGATGAGTGCGTTGTGACGGTCAATTTCCGCTTCGCCCCCAACAATTCGGCCGCAGACGCGGAAGCGCAGCTCCGCGAGGTATTCGCTGGCTTCGAGCTGGTGGTGACCGACAGCGCAGTCGGCGCTCGCCCGGGGCTCACGGCACCGCTCGCCAGGCAGTTTCTCGCGGCGGTTGGCGGAGAAGCTAAGCCGAAGTACGGCTGGACCGACGTTGCTCGTTTTTCAGCAATCGGCATCCCGGCCGTCAACTACGGCCCAGGGGACCCATTGCTCGCCCACGCTGATGACGAACGGGTGCCGGTCGACCAGGTCGCAGATTGCGAGCGAGGGCTCAGGGCGTGGCTCAGCGCAGGCTGACCGCTTTCGTGGTGCGCTACCGGCTGACCGCCTGGTGGTTCAGGGTCTTCGTCGTCTGGGGACTCTCGCGCATCGTGACGACGGTGCTCATCCAGGTGTTCGCTGCTGCCCAGCTCCAGAACCCCTGGACCGGCGCTCACCCCGACTACTTCAGCTTTGCCCAGCTGTGGGACAGCACCTGGTATCACGTCATTGCGGTCAGTGGCTATCCGGCGACGTTGCCGGTGGATGCTGCCGGGCACGTTCAACAGAACGCCTGGGCATTTCTGCCCGCGTATCCGATGCTCGTGCGGCTGCTCATGGTGGTGACGACGCTGCCGTGGGAGCCGCTCTCGGTCATCGTCTCGTTCCTGTTCTCCCTTGCTGCAGCACTCGCCTTCTACCGACTGATGCTGCTCAGGCTTCCCTCCGGAACAGCGCTGTTCTCGGTCGTGCTGTTCTGTGTCGCGCCGTTGTCGCCGATCCTGCAGGTGTCGTACGCCGAGTCCATGTTTCTCTTTCTGTTGGTGCTCGCGCTCTACCTGCTGCTGCGACGGCGGTACGGGTTGCTGTTTCCGGTGATCCTGCTCGCGGCATTCACGCGGCCGAGCATCCTCGCGTTCGCGCTCGCAGTTGGGTTGCATGTTGTGGTGCGGTGGTTCACCAGCAAAACCGATCCGTTCCCCGCTGTCGAAAAGGTGCTGGCGGTCGGCGCTGCTCTCTTCGCGCTGCTCATGGGGTTTGCGTGGCCGATAATCGCCGCAGCGGTCACCGGTCACACAGACGCGTACACCACGACCGAATTGGCATGGCGCGCTGACTACGTGGGCTACCAGGCCAGCCTGCTGCCCTTCTCGTCGTGGGTTCAGGCTGCAGGATTTTGGGCGGGCCAGTGGGGGATGGGCGGATGGATATTCGTGACCCTCGCCCTCGTAGTGATCGGCTTTGCACTGGCGCTGTTCTTACCCTCGGTACGACGTCTCGGGGTGGATCTCAGACTGTGGCTAGCGAGCTATGCACTGTACCTGCTGGCAGTGTTCTTTCCGCAGTCGAGTACCTTTCGGTTGCTCATCCCCATGTTCCCGCTGCTTGGCGCCGCAGCCCAGCCCAGACCAGTGATCTATCGGGTCTCCCTGGTGGTGCTGATGATTGCCGGACAGGCCGGCTGGCTCTACATCTGCTGGTGGGTTAACGGGTATGACTGGACTCCACCGTGACCTGCGGATTCGTAGTTAGCACTCAGGTACGGGATAATAGAAGTAATTCCACGAAAGGGGATTTCTCATGGCAGCCATGAAGCCGAGGACCGGAGACGGGCCAATGGAGGCTGTTAAAGAAGGTCGCCTCATCATCGTGCGCGTACCACTCGAGGGTGGTGGGCGTCTTGTCGTCTCCGTCAACGATGCAGAGGCAAAAGAGCTTCACGACGCACTCGCCGGAGTCGTCGCTAACGCGTAACCCGGTTGTATCCCGACGCTTCTAGCGCTGCGAGCCTCTAACGCTTGGTGAGCTGGAGCAGTCCGTCGCCGACCGGGGACAGTGCGCTGATCACGGCGTCTGACCCCGCGATTTCTTTGAGTAGTGTTCGGAACGCGTTCACCGTGTCGCCGCGCTGGGCCGGATCGGCGACCCTGTCACGCCAGAGGGCGTGGGCGACGAGTACAGTGCCGCCCTGCCTCGCCAGGCGCAGGCCGTGCTCGACGTACTCGATCACGGACTGCTGGTCTGCGTCGACCAGCACGATGTCGTACGACGCTTCATTCATCCTGGGCAGCACTTCGAGTGCACGGCCGGTGATCAGCCGTACGCGATTGGCGGCGATGCCAGCCTCGAGAAATGCTTTCCGCGCTGAATCCTGGTAGTCAGGCTCGATGTCGATCGAGGTGAGGGTTGCTGCGGGTGCGCCCGTGAACATCCAGAGCCCGCTGACGCCGACGCCGGTGCCGATCTCGATGACGCTCGCCGCGGCGGTGGCTGCGCTGATTACTGCCAGTTGAGCGCCAGTCGCCGGGCTCATGGCATCAACGCCGAGTTCGACGGAATGCTGCCGCGCTTCGGCAATGTCGGGTCGTTCGACGACGAACTCTTCCGCGAATTTCCAGCTCGAGTCTTTGTCGGACACGTCGTTCTCCTTGGGTCTCAATAAGCGTAATGGGGTCACACGGCTGGGCGGGTTATCCTGAACGGGTGTTCGGCCTGGACTTCGAAAAGCTGTTGGTGATCGGCATCATCGCTGTGATCATCGTCGGTCCGCAACGCCTGCCGAAGTATGCGGCCCAGTTGGCGAGGCTGGTTCGGACTCTGCGGGATCTCGCCAACGGTGCGAAAGATCGGCTTCGGGACGAAATGGGTCCTGAGTTCGATGATGTCGACTGGCAGAAGCTCGATCCGCGGCAGTATGACCCGCGTCGAATCATCCGCGATGCGCTGCTGGATGATGGCGCTTCGGTGGCCGTTGTTCGCCCGCCTACGGTTTTGTCGCCGGTGAAGCCGCGAGCGAAGATGGCCGAGGGTGTGCCTGCCCCGTTCGACGCTGAGGCGACGTAGAGGCGGGTGCACCACCGGCTGCGCACGTCAGCGTGCGTTCGCTCGCCTGCGCCAGCCCTTGAGTGTGCGCTCGATCAGCGAGCAAAGCGGAACGCGCGTGTACGAGCCAACTCCCGAACTACCGCCGCCGCGTCGCCTTCAGCGTGCGCAGCAGGGTGAACATCAGCGGCACCATCCGAGCGAACTCCGGGCCGGTGCGCGGCAAGGTCATGAGGCCTGTAGCCGCCGCAACTGTACGTGTCTCGACGAATCGCAGAATGCCCTCCGGCCCGTTGCGACGGCCCAGTCCCGAGTGCTTCATGCCACCCATGGGAGCGTCGAGTGATGAGAACGTCGCGCGGTAGCCCTCGTTGACGTTCACACTGCCGGCGTCGATGAGTTCAGCAACCTGGCGTCCGCGACGAACGGTGCGGCTGAAAACCGACGCGTTCAGACCGTAATCAGAGTCATTCGCCAGTGCGACGGCCTCTGCAACGGTTTCGACAACGGCGATCGACACCACCGGCCCGAAGGTTTCGTCGCGCATGCAGTCCATGTCAGCTGTCACGTTGCCGAGCACGGTCGGCTCGAAGAACAGCGGGCCGAGGTCTGGGCGCGCTTTCCCCCCGGTGAGCACTGTCGCCCCCTGCGCGACGGCCTTCGCGACGACGGCCTCGACGCGCTCGAGCTGGTTGGGCAGCGTGAGGGAGCCGACATCCGAGGTGAAATCGTAGAAAGGGCCCTGCACGAGGGCGGCGGTGCGCGCGACGAACTCCTTCGTGAACTCGTCGGCTACGGCGCGATGAACGTAGATCCGCTCGATCGATACGCACAGCTGGCCCATCGACGCGTAGACCGCGTAGACGGCATTCTGGGCGGCTTTCCGCGGGTCGACGTCGTCGAGCACGATCATCGGGTTCTTGCCACCGAGTTCGAGCGACGCCCCGATCAGCCGTTTGGAGGCCTGCTCGGCGACTACGCGGCCGGTCTTCGTCGACCCGGTGAAGCAGACATAATCGGCATTGTCGATGACCGCGCCGCCGATCTCTCCGCCGTCACCGGCGACGACGGCCCAGAGGTCTTCTGGCAGGCCAGCATCGATGAAGGCGCGGCGGGACGAGAGGATGCTCAGCGCCCCCTGGTTGTCTGCCTTCTGCACTACGGCATTCCCTGCTGCAAGAGCCGGTATCACGTCGAACAACGACAGGCTCAGCGGGTGGTTCCACGGGGTGATGATGCCGACGAGGCCCTTGGGCCGATACCCCACGCAAGTCGAGAAGACGAGGGGGATGCCCGCCCGCCGATGCCGCGTCTTCACCACAGTCTTGGCGCTCACCGCATAATACCGAGCGGTATTCGCGCCGATATAGACCTCCTCGAAGGCCTGGCCGCGGGTTTTTCCGGTTTCGGTCTGCACCGCGTCGAGGAGGATGTCGCTGCGCTCGAGAATCAGGTCGTGCGCCTTCAGCAGCACCCTCCGGCGGTGATCGAAGCCCGCCTCCTGCCACAGCAATTGGGCTACGCGGGCGCGCGCCGCGGCATTCGTCACGTCGTTCACGCTGCTCAGCGGCAGGTCGTGCAGCTTCTCGCCGGTGAACGGCACGAACACGGGCGCAGTCGTACTTCCAGAGGAGTGGAGGTCGTTGTCGAGAGTGGCAATGTAGTCGGGTTTCAGCTGCGCTCCGGGCATGCCGTAAGTGTAGTTACACTCACCAAATGCCCACCGTCGACCGGTGCCAACGGCGGTTGCAACGGTTTTCAGGCGGCGTGCTGCGCCGTGATCTCGTGACCCAGCCTGCGCAGCGCCTCGACCACGAGCCGTACCGACGGGCGCTCTGCTCGGTCCGGACGCATCAGCGCCGAGACCTGACGGCTCGCCCGGATGCCCGTGAGTGGCCGCGTGATCAACCCGTTCTCGTGGTCCCTGGTGGTGAACCGCGGCAGGATAGCAATTCCGTGCCCGGCGGCCACGAGGGTCTCGACAATTCCGTTGTCGACGAACCGCTGCGACACGTGCGCGGGCACGCCCGTGATCACCTCGACCTGCTGCAGGATGCGGTCGAAGGCCGAGTCCACTGGCACGCCGATCCACGTCTCGCCGACGACATCCCGCGGCGAGAGGCTGGCCTTGCCCGCCAGCCGATGGCCCTCAGGGAGTGCGACGTCGAGAGGCTCGTCGAACAGTTTCACCACGGTGAGGCCGCGTTCGGCCCAGGCCGGCAGCACGCCGGGGGAGTCGGCGATCACCAGGTCGAAGTCGGGGGTGAGGTCGCCGAAGTCGGGCAGCAGGGGATCCTGGTCGCTCGCGCGCACGCTCACGCCCGGCATGAGCGCCACGGCGTCGAGCAGCCCGGCGAGAAGCATCTGGGCGCCACTCGGAAACATCGTGATGCTGACTTCGCCGCGAGGGAGCTCCTTGAACTCCTCCCAGAGCGCATCCGCGCGCTCGAGTGCCACCGCAACATCCCGAGCAGTTTCGGCGAGCATTCGGCCGGCTCCGGTGAGCACCAGGCCGCGTCCGCTCTTCTCGGTGAGGGGGATGCCCGCCTCCCGTTCGAGCACTTTGAGTTGCTGTGAGACCGCCGAGACGGTGCGATTCGTGGCCTCGGCGACCGCGGTGATGCTGCCGCGATCGCTCAGTTCGCGGAGCAGCTCGAGACGGTGGACATCCATTAAGCCATTCTACTTAATTACCTAAGAACAGTTTGATTGTGCTAAAGGGAATATCCAGTGAAAATTGAGGTATTCATTCAGAACAACACGAGGTCACCATGTCTGGCATCATCATTTTTTCCACCCTTAGCGTCTTCGCTCTCGCAGGCATCATTGCCTCCGTGCGCGTGACGATGCGCGATGGTTACCACCGCGAGCCGACCCGCTCGCTGTAGCCGTCAGCGGGCCGAGTGAGGGCTGAGGCCGAGCTTGCGGCCCGCAAGACCCCGGCCGAGCCCCACGAGGCGCTTGGCGAGAACGGCAATCGCAACGCTCGCCACGTCGTCCGGGTCTGAGAGCACCACAGGCGACCCGTGATCGCCCCCCTCACGCAACACAACGCTGAGCGGGATGCTCGCGAGCACAGGCACGGCAAGGCGTTCGGCCACGAGCGCGCCACCGCCGGTGCCGAAAAGCTCGAGCATCGAGCCGTCAGGCTGCACTAGCCCAGCCATGTTCTCGACGACCCCGATCACTTTCTGGCCGGTCTGCCGGGCGACGAGCCCGCTGCGCTCGGCAACCTCTGCGGCAGCACCCTGGGGCGTTGTGACCACGAGCACCTCAGCCTGCGGCAGAAGCTGGCCGAGCGAGATCGCGATGTCCCCCGTGCCGGGTGGAAGGTCGAGCAGCAGCACGTCGAGGTCCCCGAAATAGACGTCGGTGAGAAACTGCTGCATGGTGCGGTGCAGCATCGGCCCGCGCCAGCTGACGGCAGCGTTGTCGTCGACGAACATGCCGATCGAAATCACCTTCACCCCGAAAGCGACCGGTGGCAGGATCATTTCGTTCACCCTGGTCGGCTTCGCCCCGGTGATGCCCAGGATGCGCGGAATCGAGTACCCGAAGACGTCAGCATCGACCAGCCCGACACGCAGCCCCTGTGCGGCCAGGGCAACAGCGAGATTCGCCGTGAGCGTCGACTTGCCGACCCCGCCCTTACCGCTCGTCACCGCGATAATGCGGGTGAGAGAGTCAGGGCCGAACTGCAGAGTGCGGGTGCCGCGAAGCCGCGCGGTGAGCGCCGCGCGTTCGGTAGGGGACATCACGGAGACATCGATCGTTGCATCGGTCACTCCAGCGACGGAGAGCGTGGCGGCGCGAACGTCGCGCTCGATCGTGTCGGCGGCCGGGCATCCGACGATCGTCAATTTGATCTGAACTGTCGCGAGACCGTCGACAACTGACACGTCGCCGACCATGTCGAGTTCGGTGATCGGTCGGCGGATCTCCGGGTCGATCACCGAGGAAAGCGCGGCAGAGACAGCAGCCGCGAGCTCACTCACTCGTGTCTTTGTCAGGAGCGCTGCGATCTTTGTCGAGCTCCTCGAGGAGCGCCCGCAGCTCAGCTCGAATGAAATCCTTGCTCGCCAGGTCGCGTACGGCGAGCCGCAGGGCTACCACCTCGCGGGCCAGGTATTCGGTGTCATTGAGGTTGCGTTCAGCGCGCTGGCGGTCCTGTTCGAACTGCACGCGGTCGCGGTCGTCCTGCCGGTTCTGCGCGAGCAGGATGAGGGGCGCAGCGTACGAAGCCTGCAGCGAGAGGATGAGCGTGAGCAGGGTGAAGTTGCCGATGCTCGGGTCGAATTGCAAGATGCGCGGCGCATAGATGTTGTAGGTCAGCCAGATCAACACGAACGCAGTCATGCCGACGAGGAAGTACGAGGTTCCCATCGCTCGGGCGAACCCCTCGGAGAACCGCCCGACGCGGTCGCGCCCGCCGAAACGGGGAACTATCGAGCCGCGGAGGCCCTTGGGAGAGTCGAGTCCTGGATCATCGCGTCGTGCCATTGATCTGCCTCCTTCCGGCTGGAGTTGCTATCGGTGTGCTGCTGGTATCAGTCGAGGCGGGAGCGTCTTCGTCGTGACTTCGCCAGTCGTCTGGCAAAAGGTAGTCGAGAACATCGTCAATGGTCACCACCCCGACCAGTCGATGGTTGTCGTCGACAACCGGGAGCGAGACCAGGTTGTAGCTCGCGAGTGTGCGGGCGACCTCTGCAGCAGAAGCGCTTGCCTTGACCGGCTCGAGCTTCTGGTCGAGCAGGGTGCCGAGGCGTTCGTTCGGCGGGTAGCGCAGCATCCGTTGAAAGTGCACCATGCCGAGAAAACGGCCGGTCGGCGGCTCGTAGGGCGGCAGCGTCACGCAGACAGCAGCACCGAGAGCCGGAGCCAGTTCGTGACGCCGGATCAGGGCGAGACCCTCAGCGACCGTCGCGTCGGCAGACACGATGATCGGTTCCGTCGTCATGAGCCCCCCAGCGGTATCAGGGGCGTAGAGGAGGAGCATCCTGACGTCTTCGGCCTCCTCGGGCTGCATGAGGTCGAGGAGTGCCTCACCACGCTCTTCGGTGAGCTGGGCGATGAGGTCTGCCGCGTCATCCGGCTGCATCTGGTCGAGCACGTCTGCTGCCCGGTCGTCGTCGAGGTGCCCCAGAATGTCGACCTGCTCGCTCTCGGGCATTTCTTCAAGCACGTCGGCGAGTCGCTCGTCGCTCATCTCGTCTGCGACCTCGAGCATCCGCTGCTCAGGAAGGTCGAGCATGGCGTTGGCCAGGTCGGCGGGAAGCAGGTCTTCATAGGTTGCGAGCAGCTGGGTTGCAGACTGCGCCTCGCCTGTGGTGCGCTCGCGAACATCCGACCACTTGGCGAACATCGTCTGGCCCTTGGCGAAAGGCGAAGAGCTGGTCTTCGGGCGACGAACGAAGAGTTCGTTGACCGCCCACTCGCCGGGGCCGCTCTCTTCGATCGCGACATCTTCGATCATCGCGGTGCCAGCGGGCTCTGCGAGGGTCACGTCGCGCCCGAGAAGTTCTGCGATCACCCGCACCTCACCGCCGCGCTGCTCGAAGCGACGCAGGTTGATGAGTCCGGTAGTAATGATCTGGCCAGAGCCGATGCTCATCACGCGCCCGATCGACAGGAAGACGCGGCGCTTGCCAGACACTTCGACAATGAAGCCGACCACCCGCGGCGGTTCCTTCTGGCGATAGACCACCAGCACGTCGCGAACCTTGCCGACCTTGTCGCCTGCGGGGTCGAAAACGGAGCACCCGGCAAGTCGGGCGACGAAGACTCTTGCGGCGCTCACAGGTTCTAACTTAGACCTTCGCCATGCACGCAGAGGATAATGGCGGCCATGACTAACCAGAGCCCGCTGACCACACGCGCCCGCCTCATTCCGTCCATTCCGAAGGGCGACGTTCTTGCCTCATACGACACATATCCCGAGGCCCAGCAGGCAGTCGACAAGCTGGCGCACGCCACTCTCGATGTGAGCAAGGTCTCAATCGTCGGGAGCGACCTCAAGACCGTCGAACGAGTGACCGGCAGGCTCAGCTACGGAAAAGTCGCGCTGGCCGGGGCTGCGAGCGGTGCGTGGTTCGGACTGTTCTTCGGACTGCTCCTCACCTTCTTTCTCAACTCATCGAACGTGCTGCTCTACGCCATCGCAGCTATCGTGATCGGTGCGGGATTCGGCATCCTGTTCGGCATCGTGTCGTACGCCGTGACACGTCGCACGCGGGATTACAGCTCCACTCACCAGGTGCTTGCCAGCCGGTATGAGGTCATCGTCGACCCGAGCATCACTCTCGCTGCGCAGACGGCGCTCGCGAAGCCCTAGGGCGCGACTCGGTCGACGTTGTGCGGTTTCGGCAATGTTGAGCGTGTTCTAGTAGCAACAACGTTGACGAAACCGCACAACGATGGGCGAAGGTCAGCCCGCCAGCCATGCCTCGACGTCATCAGCGGTTCGAGGGATGCCGATCGACAGGTTCTCAGCGCCCGACCCTGTCACGAGGATGTTGTCTTCGATGCGCACGCCGATGCCGCGGTATTCCAGCGGCACGGTGAGGTCGTCTGGCTGAAAGTACAGCCCCGGTTCGATCGTGAACACCATACCGGGCTCGAGGACGCCGTCGAGGTAGAGCTCGCGTCGGGCGGCAGCGCAGTCGTGCACGTCGATGCCGAGGTGGTGCGAGGTGCCGTGCACCATGTACCGGCGATGGAACTGGTTCTCGGGCTTGAGTGATTCTTCGGCCGAGACAGGCAGCAGTCCCCACTCCGCTGTCTTCTCGGCGATCACCCGCATGGCCTCAGCATGGATTTCGCGGAAGCGGATGCCCGGCCACACGATCGCGAATGCAGCATCCGCTGCTTCCCGAACGGCCTCGTAGACGCGGCGCTGTACATCGCTGAACAAGCCAGACACCGGCAGGGTGCGGGTGATATCCGCCGTGTAATAGCTGTCGAGCTCGATCCCTGCATCGATCAGGATGAGGTCGCCCGGCACGACCGCGCCATCGTTGCGCGTCCAGTGCAGCACGCAGGCGTGGTCGCCGCTCGCTGCGATGGTGTCGTAGCCGACGGCGTTACCCTCCGCACGAGCCCGGCGGTTGAACGTCCCCTCGACGACGCGCTCGCCGCGAGAGTGCGCGACGATCGCGGGTCGTTCGGCGATGATGTCGTCGAAGCCTTTCTTCGTTGCGGCGACGGCGAGACGCATCTGCTCGATCTCGTAGTCATCCTTCACGAGTCTTAGCTCCGAGAGATCCCGCGCGAACTCGGTATCCCGGTCTGTCTCCAGCGACTCCGAGTCAGCGGCGAGCAGTCGTCGGCCGTCGATCTGGTCGGTGAGGTCGCGGTCACCGTCGCGCACGATGATCGTGTCTGCATCGGTCGCATCGATCACCGCTGCAAAATCGGCGAGGTCTTTGGTGAGAAGCCCGAGGTCGTGCGCGACGTGCTCGAGGGACGGTCGTGGCCCGATCCAGAACTCGCCGATGTCTGGATTTGCGTAGAACTCGTCGGATCCGCGGCCGGCCGGTTTGCGAAAGTAGAGAGTCGCCTCGTGTCCGTCTGCCGTCGGCTCGAGCACGAGCACGCTGTCTGGCACCGAGTCGCTGGCCCAACCCGTGAGGTGAGCGAAGGCCGAGTGGGCACGATAGGGGTAGTCGGTGTCGTTCGAGCGGGTCTTGGCAGCCCCGGCGGGAACGATGAGGCGCTTGCCCGCGTACAGTTCTGAGATGCGTTCGCGTCTCAGCGCCGCGAACGAGGACTGTTCACGCGGCTGAGGTTTGCTTTCTGAGCGCTCGGCCCAGTTGGCGGTGATGTAGTCCTTGAACGAATCCGAGACGGGAGTCGTTGAGCGATTACCTGTTGCACGGGGAGTCTTGCTGTCGTCAGCCATGCTCCCATTCTCTAACCGTTGGGGCTGAGCTGCACCACGATCGGGCGATGATCGCTGCCTGCACCGTCGAGGTTCTGCACGACGCGCATTCCGCTGACCCGCCAGTTCGGCGTGGTGAGCACGTGATCGATCGGCACGCCGAGCAGTGGGGGCAGAGCGGGCGGCCAGGTGCCGAGAGCCGCGTTCTTCGAGCGGACGGCGGCATCCGTGCAGTTGCCGACGGTAGAAGTAGACGCTGTTCCGAGCCCGGCGAAATGGTCGAGGGTCGCATTGAAATCGCCCACCATGATCACGTTCTGCTCAGAGCACGTTGTCTTCAGGAACGCGAGATCGCTGCGCCACCTCGTGAGCTCACTCGGCTGCGGGGCGACAACGTGGACGCCGACTATCACCGGCCCGGCGCCGGTATTCGGCCTCAGAACCAGTGTCGGCAGTGTGGAGGTCGTGCCGGCTTTCGAATCGAGGTGGTACCCACCGAGTGCCGTGCTGATGAGCACGCTGGTCGATTTGGCTTGTGCGATGTGATTGAACGCGACAGTGTGCACGACCATGGGATGCCCGGCTGCCTGCATTACAGCGGCTACGGCATCCGCTGTCTCCTCGGTTGTCTCGGGGAGGGAGACGATGTCTGCGTCGTTATCGAGCGCGAGTTTCGCTATGACCGTCGACCCGGGCGCGCCACCGAGCGTGTTCCATTCGACAGCCGTCAGGTCTGCGCTGCTCTTCGTCTGGAATGAGCCGTCGCCGAACCCCCGGGTGCTCAGGATCGCGAGCAGGGCGAGGGCGAACACCACGAGCACCAGTGCCACGGCCGACCCGAACCGGCGGAAGCTGCGGCTGACCATCGACAGCAGCAGCAGAACGACAATTGCGATGGCCGCGATCGCTATAGTCAAGCCCCGCAACGAGACGAACTGCGCGACGAACATGGTGCGCTGCAGCCCGAAGAGCTGCGGCCACGTTCCGACGAACAGCAGCGCCGCAATTACGACGAGCGCGAGGGCGGCGACGACTCTGCTGAACATGGCCCCCAACACTAATAGTCTTGAAGGATGACCGGAGCCATCGACCTGCACACTCACAGCAGTGTTTCCGACGGCACTGAAAACCCCACCGAGCTTATCGAGGCCGCCGTCGCGGCCGGGCTTGGCACCGTCGCGCTGACCGATCACGACTCGACGAGCGGCTGGGCGGAAGCCTTCGGTGCCGCGGCCGGCACCGGGCTTACGGTCATTCCGGGCATGGAGCTCAGCACCAATTACGGCCCCGCGAGCGTGCACATGCTCGCGTACCTGTTCGACCCGATGAACGGCGGGCTGATTGCCGAGACCGGTCAGATCCGTGACGGTCGGCTGCACCGGGCAGAGCGCATCGTCGAGAAGATCGGCAAGGACTACACCTTGTCGTGGAACGACGTTCTCGAACAGTCGACGGATGGCGGCACGCTCGGCCGCCCGCACATCGCGGACGCCCTGGTCGCGCGCGGCTTCGTCTCCAGCCGCGAGGAGGCGTTTGAGAGCATCCTCAACTGGCGGGGTCCGTACTACGAGAAGTATTACGCGCCGTCGCCCCTCGAGGGAGTGCGGATGATCGTTGCCGCTGGCGGAGTGCCCGTGCTCGCGCATCCGGCAACCCACGGCCGGTACCGGGTGATGTCAGATGAGATCATCGGGGAGCTCGTCGACGCGGGGTTGTTCGGCCTGGAAATCGACCATCGCGACAACACGGAAGACGGCAAGGAGCGGCTGTACGAGCTCGCCGAGAAGTACGACCT
>JAYTRC010000092.1:0-3615 GCA_043746355.1 Lacisediminihabitans sp. | reverse complement strand
ATCCGCGTGTCCGGGTGGTGGGATGAGCCAGTACTCGGATCCGCTCTCTCCTCGCCGTTCGACTTCCCAGTGATGGTCGTGCAGGAGGAGGTGGTGGTGGTGCTTGCAGAGGAGGATGCCGTCGGCGTCTAGTCGCTAATGTGTCCCCATGGAACAGGCACGCGCTGCGGCGCTGTATGCGCGGATTTCTCGCGACCAGACCGGGGAGGCGTTGGGAGTCCAGCGTCAACTCACCGATGGGCGAAAGCTCGCGGCGGATCGGGGTTGGACGGTGGCCGAGGAGTACGTCGATAACGACATTTCCGCGTATGGCGGGAAGCGTCGCCCCCAGTATGAGCGCATGCTCGAGGACATTGAGGCGGGCCATCGGGATGCGGTCGTGGTCTACAACTTGGATCGGTTGACACGGCGTCCGATCGAGCTCGAGGAGTTCACCGCGATCTGCGAGCGTGCGGGGGTGACTCAGTTCGCGACGGTGACAGCGGACATCGACTTAGGTTCCGGTGACGGGATGCTGATGGCGCGGATGCTGGCCGCATTCGCCGCGATGGAGTCAGACAAGAAGTCGCAGCGGTTACGGCGCAAGGCGCTGGAGATTGCCGAATCTGGCCGACCCGGTGGGGGCGGCCTACGTCCGTTCGGCTATGCGGAAGACCGGGTGACTGTGGTCGAGTCGGAGGCTGTGATCGTGCGCGAAGTTGTCGCTCGGTATCTCGCGGGTGAGTCGCTTATGTCTCTGACGAACTGGTTGCAAGAGAGCGGGGCGCTGTCCGTGGCGGGTTTGCCGTGGCGTACCAGCACGCTGCGCACGATGTTGGCGAACCCGAGGTTCGCAGGGCTTCGCGCACACAACGGGGTGGTCGTCGGGCCTGCTGTGTGGCCGGCGATCATCACGCCGGCGCAGCACGAGCAAATCCTCGCCGCGATGGAGCGGAAGAAGGTCACCGGACGACGCAGCCCGCGCCGGTACCTGTTATCCGGAATGCTGCGGTGCGGCAAGTGCGGAAACAAGCTATTCAGCTCGTCCCGTCAAGAAGGCGACCGCAACCGTCGCCGGTATGTGTGTTCATCCAGTCCCGATCATGGTGGCTGCGGGAAGCTGACCGTCGTTGCCGAGCCAGTCGAGGAATGGATCACCGAAGCCGTCCTCATGCGGTTGGACAGCCCCGCGATGGGTGATGTGCTTGCCGGGCGTGCCGCCGCCGACGACCGGCATTCCGCTCTTCTTGCGGATCTGCAAGCCGACCAGGCCCAGATGGAAGAACTGGCAAACGAGTACGGAACCCGTCAGATCACCCTGGCGATCTGGAAGGCGGCACGTGAGCCCATTGAGGAGCGTCTGTGGAAAACCCAACGGCAGCTCTCGCAGCTCACCGGCACGAGCGCACTGGATGGGGTGATCGGCAACAGCACCGCGCTACGGGACAGCTGGAGAGGGCTGAACCTAACCCGTCAAGCGGCGATCGTCGCGGCAGTGCTCGACTTCGCTACCCTCGCGCCCGGGGTCCCCGGAGCCCGCGAGCTCGACCCGTCCCGGATCATCCCGACCTGGCGACTGTGACCGGCGTCTGCCGCGCAGGCCCCCTGACGGGGTCCCCTGCGCGGCAACCGACCGCCCAACAGAACACCAACTCGGGCAATCACTCCAGGACCGGCCACAATGACCGACAGACCCTGGCGGGCGCACGATTGTCCAAGCCAGATCCACACAGCATCTGGATCAACCCGCATCAGCCCAAACGCCGACATTTGCCACACCACGCGCTCAGACTGCCGCGGAATCGGCAAGCCGATTCCTTGCCACGAGTCACCGAAAAACATCTCCGAGTTACGTTGCTTATTCAAGTAAAGCGGCGCGGCTGCGCCGCGCCCTCGGCGAAGTGTCCCAGCGCTAGGCTCCGGCCATGGATAGTGTGGCGCTTCAGATCGTCCTGGCTCTCGTTAGTGGCGGCGTAGGCGGCGGCTTCGTGTCGTGGTGGCTCGAAAGTCGCGCCGAGCATCGACGCTGGTTGAGAGACGAGAAGCTCCGCGCGGCGTCGGAGTTCCTAGGCTCGATCTACTCTCTTTCCTCGATCATGATCAAGCTGAATCCCGGTGATCCGCAGCCGCCCGAAATTCTTGATCAGGTCACCAGCAGCGAGCAATCCCAATTGTCTCTAGTTGCGCCTCGGCCTGTCGTCGAAGCCGCCCAGCGGGTGACCAAGTCAATATCAGATTGGAGCAGCGTGCAGGCGTCTGGATCGGAGGATGAAATGCTGGCGTCCTTCGCCAGTTTTCGCGACCGCATATCGGACTTCACCGTCACCGTCAGATCGGATCTAGGCACTGGGCGAAACGACAATCCGATGCCGATTCGACGCGCTCAGACAGGGGTAGGTCGATGACCAATTCGTTCGTCGCCATTGATTTCGAAACCGCCAATGGTTTCCGGGGTTCAGTATGCGAAGTCGGGCTCGTCCGTATCGTCGACGGCATCGAGACCGCCGCCTTCACCAGCCTTGTCAAACCGCACCAGGACTACGCGCGATTCGACGGAATGAACGTCAGCATTCACGGGATTCAGCCAGACGACGTCGTCGCGTCTCCCGAGTTCGGCGAGCTTTGGCCGGGCATCCGCGAATTTGTCGGTGATCTGCCGCTCGTCGCGCATAACGCAGCATTCGACATGCGCGCGCTTCGCGAGCTCGTCAATCTTTACGACCTCACGATTGCGTCGGGCACGTACTTTTGCACCCTCGTGTTGAGTCGCCGAATTCTTGACCTCACCTCATACTCGCTTCCGTTTGTTGCCCGGGAGCTCGGTATAGCGGACGCGGTGCATCACCGTGCAAGCAGCGACGCGAGGTGCGCGTCGGAAGTCATCCTCAGATTGCTGGCACGCGCTGGCCAGCCCGACATAGAGCAGCTGGCGACGAGTGTTCAGGTCTCCGCCGGAAGGATCGACGGCCAGTCGTGGGCGGGCTCTCATTACACGGGACCAGGCGGTGGCAGCTTCAGTACCGCGACGATTGAGCTAATTCGGGCTGCACTTGCAAATCCTGAAGCTGATGAAGATGGACCACTTTTTGGTCGAAAAGTGGCGTTCACCGGCGGACTGTCGTCCATGACACGCGCGGAAGCGGCGGCCAAGGTGCTGGCTGCAGGCGGAGAGCCAGAAGTCGGCGTAACGAAGCACACTGACTTCTTGGTCGTGGGTGCTGAGAACGGGTACACAATCAACCCAACTACTGCGCTGACGGCCAAGTTCCAAAAAGCTGAGGCTCTCCGGAGTAAGGGATCGCCAATCGAGGTTCTGGATGAATTGTCATTCGTGAGGATGCTTTAAGAATGGCCCGCGCAGTGGCCCACACAGGGCCGTATTCGCGACTCGCCCCGCTGGTCGCGTTCGGTTGTCCATCCGAACGCGCCACTATCGCACACTTCGTGTGCACCGCTCTGCTTATCGGACGAACACCCTAAGTCCGATAGATCAAGTGGGCGTATTTGAGATTTGCGCCGTCGGCGACGTCGGTGCGGCCGCGATCCCGATGCCATTCCTCGATGTGGTGCGCTTCGCACCAGGATGGCGGTCGAGGGCACCCGACGAAACGGCACCCGCCGTCTCGGGCAGCGATC
>JAYTRC010000091.1:0-4970 GCA_043746355.1 Lacisediminihabitans sp. | reverse complement strand
AATTCTGGTCACCGCGAAGGGTGCAGCAACCGACGTGAATGGGCTTCTTTTGCCAAACTCACTTGGCGATGCTCAGCACAGCCTCACGCTTGCAGACGTGAAGAAGGTCCGATCCCTCGACGGGGTTGGTGTTGCTGCTCCGATCGGCGAGATCGTCGTGCCCGGGTTTAAACTCGCGTCAACAACGATGACGCTGCCTGCCGCGGCAGCTCACGCTAATCAAGCGCCCCAAGCGTTCCGTATCACCACGACCTACACGACCAACGACGGGCTCGGCACGCGAGTGGTGTCGGAACACAGCCAGAGCGTCGTCGTCGACGAAACCGAGACCGGCAGCTCCGCGACTGCCGGCACGGCGACGCTCACAGCGGGACCGGCGAATGGCATCTGGGGCATCTTTGGTAATGGAGTCTCGCGCCCAGACGGTCCAAACTCAACATCTTTGTTGAGTTTCCAAGTGAACGACGGCGCGCCAGCCACGATGGCCCACATAACGTTGGTCGACCCAGTTGCCGAGAAGGAACTGCTGGGAAAAGCGGGGGCGTTTCTGGACCCTCTGGTGAAGTTGAAGCCCACCAGCTCGACAACGTCTGCGCAGTTGCTCGATTGGGCCGACTCGACAGACAGCGCCTACGCGAAGGCATTCCTGAATGCGCACAGGCTCATCGGTAATGACGCAAATCAGCCAGCAGCTCCCCTGCTGGTTTCGTCACAACCCTCCGCCGATCTGACAATGCATCTCACCGTCGAATCTTTTGGCAATGCGACTCTCAACCCCGATTCGAACGGGTTCAACTCGCCATATCTTTTGCCGAGCGCGCTCACTGCCGGAGACGCAGGGCAGCTCGTCGGGACGAGCAGTAGCGACGTCAGTTCGCTTCTCAACCCATTTGCCAATATGAACGCGTCGATCCCGTGGCCCGGGACCACCGCTCCCAAGGCCACCCCCTCAGGAGCCAACAGCGAACTGCTCATCCAAGCGGTCGGTGTGAACACCCCGGGTGGAACCTCGAAGGCTGCTCGCGGCGGCTATGAACTCAGCGCGAAGGGCTTTAAGAATCCGGTGCCTGATTACTCGACCTGGCCCGCGAGTGCTTTCGCGCTGTCCCAGGACGGCACGAAGCCCGGTTACGAGAGCACCTATATCGGCACCAGCATGTTGGTCAAGAACGAGAACGGAATCTTGGCTGTGCCAGTCGGAGACTTCTCGGCGTCAGCAGCCGTGGCCCAGTCCGCACTGAGCTATGTGCCGCTCGGGGCGTATCAACAGGTTTCCTCGACAACGAGCGCTGGTGAAAAACTCAAACCAAACGTCACCGGGTTGGGTGTCGTTGGAGCCAGGACCACGGCGATCGCATCTGTCTACAGTGCCGGAGCATGGGGGCAAATGGCACCGGTAAATGCGATCCGGGTGCGCGTATCCGGTCTCAGCTTGTGGAACGCAACCGCCCGCTCGAAGATAATCACGGTGACCCAGGAGATTCGCGATCTGGGCCTCAAGGCCACGATCGTCGCGGGCTCATCACCGACCAACGTGAAAGTTCGTGTCGATGACTATGCGTTCGGCGTTAGCAGCTCCGACCAGACCCAGAAAGTCGGTACCCTCGGCCAGCTCACCCAAGGATGGTCCGAACTCGGCGCTGCGGCCCGTGCCGACGCCGCAGTTTCCACCGCGTCCCTGTCGATTCTTGGGATCGCTCTCGCGTCAGCCGCTCTGCTACTCGGCGCCGTTCAGTTCGCCTCGATTCCGCGCCGACGTGGCCAGGCAGCCGTCATGCGCGAAACCGGCTGGACACGGGGCCGTATTCGCAAGTGGATGTTCGCAGAAGAAGCCCCCGGAGCACTCGTTGTATTTCTAGCCGGGATCGCCGCCATCTTCCTTTCTGGCCTGACGCAGGTGTCGGTCCTGATCGCCGCTCTCGGTGTCGCAGTTGTGGTGCTCTCATCGGCTACCGCCGTCGTTCTTGGTTCGCAAGGGAAAGCGCGTGTCACCCGCGCCCAGCACTCCGGCGGCCGCCGTGCCCTGCGCTCGGGCAGCCGCAGCACCCCTGGGTTCGGGCTGCGGCAGACCCGAATCCATCTTCTGACCTCGATCACCGAGGCCATCGCCATTCTGATCGTTGCGATAGCAGCTGCCAGCATGGCTGAGCTGTTTGTCGAGGGTCGCCGTCAGGCGGGGGGCAGTCTGCTGGCGCACTTCACCACTGGCCAGACACAGATCTTCCAACTAGTCCTCGGCGCAGTTGCCCTCGTCTCAGGCATCGTCATCGCTGTGCTCGCCCGAAGAGTCGACCTCGCTCGTCGCGTGCCACAATGGGCTGCCCTGCGGGCGATGGGATGGACCACACCGCAACTACGCACCGCACAACGCACGGAAGCTACAGCGGTCGCGATCCCAGCAATCCTGCTCGCCGCGACCGCATCCTTCGGTGGCGCGCGACTGCTCAACTCGCCCGCACCGATCGCGCTCGTCCTCATCGGCGTAGGCGCGGCCGTTGCGGCTTCCCTCATACTGCTGCTCGTCCGCGGAAAGGCAACAGTGCAATGACCATAGAACAGCCAATCGCACCTGCTACTCCGATGGTAGATGCCGCAGTGCTCGAACTTCGCGCCGTAGCGATCCACTACGACCGCGTCGGCCACGAACCACTGGTGATCATCGACAACTACGACCTCACTCTCCGTGCCGGACAGATGCACTGCCTCACTGGCCGCAGCGGATCAGGAAAGACAAGCATCCTGCGCGTCGCAGCCGGCCTCACGCAGCCCACCTCTGGCGAAGTGATCTGGGCGGGCACCTCGCTCGCCGGCGCGAAAGATGACGAAATCACCACACGCCGCCGAGAGACGGTCGGCTACCTCGACCAAGGCGGAGTACTCGTCCATGGGCTCACCGCACTAGAGAACGTGCTACTCCCGGCAGTGCCGACCCGCCAGTCGAGAGCACTCTTCCGCCGCGGGTCTGAACTGCTCGATAGCCTCGGGATAGCTGATCGCGCGGGAAGCTATCCAGAAAAGCTCAGCGGTGGAGAGCGCCAACGAGTCGCCCTCGCCCGTGCACTACTGCTGAAGCCTGCCATCGTAATGGCTGACGAACCGACCGCGAGCCTCGATCGAGTAAGCGCGGACTCCGTCATTCAGTTGCTGCAATCCCTAGCCGACGAAGGCGTCGTCGTGCTCGTCGCCGCTCATGACCAACACCTCATCGACGCTGCTGACTCGCGCACCACACTTGCCTGACCCCTACAGCGACCTCCACATCGAGCTCTCGCTGGACCCACTCGGTGGCGCGGGAGACCTGGGACCGCCCTTGGTACAAAAACGGGTTATGCGCTTCACCAGTAAAAGTTCCTCTGAGCGACTTTTCTTCAATCTCGCCGCGGTGGTGCAGGACTCAAGGTAGCTACTGCTTGACTGTGCCGTAGGGTCAACCGGCATGGTGGTACTTATGTCAGAGAACAATGCGCCGGCTATCGACCGGTCTATCTACCCAATACCGATGTTCGTAAACCTGGTCGTCAGCGACCTCGCAATCGCTGAGACGTTGTACGCGTCCGCGGGTTTCGTGACCCTAGCCACCATCTCCGGACCCGGTGGCCTGCCCTCGCTCGTGCACCTGCGCCGCGAAAAATATCAAGACCTTCTCATGACTCAAGGGCTGGCTGTGCGCGGGACTGTCTCGGCTTCGTTCGCCGCTGGCGAGGTCGACCTCGATGAGGTTGCAGACCGCATCCGTTCGGCGGGCGGTGACGTCACAGGGCCCGTCGACACTCCCTGGTTCACGACCGATGTCAGGTTCGCCGACGCAGACGGAGATACTGTCACGCTGACCGCTCCGCGAATGGTCGACCAAGCCGCGGTGCAGGCATGGGTAAGCGATCAGATCACCGGTGATTTCGAGATTCCCGAGGGGTTTGCGCTCAATCCCACGCGAGACTGACCAGGAGAAAGCACATGCCGGAGTGGCCGATTAAACACGTAGCCCGGGCGACAGGGCTCACCAGCCGCACTCTGCGACACTACGAACAGATCGGCCTTCTTCGACCCTCACGCGTTGCGAACAACGGGTACAGATTTTACGAAGATGCACAGCTATCACGCCTCTACCGCATCCTGTCGCTCCGCGCCTTGGAGCTGCCGCTCTCGACAATCCAAATCGCCCTCGAAGACGACGCAACCCTCGCCGATGCAATCGCATCCCACCTCACCCTCTTAGAAGAGCGACTAGACCGCACCATTCAACAGATCGCGACTGTCCGACAAACACTAGACGCGGTAACGAAGGGCCAGACCATGACAATCCAGGAAGTCTTCGCGGGATTCGACCCGACCCAACATGAGGCCGAGGTGCGCGAGCGCTGGGGCGACGACGCGTGGGAGCGAACCGCAATGCGCCGCGACCAAATGAGCGCAGATGAGCGCCGCTCCGACGACAACCGCAGTCTCGACATCAACGCCAAACTCCGCGATGCCGCAGGTGCCGGAGCCGAGCCCGCCGGCGCACGCTTCCAAGCGCTGGTCGCTGCACACCACAGTTGGGTGACCGACTTCTGGGGAGGTCGCGCGCCAGACCTCGATGCGTACACCGGCCTGTCTGAGCTGTATGTCGCGGACGAACGCTTCGCAGCAACCTACGGAGGGAAGCACAACGCCGAAGTCATCCGCGAAGCAATGCAGGTCTGGATCGCAGCCCACCTCAAGTAAAGATCTCAAGGACTCGCTCCGCAGCAGCCAGCCCTTTAGCGGGAAAACGGACAACCGTCTTCACCAGTAGTAATCCGACTATTCGTCTCGCGCACAGCGAATATCGCCCCTGACCAAGGAATTCACCTCACCCGATTGCATCTGACGCAATCACCGACTGACCGCAGGTAGATTGACCGGATGCGTCAACTCGCGTGGGACGGATACCGGAACGCTCGTGACCTCGGCGGGCTGCCGACCTCGCTCTCGGACACCGGCGAGACCTT
>JAYTRC010000090.1:0-41246 GCA_043746355.1 Lacisediminihabitans sp. | reverse complement strand
AAGCTCACCCCGGTCGAGTTTGAGACAATCTACTCAGCCGCACACGCGGCCTAGAAAACCACCCACCCCCAGTGTCAACCAAAGTCTGGGCAGACCCTGGTCTAGAGCCATCGTGGTTTGTGTCCTTCGTGAGTAGCTTTGATCGGTTCTCACTGACCATCCCACGGTGGCTCTTCACGTCGACACTCCGACGCTCCGAGCCCCCGAAACTACACCACTACCAGGGACGCAACCCGAATTGTTTGATAAGAGGTAGATCATGCCAGCAATAAATTGGGCGAAAAACCGCGGCGAAACAGCCCACCCGCCCAGACCTCTGGTCACCCCAATCTGGTGTCAATAGCCGGATTGGGATCCAAAAACGCTCCCGCGGGCCCGGTTCGAGGGATTTTCGGCCCGCAATTACGGGGCACTACCGGGCGACCCCGGCCCGTGCTGGGACTCCTCGCGCACCTGATCTGTATGGATCCCTCACCGCTCTCAGCGCCGGTGTTCCTCACGCAGAGTGAGGTTGCCGAACTCCTGCGGCTGCCTGTCCGCACCATTGAGGATTGGCGGCTGACCAGGTCGGGTCCGTCCTGGATGAAGCTCGGGCGGCATGTCCGGTACTAGTGAAGTGACCTGCTTGCGTAGGTGGAGGGGCGCCGTTATGGGTAGGACCCGCATTCGCGCCGGCGAGCTCGGCGCGATTCAGATTACCCGTCTCGCGGCGGCAGCTATCGTGCCCGAGCGCGGACGCGGGACGATGCGGGAAGGTTGCATCAACTTGTGGTCGTGGCTGCCGCGGAGGATGCCGCGCGTCTTGCGCTCCACCGCAAAGTGGAGGCGCTGAGCACGTCGATATTATCGGGTGTTACCGGGGCGAACACGATAGCCGGGGCTGGGGCGGCATGGTTGGAACAGGTGCACGCGCGGGCGATCGCGGGGTCGCCTACCCTTCTCTACCTACGAGCCCTACAAAACGATCGTACGGTGCGTCCTTTTGCCGCTGTGCGGGGGGATCACCGTCGACGCGTTGACCGCCGCCCGCCGCCGCCCGGGTGGTGCTGGGGCAGATCTGCGGATACGCGGTGCGTGACGATGGCATACGGTACAACCCTGTCCGGGATGTGCAGCTACTACCGGAGGCCAAGAAGAAGACCTCGATGCACGGGGGTGTCCCCAGCGTTCGGGCGGTATAGCGCTAAATGACGTCGTCGTGAAACTGTCTCCAGCATCGACACCTGCCTCTGCTGCTTCGTCGTTGCCGGCTTCTCGAGCGGTTGTTGTTGAGGCGGTCAACGGTTGAGCGTCAGTGCCGCAGGTGGCACTTCGCTTGATTTGTAGTCCCGAGTCTCACGGGGTAGGCCCGCGTCCGGGTAAGATCGATCTCGCCTCGCGGAGCCGGGCAACCGACATAGCAGCGAGACTAACGCTGCACAGGTTCGCTTCGGCCCAGCATCCCGAATTCGTGCCTGGTCGGGAATTCCTCCCAGTCGCCCGAGTTTAGGCAGGCGAACGCTCCGAGCGACACCGCTGTTGCCAGCCGCTCCTGAGCGGTCAGCCCCGCGAGGAGTTCGGCGAGGTAGCCCGCGACAAATGCATCCCCGGCGCCGACCGTGTCGACCGCGCGGCTCGGGCTGGCGTCAAGATGGTACTCAGCACCGTCGATTACCGCAGCGCATCGGGCCTCACCGAGTTTGATGATGACCTGGCTCGGCCCGAGTTCCGCGATCGCGTGGGCGAGAGCAAGCGGCGTAACGGCATCGGGAAACAGGATGCTTGCCTCGCCGTCCCCGCGAACACGAGCTGTGATCGTGAGGCCAACTCCAGATACACGCGCGCGGGATTCTCGCGCCATAGCGAGAGTCGGCTATTAATGTCGAAAGATACCGGGACACCGGCGGCGGTCCGATCTCCACCGTCTCGAACACCGCGTCGCGGGCGGGCGCCGAAAGAGCGGGAGTAATGCCGGTGACGTGCATAGCGCCGCGTTCGAAATGTCGGCCGCGGGCAGGTCCGTAACGCTCAGGTGACTTCCTGCGCTGCCTGCGCGGTGGTAATGCACGAGCGTTGCATCGACCGTGCGCTGCTCTTTGACCATAATTCCGGTGGAGGCCTCCGGATCGACGATGCCGATGACGTCGATACCCTCGGCGCACGACTCGCCAAGCACACGGCGACCGATCGGGTCTGCGCCGAAGCGCCCAAGCCAGCGAACGAGCGTACCGAGTCGGGCCAGCGCAACGGCAACATTGCCTCCGGCGCCGCGGATTCCGAGAGTGAAGTCGTAGACGGGAGTGATCGATCCCATCCAGTTCGCGCGGAACAGGCCCATGCACTCGCCCAGCGTCACGACGGGTTTCATCACGCGGCCGTGACCAGGGAGGTTGCGTAGCGGCTCAGCCGCTCGATGGCCTCGTAGTCCCCCGCAGCACTTGCGTCGCGAGAGACCATCCAGCGGCCACTGATACCGAAGATTGCCGGATGCCGCAGGTAGGCAGCTGCGTTCGATGGGTTGACTCCTCCGCTTGGTACAAAGCGCACCTCAGCCAGCGGAGCGGCGAGCGCCGCGATCGTTTCGAGACCGCCGAGCGCCGGTCGGCCGGGAAGAATTTGACGACGTCGAGCCCCGCACGGAGCGCACGCTGGATCTCCGTTGCGGTAGCAACGCCGGGCAGAATCGCGACCCTGCGAAGGTGGGCTCTCGCAACCACCTCGTCGTCGAAGCCCGCGTGGACGAGGAACTGGGCACCCGCATCCACACAGCGATCAACCTGGTCGACCGTGAGTACCGTGCCGGCGCCGACGACGATGTTCGATCTCGACGCGATCTTGCGAATCGCCTCGAGTCCCTGGGGCGTTCGTAGCGTGATCTCCGCGCATCCGATCCCTCCGGCGGCCAGCGCGCCCGCGACATCCGGCGCCCGATCGGCATCCTCAATCGTGACAACCGGCACGATCCGAATGACCCCCAGGCGCCCGAGAGTGGATGTCGTGCTCATCGCCCCAGCCATCCGCCGTCGACGGGCAGGGTGATACCAGACACGTAGTCGGATGCCGTCGAAGCCAGAAAGACAGTGGCACCGGCAAGGTCGCTCGCGAGACCCCAGCGGCCGGCTGGGATCCTGTCGAGGATCGAGCGAGAGCGCTCGGGGTCATCCTGCAGAGCCTGCGTGTTGTCGGTCGCGATATAACCAGGAGCGATGGCGTTGACGGTGATGCCCTTGCCGCTCCACTCGTTGGACAGCGCTTTTGTGAGACCGGCGATCCCCGACTTGGCTGCGGTGTAACCGGGCACATTGATGCCACCCTGGAAGCTCAGCAGGGAAGCCGTGAAGATGATTTTGCCGTGACCCCTCGCGATCATCGATCGTCCCACAGCCTGGGTGAGCACGAACTGGCTTGACAGGTCGACGCTGATCACGCGGTCCCACAAATCAAGCGGATGTTCGGCCGCCGGTGCCCGCTCGATTGTGCCAGCGTTGTTCACCAGGATGTCGATATCCAGCTCCGCGAGGGTGTGGCCGAGCGCGATGACCGCGGCGCGATCGGCGAAGTCGACGGCGAACCCGGTGAACGAGCGACCCTGCGCAACGACCGCTGCTTCGATCGCGCTGCCGCTTGGATCGAGCGTCGCGCTCACGCCGATGACATCCGCGCCAGCGGCGGCGAGGGCCTCGGCCATCGCGAATCCGATACCGCGCTTAGCGCCCGTGACAACCGCCGTGCGACCGGTGAGGTCAAACAGGTCGGTCACGATCCCGCCTGCACGTCGACGAGGATCTTCATCGCGAGACCGCTTTCGAGGTCAGCAAAGGCGTCTTGAGTTTCCGAGAGCGGCACGATTTTGCTGATCAACAGCTCCGCCGGGATGGTGCCCCTGTCCAGAAGCGCGACCGCCTTCTCGAAGTCCACACGCTGGTAGACGCGCGCGCCAAGAATGGTGAGCTCGCGCCAGAAGACACGCTGCAAATTGATTTCTCTCGGTGTCGGGTGGATGGCGACCACGACGAGCGTTCCCCGCACCTTGGCCAGGTCGGTCGCGCCGAGAACCGCTGCGGCAGCACCCGAGACTTCGAACACGATGTCGGCGCCAGCGCCGTCGGTCCACTGTGTGACCCAGTCGACCTGGTTCGTCTCGCGCGGATCGAGAGTCTCGAACCCGAGTTGGCCGATCTGGGCGCGACGATTGGGATCCAGCTCGATCACAACCACGTTGCCACCGAATTCCCGAGCGACGGACGCAATGAGCACGCCAATTGGTCCGCCGCCGATCACGACGACCTTGTCGCCATTTTGCACGTTTCCACGGCGAACGTCATGCACCGCGACCGCCGTGGGTTCGACTAGGGCTGCGTGGTCGAGCCGCAGTGTCGACGGGAGCTTCACGAGCACCTCGGCCGGCACGTTCCAGTAGCACTGAAGCGAACCCGGGGAGTCGATGCCGATAAAGTCGAGGTTTTGGCAGATGTGCTGGTTTCCTGCAAGGCACGCCGGGCAGGTGCCATCCCAGTCGAGAGGCATGACGGTGACGGCGTCACCGGTCTTCCAGCCGGTGACGCCGGCACCGAGTGCAGAAATTGTTCCGCTCATCTCGTGGCCGAACACGAGCGGTGTCTTTACGCGGGCGTCCATGTTGCCGTGCAGGATGTGCAGATCTGTGCCGCACAGTCCTGTATAGGCGACCTTTATCTGCACCTTTCCCGCCGCGGGAGCGTCTGGTTCCACTTCTGAAACGGTTATTGTGCGGTTTCCCACATAGCGTGCTGTCAGCATTGACGGTGCTCCTCGATTGATCAGACGAATTTTCCTATATGACCTATTCTGCTGCCTCCAGAACGCTTTGCGAATCGGAATGTCGGTGTTAACGTCTGATCTTGACCGGGATCGGCGCGACGACTATGTTTGGTCAAACGATTGAGCAAGATAGGAACGAGGCTCACTGTGCCGCACGAGACCAATTTACCGCTCGAGGGCATCCTCGTACTCGACTTCAGTCAGTTCCTAGCCGGGCCCGTAGCGGCCATGCGCTTGGCAGATCTCGGAGCGCGCGTCATTAAGATCGAACGACCGGGCGTGGGTGACATTGGCCGCACACTCGCCTTCGCCGGTAGATCCGCAGATGGCGACACCATCTCGTTCCACGCGATGAACCGAAACAAAGAGAGCGTGGTTGCCGATCTCAAAGACCCCGCGGATCTAGTCTGGATCAAGCATCTCGTTACAAAAGCGGACGTGATCATTCAGAACTTCCGGCCGGGTGTCATCGAGCGTATCGGGCTGGACTACGAATCGGTACGCGCGCTCAACCCCGCAATCGTCTACGCCAGCGCCACCGGCTACGGCGACACGGGCCCATGGAAGGATCGCCCGGGGCAGGATGTCCTCGCCCAGTCGGTGTCGGGGATGCCCTGGCTCACTGGCTCACGGGATGACGGTCCGGTTCCTGTAGGACTCTCGATCGCCGATCACCTGATGAGCTGCCACATTGCGCAGGGGGTCACCGCCCTGCTGATTAGAAGGTTTCGTTTCGGCGTGGGCGGTCACGTGCAAACCAGCTTGCTCGAGGCCATGCTCGACCTGCAGTTCGAGTTGCTGAGCACCCACTTGAACGACTCGACCGTCACCGTCAGGCGGGGCGGTGAACACTCCGCGAATGCCTTTCTCTCCGCACCGTACGGCACCTACCCTACCAGCGACGGCTATCTCGCTCTCGCAATGAATCCGGTGAACCGCATCGGTGAGCTTCTCGGTATCGCCGAGCTTGCCGCAATGACAGACACTGACCGCTGGTGGCAGCAGCAGGATCAGATTTCCGAGCTGCTTGCCGCGCACTTTGCGCTCGAAACCACTGATCACTGGCTCGGCATTCTGGACCCTGCCGACGTGTGGTGTGCGCCGGTCCTGACCCTGGAGCAGCTCGTTGCTCACGAGGGCTTCGAGGCCATCGCGATGACACAGCAGATCGCGCGCGAGCCTCTCGCTGGCGCCCAGGCTGTCACGCTCGTAACGACACGAAGTCCGCTGCGCATCGACGGCAAGCCACTGACGGGGTCCGGGCCTGCGCCCCGCCTCGGGCAGCACACCGAGGCCGTGCGCGCGGAGTTCGCGGGACCGGACGAGTCGTGACCACGCTCCTCAGAGGTATGACATGGGAGCATGACCGCGGCTACGGTAGCGTAGTTGCCGCCGCAAAGGCATACCAGGAAGTGCGTCCGGGTGTCGAGGTGCGGTGGGAATTTCGATCCCTGCAGGCGTTTGCCGATCATCCAATCGACCAACTCATCGACGAATACGACCTACTCATCATTGATCATCCGCACATCCCGCTTGCCGCGGAGCAGGGACTATTTGCCAGGCTCGATGGCTCGGGCCACGACGACGAACTCGCGCTGCTCGAAGCGCAGTCGGTCGGTCGGTCTCACGAGAGCTACCAGCACCAGGGCCACCAATGGGCGCTGGCACTGGATGCCGCGGCACAGGTGGCGGCGTTCCGCCCGGACCTAATTTCAGAGCCACCGCGAGACTGGCCGGCCGTGCTCGAGCTCGCTCACGAGGGTCGTGTACTTTGGCCGGCTAAACCGATCGACGCGTTCTCAAGTCTCGTGACAGTCTCGGCCAACGCGGGAGCAACACCCATGGGAGCAGAAGGAACTTTTCTGCCCCACCACGATGCGACCGCCGCCCTCGACCTGCTGCATCAACTTGCTGCGCTGGTGCCAGCCGACAACCTGGGCTTGAACCCCATCCAGGTTGCTGACGCGCTCGCTTGCGGTGACCGGTTCGCGTATTCGCCGCTCCTCTTCGGCTACACAAACTATTCACGAGATGGCTTCCGGGCGAACAGGCTGCGCTACGTCGACATCCCGATCGGCCCTTGCGGTATCGCAGGATCGCTGCTCGGTGGTGCGGGCGTTGCCGTATCTGCCCGGTCCTCAGCGCTGGTCGAGGCCCGAGACCACGCATTCTGGCTCGCGTCGGCCGACGTGCAGTCCGGCGTGTACTTCGACGGCGGCGGACAGCCGGGCAATTCCGTCGCGTGGGAGCGGGATCGCACCAACGAGCTCACGCTCGATTTCTTTCGCGGCACGCGTGGGACGCTTGAAGGCGCCTACCTTCGACCACGCACGGCGCAGTACATTGAGCTGCAGGATCGGCTGGCGCCCCTTGTGACGGCGGCGCTCGCAGCCGAGATCACCGACGCGAACTGCATTCGGCAGCTCAACGACATCACCTCGAGCCTGACGGAGGGGAACTGATGAAGACCATCGACCGCTGGTATGAGGACTACGAAATCGGTGAAACGCGACGCTTCACCGGGCGCACGATTACCGAGACAGACATCGTGTTGCATGCCGGACAGACTGGAGACTTCTTCCCGCATCACATGGATGCCGAATGGGCGGCCACCCAACCAATTGGCCAGAGAATCGCACACGGCACCCTCATCCTGTCCATCGCAGTCGGGATGACGGCGGGCGACATCAACCCCCAGTCGATGAGTTATGGGTACGACCGCATCCGTTTTATCAAGCCCGTCTTCATCGGCGACACGATCACAGTCACCGCCGCTATTACCGACAAGAGCGACCATGCCAGGCAACCTCACCGGTACGGCTACGTTCACGAGCTGCTGACAGTCACCAATCAACGTGCTGAGACGCCGCTTGTCCTCACACACCTCTATCTCGTGAACAAACGATTGCGCGATTAGCGAGCACAAGGTTCTACACTGGCCGAGTGCCCACGCTGAGCGATGTCGCGGCCCTCGCGGGCGTCTCGGTTTCCGCGGTCTCCAGGGTACTCAGCAATGCTCCGAGCTCGCGCGTGAGTAGTGCGACGCGCCAGCGCATCGAAGATGCGGCGCGTGAACTCGACTACCATCCCAACTTCGCGGCGCGCGCACTGAAGTTCTCGCGCACCAACGTTGTCGCCCTCGTCGTACCGGACCTGACGAACGCCATCTTCAGCGAACTTATGCGCGGGGTCGAGGAGGCGGCGGCCGAGCTTGGCTACATGGTGCTGTTGGCGCGAGCCGAGAGCATGCAGCCAATCGCTGCCTCGATGGCGAAGCTCGTTGGGGAGGGCAGAGTGGATGGAGTACTCGTGCAAGTTGGTGACAACATGACGTCCGAAGATCTCGCGGGAATCCTCGACGGGCGCGTGCCAACCGTGCTAATCAACTCGCGACGCGACGATCACATTGGCTCGGTTATCCTGCCCGACCAAGCGGGTGTCGCCGTGGCTGTCGAGCATCTGGTGGGTCTCGGCCACACGCAGATCGGGCTGGTTAATGGCCTACCAACGACCGACAGTGCCGAGCGCAGGCGACAGGGATATGAGCAGGCCATGGCCGCTGCTGAGCTTCCGGTGAACCCCGACTTCGTAGCCACTC
Source organism: Lacisediminihabitans sp. (assembly GCA_043746355.1). Classification (GTDB taxonomy): domain Bacteria; phylum Actinomycetota; class Actinomycetes; order Actinomycetales; family Microbacteriaceae; genus Lacisediminihabitans. Next base: position 32,869 of record JAYTRC010000090.1, on the reverse strand, counting down.
TCGGATACGGCCCAACACAAGGCAGGGCCGCGATGCGCGCCCTCGGCACACTGCCGACCCGGCCGACCGCCATTGTCGTCGCCAACGTGAACGCAGCACTCGGACTTCTCGTCGAGGCTCGAGCGCTCGGCATTCGTGTTCCAGACGATCTCTCGATCGTTGCGATTCACGATGCCTGGACGGCGGAGAATGCGTGGCCACCCCTCACGACGGTGAAGATGCCGCTGTACGAGCTGGGAAAGCGCTCAATGGCCGCGATATTCGATCGAATACGCGCGGAGGCCATCGATGACACTGTGGTCACTGATCCGGTGCCTTTGTTAGTGCTGCGCGAGTCCACGGCACCTCGGTAGACCGCTCCGGCAATATTCAACTGACCAATTAGCGGTAATTACTCGCTTCTAGGTACAAAGTCGGTCGCTTTATTCAAATACATCTAATGTTTGGCCTATGCTTACGTGACGGCACAGAACACGTACCACTGGCAAAGCTGCGAAAGGATTATGCAATGCGGACTCGCGCAACGCGGCGCGGTCTCCAACTGACGGAACTCGGGCTGGGGGCTGCCCAATTTGGTAACCTCTACCGGGAGACTACCGATGAGCAGGCGGCCGGTGCAGTCGCCGCAGCCTGGGAAGCCGGCATTCGATACTTCGATACCGCGCCGCACTATGGCCTGGGCCTGTCAGAGCAGCGGCTTGGTCCACTCCTCGCCCGCTATCCGCGTCACGAGTACCTCATCTCATCCAAGGTCGGGCGACTCCTGGTCGACAGTCCTGAGCTAGCGAGTCGGATGGATGATGAGGGCTTCGCCGTTCCCGCGAACAAGCGACGGGTGTGGGACTTCAGCCGTGATGGCATCCTTCGATCCTTCGAGGCAACGCTTGCGCGCACCGGCCTCGACTCGATCGACATCGTCTATCTCCACGATCCCGATGACCACCTCGAGCAGGCGTTCGGCGAAGGAATTCAGACTCTGGTCGAGCTTCGTGACCAGGGTGTGGTGCGTGCGATTGGCGCAGGGATGAAGCAGTCCGCGGCTCTCGCCGCCCTCATCCGTGCTGCCGACATCGATCTGGTGATGCTCGCCGGGCGCTACACGCTGCTCGAGCAGGGTGCAGCAGACGACCTGCTGCCGCTTGCTCTCGAGCGAGGCGTTGGCGTCGTCATCGCGGGCGTCTACAACACAGGCCTCCTCAGCTCGGCCCGGCCATCGGACGGCGCCAAGTATGAATACGAGGATGCCCCGACCGAACTGATCGCCCGGGCAAACTCCATCGCCGACGTCTGCGAAAAGCATGGCGTCTCGCTGCCAGAAGCGGCCCTCGCATTCCCCCTGTCGCACTCGGCGGTCGTGTCGGTCGTCGTCGGAGTTCGAGACGCGGCGCAAATGAACAGCAACGTCGAGCGCTATTCGACAACCATTCCCGCAGCCCTGTGGAGTGAGCTCCGCCAACGTCACCTGCTGCCTGACACGACCTCCATTCACGCCTGACGGGACTTTTGAACAAATGCCAACGATCACTGCCGTAACCAGCCACGACGTGCGATTCCCCACGTCGCTTACCGCCGACGGTTCCGACGCGATGAATAAGGACGGCGACTACTCGGCTGCCTATGTAGTGATCCACACGGATGATCCTGGCCTCAAGGGATATGGTTTTACTTTTACGATCGGTCGGGGAAACGACCTGTGTGTTGAGGCGGCGCGTCAGCGCGGCCTGCCGTTGATCGGACGCTCAGTGGAGGCATCCGTCGCCGATCTTGGCACGGTCTATCGAGAACTAAACAGCGACTCGCAGCTGCGCTGGCTTGGCCCGGAGAAGGGCGTAGAGCACCTGGCGCTTGCGGCCGTGATGAACGCCATGTGGGATCTTGCCGCACGTGTGGCGGGTAAGCCGCTCTGGCGACTGCTGTGCGATATGACGCCTGAACAGCTTGTCGACGCGGCCGACCTCAAATACCTTTCCGACGCCATGACTCGCGACGAGGCGATCGCGATGCTCACCGAGCTCGCGCCAACGCGCGAGGCGCGAATCGCTGAGCTCGCCGAGACTGGCTATCCCTGCTACACGACGAGTGCCGGCTGGCTCGGCTACAGCGACGAGAAGCTGCGCCGCCTGCTGCAGGAAGCGGTGGATGAGGGCTACCACCACGTCAAGCTGAAGGTCGGGGCTAATCGCGAGGAAGACATCCGTCGGCTCGGAATCGCGCGTGAGGTAATCGGCCCAGACGCCAAGCTCATGATCGATGCCAACCAGGTCTGGGATGTGCCGCAAGCCATCGATTGGATCGGCGACCTGGCGAAATTCAACCCGCACTGGGTCGAGGAGCCGACGAGCCCGGACGACGTGCTCGGACACGCGGCAATCCGAAAGGCCATCGCACCGATCGGAGTAGCCACGGGCGAGCACGGAATGAACCGGGTCTTGTTTAAGCAACTGTTCCAGGCGGAGGCCATCGACTTCTGCCAGCTCGACTCTGCGCGACTCGGGAGCATCAACGAGATTCTCGCGGTGTACTTCATGGCTAAAAAATTCAATGTTCCCGTGTGCCCACATGCTGGTGGCGTAGGGCTCTGCGAGCTCGTGCAGCACCTCTCCATCTTCGACTTCGTTGCGGTATCAGGGTCGCTCGAGAATCGCGTGACCGAGTATGTCGACCACCTGCACGAACACTTCGTCGATCCGTGCATTGTTCGGGACGGCGCATATGTGCTGCCTACCCAGCCCGGGTACAGCGCACAAATGTTCGACGACTCCGTAACCGAGTACACGTTCCCGACGGGAAGTTATTGGTCGTCTTCGAGCGCCGGCTGATCCTGCAGGTAGTCCTCGACCACAAGCAGGTGGTGCCCCATCAACAGGCGGGCGCGGTCCGGATGATGCGCCTGGAGCGCGCCGAGGATGGCCATGTGCTCGGCGTGTGACGAGACGACCTGGCCGTGGTTGTGCAGGCCGAGCCAGAGGCGGGCTCGCTGGGTGCGGTTCGCGAGTGCGTCGATCAGTGCTGAGAGGGCCGAGTTGTTGGCGCCCTGCGCGATGACATGGTGGAAGGCGATGTCCGCGTCCATAATCGCTTCGTGGTCGAGCTCGCCGCCCTCGACGATGAGTGGCGCGACGCCGGCCATGATGGCCCCGGCTAGAGCGAGCTGCTCATCGGTGATGTAAAGCGCCGCACGCGCGGCGGCCTCGGACTCGAGGATTCTGCGAACGGTATGCAGATCGTGCCGGTGTTCGGGAGCCTGCAGATCGACCATGAATCCCATGGGGGCTAGGAGCAGATTTGAGTCGAGCGAGGTGACATAGGTCCCGTCGCCCTGCCTTGTCTCGAGGACGCCCATGATGCAGAGCGCGCGCACACCCTCGCGAAGCGATCCGCGGGAAACCCCGAGGGATACCGCGAGGTCTTTCTCAATCGGAAGGCGGGCTCCCGGCCCGAGCGAGCCGGTGGTGATCATGTGCTTGACGCCCTGGAGCACGACATCCGTCTGGGACAGGTTGCTTGCTGGCGTTGCGCTCAGTGCAGGCGGTTCGCTGTTGGCTGGCATCGTGGCGGGATCGATGGGGGTCGCAGCCAAAGTCATGGCGTCATTCTATGACCGTTCGGCTAAATGTCTCGCAGGCGTTGCCCGAAGCATATTCATCCGATCAATTAGACCTCGGGCGTGAAATTCGCGTCAGTAAAGACTATTGTGGATCGAAACATCGGATGATCTAACTCTCAACGACGAGGCCACCACATGTCAGTCGACCACACCATCTCTGACACTTCTCTTCGAGTGGAAAATGTACGGGCAGTGCTCATGTCTGCGATATATCCGCCGGGCAAACAACTCACTTGGGTCGGCGGAACAATCTGGTCCTGGGACGCGGCGCTCGTACAGGTAACGCTGAGTGATGGGACGAGCGGGCTCGGCGAAGCAGGCGCCGGGATCATGGCCGCCCAGGCGGTGCCGGGGATCGTTACGGCATTCGAGCCCTATCTGCTCGGTGTCGACTTCGCTCACCCCCTTGACGTTGCTGAGCACCTGCGGGCGTATACCGCGTTCTGGTCGAGGGGCGGTATTCTCAATGGCGTTGCCGGAGCGATCGAGACCGCCTGCCTGGACGCGGTTGCCAAGCGCGCCGGGCTGCCGGCACACGAACTCCTCGGTGGGGCACGCCGAGCCACCATCGAGACGTACGCCAGCGGCGGCCTCGGAACGACGTTCGATGAGATCTCGCAGTGGATGTTCGCTCAGATCGACGCGGGCTTTCGAACGGTTAAGTTTCGAGCCATGAAGGATCCCGATACGACGTTGCGACTGCTCGACCATGTCGTCGGCCAGCTGCCAGCCGGAGTCCAGTTTGTTCTCGATGCCGTCCAGGGGTGCGCGTCGAGTCCGTGGAGTGTCGACGACGCCATCCGGGTCGGGCGCGACGTCGCGGCAGGAGGCGCACGTTGGTACGAGGAGCCGTGCTTCGCCACCGACGTTGAGGGCTACGCGCGAGTTCGATCTGAAATAACCGTCCCCATTGCCGGTGTCGAGTCCAACGGAACGGTGCGCGAGTTCGCAGAACTCATCGCGGTGGGCGGCATCGATGTCGCCCAACCCGACGTGACATTCGTCGGTGGTTCTCGCGCGTTTTCGGAGGTCGCATCCCTGGCGCGTGCAGCGGGACTCGCCTGCGTTCCGCATGTCTGGGGTAGCGGGGTGGCGTTCTCCGCCAACCTGCATACCGTGCTTGCGGAACCCGGGGTTGAGTTGTTCGAATACTGCACTCTGCCGAACCCGTTGCGCGACGCCTTGCTCGTCGAGCCGGTCGGGTTTGAGAACGGGACGCTTCTGGCGCCGACGGCACCGGGCCTCGGAGTCGCCATCACGCCCGAGCTGGAGCGCAGGTTTGCCTTCGTGGCAGGGGGTGGCCATGTCATCCGCTGATCGTCGGGTCCCTGAACCGCGACCTGTGTTTGACCAGGAAGCAGGTGACGAGAGGCTGACGTCGGCGATGCTCAGTGATTCCCTGGACGCGGGCGGGCTTCGGCACCAGGTACTCGAGCGGCGGCTCGCACCGCTCGCACCGGGATCACGTGCATTCGGCCGGGCGTGGACGATTCGCTTCGAACCGTCACAGCTCGACACATCAGAGGATCCATATGCTTCGGCAATCGACTACATATCGGCGATCCAGTCCGGTGAGATCGCCGTGATCGGTACCGGGCTCAGCAACGAGTGCGCGGTTTGGGGTGAACTATTCAGCGCCGCGGCGCTCGGGGCGGGTGCCCGTGGCGTTATCACCGATGGCAATCTTCGCGATACAGAAAAGATCGTTGGGCTTGGATTTGCGGCCTTCTCGACCTCACGTCGGCCGATCGACTATCGGGCCAGGATGGAGGTGGCGGAAACAGGGGGAACTGTAACTCTGTGCGGGGTGGAAATCGCGTCAGGAGATATCGTTCTCGCGGATGATGACGGAGTTGTGGTCATCCCGCAGGCGCGCGAGCGGGAGGTGCTTTCGCGCGCTCGCGAGCGCGCGGTACAGGAATCCACGGTTCTCGCCGAACTTCTTGCGGGGGACACCCTGCGAGGGGTCTGGAACAGGCACGGCATTCTGTAGTACCAAGAGAAAGGTGCGAAATGTCGGATTTTATAATCGACGCACATCAGCACGTCTGGGATCCGCGTCGGGCGACGTACGACTGGCTCACGCCAGAGCTCGCGCCGATCGATCGCACCATGACCTTCGATGACCTCGCACCGTCCCTCGAGCGGGCGGGCATCGACGCGACAGTGCTCGTAGAGTCCGCGGACAACGACGAGGACACCGCTCTGATGCTGGAAGTCGCCGGGGCCCACCCACAGATCGTCGCCGTCGTCGCCTACGCGCCCCTCGGGCGGCCGGCAGACCTGTTAGTGCGGCTTGAGAGCTTTCACGACAACCCTCTCATCGTTGGGGTGAGGAACCTGATACACAACATTCCAGACCCGGAATGGCTGCTTAGGCCCGAAGTGGATGAGGGACTCGGCCTCCTCGAGGCCGCCGGCCTCACCTTCGACCTGGTGTCAGTCCTACCCGAGCACCTCGCGCTGGTGCCCACCCTGGTCGAGCGACACCCGTCCTTGCCGATAGTGATCGACCACCTATCCAAACCCCCCGTCGGCCTGACCGATCGCGAACCATGGTGGTCCCTGATCGAGAGGGCCGCAGCGAGCCCAACGGTCTTCGCCAAGGTCAGCGGGCTCTACTCGGCTACCGGCGACTCCGGGTCATGGACACCGGACGCAGTTCGGCCGTACCTGAATCATGCGCTCGAGTGCTTCGGTTCCGATCGTTTGATGTACGGCGGTGACTGGCCGATCTCCGTACTGTCAGGAGGCTACGACCGGGTCTGGGACGGCCTCTCCCAGTTGTTTGATGATTTGCCGTCGGACGATCGGAGGAACATCCTCGGCGCGACGGCGCAGAAGTTCTACAGAATTGATCCAGCGCGTCTCGCCGTCCTGCGCCGTCAACAGGGCAAATAATCCAATCACTTCCGCAAAATATTACAATCAAGCGCCTATATTCGGCATCAGAATAAGTTTTTGGTGTAATTCATCTGATCTATAGTACGATCATCCGGAGCCAAAGTTCACGTTAAGGCGATTGCTCAAACGATTGACCCAGAAGGCCGTACTGTTTACGATAGGTCTAACGTTTGAGCATCCGAGTGGACTTTTGCAGTGCACTAAGCGGCAAATACACGACGGCGTGTCCCCTGCGCCACAACATCACAAGGAGTGTCAATGAAGACAAGAAAGTTGTTGTCGGTGACGACGACGGTGGCGGCAATCGCCATGGTCGGCCTCGTCCTCTCGGGCTGTTCTAGTAACGGTTCGCAGACGGCGAGCACCGGAACGCAGACCGATTCAGGCGGACCAATTACCGTCTGGGTCGATGCCCCCCGAGTTCCCGCGGCCGATGCCTTCAAGAAGGCCTTCCCGAACATCAAGATCAACATTGTGCAGATCGACAGCACGGTTGGTGCGACCACGACCGAGCAGCACTTCGCTCAGTTCGACGCCGCCAAAAAAGGATGGCCTGACGCCATCTTCTTCCCTTCGAACGATGACGTGGCCTGGGCTGCGAAAACCGGCTACACCGCCAACATGAGCAAGCTCACTCCCGACCTCGTAGCCGGGTACACGAAGACCGCTCTTGCCTCTTGCTTCATCGATGGCAAATACCAGTGCCTGCGCAACGACGCTGCGCCTGACGTGCTTTGGTATAACGCGACCCTGTTTAAGCAGTGGGGTTACACGCTTCCGACCACCTGGGCTGACTACCAGACCCTCGCGGTCAAGATCGCAACGGACCACCCCGGATACATCAGCGGATTCACGGGTGACGCCTATGCTCCGAACCGGTACCTCTGGGCCTCGGACTGCCCGACCAACGTCGCGGTCAACTCCACAACGGTGAAGATCAACTTCCAGGACCCGAAGTGCACCCGTGCCGAGAACATGCTCTCGACGCTGACGACCGCCAAGGCACTTTCGACAGACGGTATCTTCGACGCCGATGCGGCTAATGCAGGGCAGAAGCTCGTTATGAGCCCCGGTGCTGTGTGGTGGGGTAACTACCTGTTCGAGCAGACCTGGAAGCTCCCGAAGGGCTCGATGCAGGCCGCTCCTGGCCTGAGCTGGCCCGGATCTTCGACCGCCCAGATGGGCGACGAGGGCGGCGGACTCTGGGGCTTCTCATCCCACATCACGGGCAAAGAACTCAAGAACACCGAGGTCTTCGCCAAGTTCGTTTCGAGCGACCCTGCATGGCAGGTCAAGCTGACTACTGGTCTCCCGGCCTTCACTGCCCAGCAGCAGCCGTGGCTCACCAAGCAGGCATCCGATGACTTCTACGCAGACACCAAGGCAACACTTGCCACGTTTGCCCCGGCCATCAACACTGTTCCCGGTGACTACAGCTACCTGCTGTACGACACCGGTGGAGAGTGGACCTCCACGATCGCCAAGGACCTCGCAGCAGGCCAGCCATTCTCCACTGCGTGGGCTGACTTCACGAAGGACCTGCCTGCAAAGGCAGCGGCGGCAGGTTACACCGTAGTCACGAAGTAACGGTCACCTAATAGGCACCGAACACCGTTGGGGTGCGAGCAGTTGAACGAGTACGCTCGCTCTCGCACCCCAATGATGTGTGCACGGTAGCCCTTTGCTTGCGATCCACTTGCCACAGCTCCAGAGGAAATTCTCCAGATGACTACCAATACGGCCCCAGCTTTCGCCGGGACACGCGAGCGGTCTCGAACCAGTCGCCGCAACCTGCATCCGCCCATGAGACGCCGTGAAGTCGCCGGCGCGTGGACCCTGATGTTCCCATATCTCATACTCCTGCTCATCGGTGGAATCATCCCGATCGGCTACGCGCTCTGGGTGAGCGTGCAAGTGAGCCCCACACTTCTCGAACCAGGCAAGACCGGCTTCGGCGGTCTGGCCGCGTACTCCAAGGCGATCACCGACTTCCGTTTTGGCCAGTCGTTCGCGGACATCTTCACAGTGCTCCTGGTATGGCTACCGATCATGATCGTTGCCATCGTCGGCCTGGCACTTCTCGTACACGCCAGCCCCGGTCGGTTCGGCAGCATCATGCGCTTTATTTACTACATTCCTGGCGCACTCGGCGGAGTCGCCAACCTGATGTTGTGGGTGTACCTGCTCAACCCCAGCCAGTCACCGATCTCTGGAATTCTCTCCGCGCTCGGATTCACCACCATCAAGCAGGTGGTCGCAACGCAGGGCGATCTGCCGGTTATCCTCGCGGCAATGCTCTTACTGCAGGGTCTCGGACAGTGGATCGTTACCGTCAACGGCGGTCTCAACAGCATCCCGGAAGAGATTCTCGAGGCCGCAAGCCTTGACGGCGCGAACGCGTGGCAGCTGGCCTGGCGAGTGAAGCTGCCGATGATCCGCCAGTGGATCGGATACGCCGCCCTGCTCAACCTGGCCTACGGATTTCAGCTCTTCCTCGAGCCTTATCTGCTCAACCAGGTCGCGTCCGGGGCACTGCCGTCGGAGTACACGCCAACCCAACTCGGCTACTGGTTCGCCTTCGTCGGGCACGACTTCCCTGCGGCAGCGGCCATGAGCGTCATCATCGTCATGATTACGCTGTCGATTGGACTCGTCGTCGTGTTCCGCAGCGGCCTGTTCAGCGTGGAGGAGCACTGATGACTGCGACAACGACTCGTCCTAGCCACGTCAATAGGATGCGCAAATGGGATGCGGGGCGCATCACCCGAGTCGTGTTCATGACGTTCGTGGCACTCGTATTTCTCTATCCGCTGGTCGGATTCTTCGCAGTCGCGCTCCGGAGTGATGCCGGCGTCGCCGCGAACTCGGGCGGCTTTCTAGGAATCGGGAACATCTCATTCGCAGCCGTCCAGCACAGCTGGAGCGAGATCTTCGCCTATGGGGGCATTGATACCCCTCACGTCTACGTGACCTGGCTCGGCAACACCGCTTTCGTCGCGGTTATCGGCGGCGTCCTTGCTCTGATTGCGGCGCTCCCGACCGGCTACGCGCTCGCTCGACTTCGGTTCCGCTTCCAGCGCACGATCCTTGTCGTGACACTTCTCGCGATGGTCATGCCTAATACCGTGTTGGTGATCCCTTTGTTCCTCGAGGTCAACGCCGTCGGTGCGGTCGGTCAGCTCTGGCCGGTCGCAATTATCATGGGGTTTTTCCCGTTCGGCGTTTACCTGTCGTACATCCACTTCCGAACGGCGATGCCACACGAACTCGTCGAAGCGGCTCGAATCGACGGCCTGGGCGAGGTGGCCATTTTCCTGCGCATAGCCCTGCCTATCTCGAAGCAGGCGGTTGCGCTCGTCGCGTTCTTCTCGTTCGTGGCGAACTGGACCAACTTCTTCCTGCCGCTTGCGCTGCTCACCTCGAGTTTCGGAACGCAAACGATCTCGGTGGGTATCCAGAGCCTCATCAGTTCCAGCCCACTCTTCAACCCGACGGCGGCGGCGGGCACGCCGATCAAGCTCTACATGCCCGAGCTCGCTCTCGCGACCGCAGTCAGCACGATTCCGCTGCTCGTCGTCTTCATCGTGGCGCAGCGGTTCCTCATCCGCGGGCAAACCGTGGGTGCGGTCAAAGGCTAGGTTCATGAATTTCCCCGAGTACGAGCCCGCGGAAGCGTACACACTCCAGCTTCCGAAAAACCCACGGCCCATCGTGATTCTGGGCGCGGGCGGGATCGTTCGCGATGCGCATCTTCCCGCGTATCGCAAAGCCGGATTCACCGTCGCTTCGATTTGCGATGTCAACCAGGAGCGAGCACGCTCACTCGCCGCCGACTATGGCATCCCCGCCGTATTCGAGTCGATTCCCGAGGCCGTCGGAGCGGCGCCGGCCGATGCGGTGTTTGACCTGGCGCTGGTGCCCGATCAGTTTTCCACCGCGCTTGAGGCGCTTCCGGATGGCGCAGCAGTGCTCATCCAGAAGCCGCTGGGCAATTCGCTCGCCGAGGCCACGGCACTCGTCGCCCTGTGCCATCGCAAGAATCTCGTCGCCGCGGTCAATATGCAGTTGCGGTTCGCGCCCCAGGTTGCCGCTGCGCGTGCTTTCATCGCGTCGGGCGCGATCGGTGAACTATTTGACCTCGAGGTCCGGGTTTCGGTAAACACGCCGTGGGACATGTTTCCTTCAGTCTTCGGTATGGAGCGGCTCGAATTCGTCATGCACAGCGTGCACTACATGGACCTAGTGCGCTCCTTCCTCGGAAACCCGACGGGTGTGAGTGCCATCACGGTCGGTCATCCACTCAAGAAACTGGCAAGCACTCGCTCGGTGATCGTCTTTCGCTACCGGGATCGCCCGCTACGCGTCGTCATCTCGACCAATCACGACCACGACTACGGCGGCCGATTCGAGGAAAGCTTCATTAAGTGGGAGGGCACGAAGGGTGCGATTCGCGCACAACTCGGCCTGTTGCTCGACTACCCCTCTGGTGGTCCGGATACCCTCGACTACGTCACGCGGGACGAACCAGAGGCGGGATGGCGATCGATTGCGTTCGACGGATCCTGGTTTCCAGACGCATTTATTGGTTCGATGAGTGCGCTCCAGCGGTACCTTGAGGGGTCGGTGAGCGAGCTGCCGACGAGTGTCGACGATGTGTTCGACACGATGGCACTTGTCGAGGCGGCCTACGAATCCGACGAGCGCGAGGGCATTGCGCCCGCGTACGGCCCACCTACCGAGAAAGCGACTGGCGAATGAGTTTTTTCCGACTGGGGGATGCGGGATCCGAGATCCCGGTGCTTCTGAACGATGGCGTGCATTACGACCTGCGTTCGCTCACGCCCGACATCGACGGGGCGTTTCTTGAAGGTGGTGGGCTCGCCCGGGCAAAGGCGGCGCTCGGTTCCGGCGCGCTGCCCGCGCTCTACGGTGCCGCCAGTCTCCGTGTGGGATCACCAGTGGCGCGGCCGACGAAAATCGTTTGTATCGGCCTGAACTACCGTGACCACGCGGAGGAGACTCGCGCTGATATTCCCGCGGAGCCTGTTGTCTTCATGAAGGACCCGTCGACGTTGATCGGCCCGTACGACAACGTTCTCGTGCCGCGCCTTTCGGTGAAAACGGACTGGGAGGTGGAGCTTGCTGTGGTGGTCGGCTCGACCGCCCGGTACTTGGCCAGCCCGGATGACTCGCCAGCGTGTATTGCGGGCTTTGCTCTTTCACACGACGTCTCAGAGCGTGAATTTCAACTCGAGCGGGGAGGCCAGTGGGATAAGGGCAAGAGTTGTGAGACCTTCAACCCGTTCGGGCCAATTCTCGTCGACGCAGCAGAAATCGCAGATCCAGAGGCGCTTGGCATGCGTCTGTGGGTCAATGGCACGTTGCGTCAGAACGGCACGACCGCGAACATGATCTTTGGAATCAACCACATCATTTGGTATCTGAGCCAGTTCATGGTGTTGCTTCCCGGCGACATCATCAACACTGGAACACCCGCCGGCGTTGCCCTCGGGCAGCCAGAGCCGAAGCCATATCTTCGCGCGGGCGATGTAGTTGAGCTTGAGATTGATGGGCTCGGCAGAGCGAGACAGGAGCTGCGACAGGCATGAGTGAGTTCGATGGAACGGTGGCTATTGTCACGGGCGGCGCATCAGGAATCGGCCTGGCGACGGCGAAGGCACTTCACAGCAGTGGGGCAGGCGTGGCCGTGCTCGACCTGAATCTCAATGGCCTGCCCGATGGCCTCAGTGGCTTCGTCGCCGACGTCTCCGATCGAGCATCCGTAGGTGCCGCAGTCACCGCCGTCGGAATGAAATTCGGACGCATCGACATACTTGTCAACAACGCGGGCATCAGCGCTGTAGGCACCGTCGAGGAGAACGACGACGCCGAGTGGATGCGCGTGCTCAATATCAACGTGGTCGGAATGGCTCGAATGTCTGCCGCCGTTTTGCCCTGGCTGCGTAGTTCACCCTCCGCGGCGATAGTAAACGTATGTTCCATCGCGGCCCTCAACGGTCTGCCGCAACGCGCCGTCTATGGCGCGTCCAAGGGTGCCGTACTGGCGCTTACGTTTGCGATGGCGACCGACCATGTGGCAGAAGGAATACGCGTGAACTGTGTGAGTCCGGGCACTGTTGCGACCCCATTCGTCGATCGGATGCTCGCGGGGTTCGATGACCCAGTCGCTGAACGAGCAGCCCTGGATGCGCGTCAGGCCACCGGCCGCATGGTTTCACCCGAGGAAGTGGCAGGCGCGATCCTGTACCTCGCCAGCCCACTTTCGGCATCGACAACGGGAACCGCTCTAGAGGTCGACGGCGGCGTGCATAACCTTCGAGTCCGCCCCCGCCCGGTCGGGAGCTGACCATGGTTATTCGTCTTGCTTCCGTCATCGGGCTTCCCGCCGAGAACGCCGCGGAGTACGAGCGCCTTCATGTCGAGGTCTGGCCGGCTGTGCTTCAGCGACTGCGTGACAGCAACATGACGAATTACTCGATTTACCGGCACGGTGACCTGCTCATCTCCTACCTCGAGTACGTGGGCGAAGATCTAGACGCCGACAACGCTGCGATCGCGGCTGACCAAGCCACGCGGGAGTGGTGGGCGGTGTGTGAGCCACTGCAACGGCCGCTCGACGATCGTGTGCCGGGCGAGTGGTGGAAGCCGGTGGCGGAGGTATTTCATCTTGATTAGCCGCACCGGCGAGCTCGTTCTGAAATACGAACCGTCTTAATTTCAAGGCACTGGCAAACTGACGCGCCCAAACCCTCAGCTGACCAGCCTGCCCTTCTCGACCTTCTCGGTGACCTGAAACTCACACCGACGCGGTCGCAGTGGCGCGAACCCTCCGCAGCCCTCATTGCCCCTAATGACTCGGGCGTCCCGGTGAGGAGACGTAAGAGTTGTTCGTCGCCTGCAACTTGATCGCTGAATTTGGAGGTGTTTGATTGCATGTCGTCAGCCGGCGGCAGACTGGTCGGGGCTTCCGAAGTTGAGGTCGCCGGGGCATCCGACGTTTCAGCGGTCGGTCGTGGCCGCATTCTGGCTGAAGACCGTGACTTGGATCGAGGGAACCTATCACCGACGTCGCAGGCAATAGGGTCGTCACTCTCTGGTGAGCCCTGGTTCGGCGCCGAATATAATCCCCGATTCGTAAGGGCTGGCGGCGTCAGTGAGGCATTGCCAGGAGCAGCATCCACGCGGCGGCGATCACGCCGGAACCGCGGTTGGTGCAACTGTCGGCCCGTCGTCCCGAGAATTGGGTCCCGCCAATACTCGCGTGCGTGATTACGCCGATCTCCACACGCTCACCGGCGCACTCGAATTGACGGCGAGCACCGTGCGAAACGAGTTGCAGGCGACCGCGAACTTCCGATCGACGACATTGCGGCCGTTGTGAGGAGCGATCGGCAACCTAGTTATCCTGCGTGCAGGGACCCACACAGCCCAACGAACCCGACTTGGTCTAGACGGTGAGGGACTTCCCGCCGGTTTCGACATGGTCGTCGATACCGTGATCCGATTTGTGGACCCGCTTCTCGGGCACGAGCCGCTCGATTTGTGGGATCCGCGACTGCGGCTTTGGCGTGGATGATCCCTGTTGCTCGCCTGCTGATCCGAGCGATCAGAGCCGATAAACGCGTTTCCAACCTAGTTGCTTGAACAAAAGCGACCTCGCCTATTTTTTGTTCTTGGTTCTAGTCCAGATACCCCAGCACAAACACCCCCGGTTCCCACCCGGAATCGGGCGGCCTGCAGCATCGCGAGTAGCCTCAGAGGCATGGCAACGCGTTTTGATTACGGCGATGATCCGATGCAGTACGGGGTATTTCATGCGCCGGATGCGCCTGCTCGCGGCACGGTCATCCTTATCCACGGCGGGTTTTGGCGCGGAACACCGGAGTACTTCGACGGGCCGACTTCACTCGCCGAGGCACTGGTCGCCGAGGGCTGGAATGTCTGGCAGATCGAATATCGGCAGGTGCCGAACGGCGGCGGATGGCCCGGCACCCTCGACGACACGGCTGCGGCGATCGACTACCTCGCGCTCGCTGCGGATGATTTCGGCACTGACCTGGGCCCCATCATCACCGTTGGGCACAGCGCCGGCGGGCATCTCGCCGTCTGGGCGCTGGTGCGACCGAACCCCGTCGTGCCGCTCGCTGGGGCTGTCAGTCTTGCGGGCGCTGTCAATCTGCTTCTCGGTGAGCAAGAGAACATCGGAGACGGGGCCGTCATCGAGTTTCTCGGCGGTCATTCGGCCGAGTTCCCGGAGCGTTATGCCGCGGCCGATCCGATGCTTCGAATCGCTGCGGCGCTGCCGGTGCGGCTCGTGCATGGCGACCGGGATGACATCGTGCCGATGAACCAGTCAGACTCCTACATCACAGCGGCTGTGGCTGCTGGGCAGGATGCGACCCTCGCGGTGGTCGAAGGGGACCATATGGTCGTTATCGACCCGGCGCGGCCGGCCTTCCGAAAGCTATTGGTCGCCCTCGACGAGATCAGTTGCCCAGCCTGAAGCGAGTCGAGAATTCCAGAGCTTCGAAATCCGAGTAGAAATAGTTTCATGCGAATCACGATTGCGCTGACCGCTGGCCTTGTTGCAGTGGTATCTGTCGCTGCGGCCAACCCTGCGATGGCCGAAACCACCAGCCCAGCGCCGCAGCGGGAGCCCGAGAAAGTTCTTTTTGTCGGGGACTCCGTGATGAAAGCCTATGGGCTCGACATCTCGCAGTCGTGGCCGGTACTTCTGGCCCAGTCGAACAACTGGGCGGTCACCAATCTTGCGAGCAACGGGTCCGGGTATGTGACCATCGGCGAAGGCAACAATTCCTTTCTTGACGTCGTGCACAATGCGGCCGCCGAGACCCCGGACGTCGTTGTGCTCGAAGGCAGCAGCAATGACTTCGGAGTCGACAACGACGTACTGTCTGCGGCCACCACCGAGACCTTCGCTGCGGTGCGTCAAGAGTTTCCGAATGCCGAGATCATCGGACTCAGCACGATCTGGGGTGCCGAAGCCATCCCAGACCAGCTGGCCGATGCCGACGCTCAGGTTCAGGCCGCGGTCGAAGCTGTGGGGGGTAGGTATATCGACATCGGTCAGCCCTTCCAGGGCGACTATTCCCTCATGCAGGGTGACGACGTGCACCCGACAGCAGCCGGCCAGGTGGCGCTGGGCGATGACATCGGCCCGCTCATCCTTCAGGCAATGGCCGACGACAGTGCCGCGAGGTTGCAGACGCTCGCCGACTCACCACAGCAAACACCAGTCGCCCCCGATGAAGCTGCACACTCCTCCACCTGGTTCGCGAAACTCGCCAAGCTGGGGTGACCCGTGCGGGAGGGCTGAGCCCGCCCCTCCGCGATCGCTAAACCGCAGTCGAAGTCACGACGCCAACTCGACGTTCCGCAGGTCCTTTCGCAGGATCTTGCCAGACGACGACTTCGGGATGACATCGATGAACGTCACCTGGCGCACCTTCTTGTGCGGCGCGACGTGCTCGGCGACGAACACCATAACGTCATCTGCCGAGAGCTCGGCACCCGGTTGCAGCACGACGAAAGCGCGGGGTACCTCTTCGCCGTCGGCGTCGTGGCCGGCGACGACCGCGGCATCCGCCACCTTCGGGTTCGTCAGGAGCAGCGCCTCCAACTCGGCAGGCGCGACCTGGTAGCCCTTGTATTTAATGAGCTCTTTGAGCCGGTCGACGATGTAGACGAATCCGTTCGAATCGACGGTGGCGATGTCACCGGTGTGCAGGAAGCCATCGGGGTCGAGGGTATTTCGGGTGGCCTCCTCATTGTTGAGATAGCCCTTCATGATGTTCGGGCCACGGCAGAGCAGTTCACCCGGCTCGCTGACCCCCTCGGTCGGCATCTCGATCTCGTCGCCGGTGGCCGGGTCGATGAGCTTGCACTCGATGTTCGGCAGCGTCACACCGACGGAGCTGAGCGGGATGTCGAGCCGGTCAACCGGAATGGTGTGTGACACCGGGCTCATCTCACTCATGCCGTAGCCCTGCGTCACCCGGCAGCCGAGACGGTCTGCGACGGCGGTCGCAAGTGCTGCGTCGAACGGCGCAGCACCCGAGACGATGTACTTCATGCTCGAGAGGTCGTAGCTATCGACGAGTGGATGCTTGGCCAGTGCGACCGCGATCGGCGGGGCGATGAAGGCCCAGGTGACCCTGTGGTCCTGGATGATGCGCAGAAACTCGGTGAGGTCGAACCGGGGCATCGTCACAAGCCGCGCCCGCACCGCGAACGCCATGTTGAGCAGCACGGTCATGCCGTAGATGTGGAAGAACGGAAGCACCGCCAGGATGCGGTCATCCGGAGTGGACGTCAAAAATCCGAGCGATTGAACGACGTTCGCCACCAGGTTGCGGTGGGTCAGGATGACGCCCTTCGGCCGCCCGGTCGTGCCCGAGGAATAGGGCAGCACAGCAATATGCTCGGCCGGATCGAATGTGACTTCCGGTGCCGTCTGACCCTCACCCATCAGGTCACGCAGTGACGCAAAACCCTCGGCCCCATCGAGCACGATTATCTTCTCGTCAGGCAACCCGGCGATGGCCGCTGCTTCTTTCGCAGCAGGCAGGAGCGGCGAGACGGTGAAGATCAGTTTCGCCTTCGAGTCCTGCAGCTGCCCCGCCATCTCTTCGCCGGTGTAGAGCGCATTGACCGTTGTGGCGGTGGCGCCCGACCGCAGGATTCCGTGGAACACCGAGGCGAAGATCGGCACGTTGGGCGAGTGAAGGGCCACAACGTCGTCGTTGCCGATACCGCGCGCGGCCAGAGCTCCGGCGACGAGCCCGATCTGGCCGACCAGCTGCCGATAGGTTGTCTCGGCCCCCGAGGCGCCGTCGACGATGGCGACCCGGTCGAGATCGGTGAGGTCGATGGAGCCGAACAGGAAGTCATAGACGCTCAGGTTCGGAATCTCAATATCGGGCAGTGGGCCGCGAAAAACCACGTGATCTCCTTTGATGAGGTGGGTGAAACGGAGTACAGCTTGGTGCGTCGTTCAGTTGCTGCCGTTCTTCAGGCTGAGACTAGGCGCGGAAGGCAGAAATGAACACGGCAGGCATCTTGGCCCACGACGGCGCAGCCGAGAAGCCAGCCAGCAGCCTTCCGGTCTTCTTGGCGCTACGCGCACTTACGAACCAGGGCGGCTTCGGGAACAGCGCGAACTCTCCATGAACGAATGACCGCGGGAACGGGCGGAATGGTCCGCGCACTATCGCCCGCTCGGTCTCGGCGAGCAGGAACGAGTTGTGCACGACGCCGATGCCGCTCTGCACGTGCTGCAGGGTGTGGCCGGGGAATGCTCCCCATGGAGCACCGGCGGTGAGGAACCCGACGCCCGTCCAGGCGTTGATCGCGATGGTTCCATATTCCAGGCGAGCCAAGGCCTCCTCGAATCCGGATCCCAGTCGCTTGATCGTCGAGGGCATCCCGATGATGTTCGCGCCGAGAGTGCCCACGAAATCGTTGTTCGCCGTTGCAACCGCTGCGTCGAGGAAGGCCTGGCCGCTGCCGGCGACTTCGATCACGCCGAAGACCGGGGAGAAATACTCCGTGTTCTGGATAGCAGTCGCATCACCACCGGCGGTGAAGTCCACGAGCAGGCGGGAACCCCTGCCGAGCTTCTTCGCTGCGGGATATGAGGTCGCAGCCTGTTCGACCCGATCATCGCTGCCCGGGTACCAGGGCGCGCGGTCTGGGGCTTCGTCGAGGGCGATGCGCAATTGCTCGATGAACTCCGCCTTCTGCGGCCAGTCTTTGCTCACGATCGCGATCTGACCGGCGATGCAGTTGTAACCCCCGTTGTGTAGCCGCATCGTCGCGACATGCTGCGCCTGGAATTTCAGGTCGGCCTTCGACCAGCGGCCTGGGATCACGATGACCGGCGCGACGCCACCGAGTTCGCTGGTGATCTCCTTTTGCAGCAGGGGAGTGCCCGCGGCTTTGCGCCTGGCGCCCTCCGGTCCGGCTCCCCAGACGACGACGTCGTGAGTAGCGGCGCTGCCGGTGATGTGCACGTGGGAGATCGCTTTGTGGTGCGCGAGATAGCCGCCGACATCCCCTGCGCCTCTCTCGATCCTGAGCAGCCCGAGCTCGATCAGGGGCGCGAATGCCGCGGTGAACGGCTCGAGCAGCAGGTCCATGGTCGGGTTGAGTTTCAGCAGCGAGACGCGGTTGTGGGCGATGAGCTCGTAGAGCACATCGAGCGGCGGGATCGAGGTGATGTTGCCTGCGCCGAGCACCAGTCCGACGCCGTCGGTGAGCCGGGGATGCTTCGCGCCAAGCCCTGCCTGGCTGCGAACCTGCTCGGCACTCAGGCCGGGCATCATCCAGACCTCTGCGCTGAAGCCGTGGAGCAGCAGCGCCTCGTACGGGTTTGAGGGTAGTACGGGCACGGTGACCCTACCGCCAGGGGCCGTGCCGAGTCGTGCTTTTGCAATGGGGCTTGTGCCCGAGTTGATCGCGCTGAGGGACTGCTGCAGCGCAAGTAGGGACGAGAGCACGATGTACGGCCCTGAGATCCACTCCTCGCCCACAAGTTGGGAAGCTGGATCGAGCTTCTTTGCAGCGACCGCAGCATCGACCCACTGGCTGGCAGCCGCTGCCACTGTCGCATGCACGCGGCCGAGTAGCGCGATCCTGGCGTCGAGATCCATCGCAGCCCACACCGCTTCGCCCTCGGTGAGTTCGACAATCACCTCGTCGAGCTGTTGTGCTCGCGCCGGTTCGATGGGTGCCTGGGTGATCGCCGTCGGGTTCGTGCTGCCCGCGTTCGTTGTGATGGTCATCAATCTCCTTTGATCGCTGCCTGGAGTTCACCAGCCGACGACTGACGCGCCAGTGCGAACAATTCCAGTATTACCCTGCAATCGCCTTCGCGACAGTGGCGAACGCCGCCAGTTGGCCGTAAACGTTCTCGGCCACCTGACGGCGTTCATGGTTCACTCCGGTTGGTTCAGTGCACGAGTTGAGGATCGGCCATCGGCGCTTCAGCGCTGGGCTCGCCAGAGGCAGGTGAGTCGGCGGCACGGGAGTTGGCGTTGGCCAGTGACAGGCCCTGGCCGCGACGACGGAACACCACGGCGGCCAGGATCGCACCGACCGCAAAGAAGCCAGCGCCCCAAAAGTACGCGGTGGCGTAGCTGTGCACGGCGGCCTCAGCGGCGACCCGCGCCGCTCCAGCAGCTGTGGTCGGCACATGCGCGGCAACATAGGCGGTTGCTGCAGATGCGGCAAGCGTGTTGAGTAGCGCTGTACCGATCGAGCCACCCACCTGCTGACTGGTGTTTACCATCGCAGACGCGACCCCGGCGAAGTGCCGGTCGACGCCGAGCGTTGCCGTCTGCATTGCCGCAGGCATGATCGATCCCATCGCGAACCCGAGAATCATCAGCGGCGGCAGCACATCCGCCGCGTACGTGCTGTTCAGGTCGAGGTGCGTGAGGTAGAGCATCCCGATCGTGCCAAGGACCATGCCGAACGGAACCATGATCTTCGGGCCGAACCGGGGCACGAAGAAGTTGGTGCCGAACTGTGCGGCAAGGATCAGCATTCCGATCATCGGCAGGAATGAGAGCCCGGCCTGGATCGGAGTGAAGTGCAACGACGTCTGCAGGTAGTAGGTGACGAACAGGAAGATGCCGAACATGCCGACCGCGGCGATCAGGATCGAACTGTATGCGGCCGCACGGTTGCGATCGACGAGGATCGCAAGCGGAAGAAGCGGGTGAGTCGCCCGGCGCTGCCAGAGTACGAACGCGGTGAGTAGCACGACCGCGAGTGCGATGAAGCCCCAGGTGAGGGGCGAGCTCCACTTCTCACTCTCAGCGTTCGAGAAGCCGTAGACGAGGCTGAACAGCGCACCCGAGACCAGGAGGGTTCCGGGGATATCGAGCTTCGGACGTGGGCCGGCCTGAGTTCCGTGCGGCACGAAGAGTGCAGCGCCGATGATCGCGAATACGGCGATGAAGACGTTGATGTAGAGGTTCCAGCGCCAGTTCAGATCCTGGGTGAGGAAGCCGCCGAGGAGGAGGCCGACGGCGCCACCGGCGCCTGCGATAGCCCCGAAGACACCGAACGCGCGCGCCCGTTCCTTCGGGATCACAAAGGTCGTCGTGAGCACGGCGAGTGCCGTTGGCGCGAGGAGTGCGCCGAACGCCCCCTGGAGCGCGCGCGCCCCGACGAGGATTCCGAAGTTGCCAGCTGCGCCGCCGATGGCCGACGCCGCGGCGAAGCCGATGAGGCCGATGATGAAGGTACGTTTGCGACCGATCAGGTCAGAGACGCGGCCGCCGAGCAACAGGAGGCTGCCGAACGCGAGCGAGTATGCGGTGATGATCCACTGGCGTTCACCATTGGTGAAGCCGAGATCGGTCTGGGCCGAGGGGAGGGCGATGTTGACGACAGTGGAGTCGAGCACCACCATGAGCTGGGCCAGTGCGACGATGACGAGCGTCCACCAGCGGCGATTCGACACCGGGGCGGGAGTGGGAGGGTTAGAAGACATAACGAGAACTATATACGGTACTGTGGAGTTTCGGATCTAAACAGTTCCTGAATTAATTCTCCGGTAACATCGCTGGCATAGGAAAGGAAGATTGCCGCAATGACGCAGCTTGACACCACCCCGAAGCTCGGCCGCAAGCGCGACCACACCCGTGATCCCGAGATTCTCGACGCAGCGATCGACGTGCTGGCAGAGACCGGATATGAGGGAATGACCATCGACATGGTCGCGGCCAGGGCCAAAGCGGGCAAGGCAACGCTCTACCGGCGGTGGCCATCCAAAGCCGAGCTCGTGATCGACGCGATCGCGTGTATGAAAAAGAGCCACCTCGACGCGACGGACCTCCCCGACACCGGCAGCCTGCGCGGCGATCTGGTCGCAATGATCAAACCGCACTCCATCGAAGACGGCGAAAAGAAGCTGCAGATCATGGCCGGACTAACATCGATGCTCTCGCGTTCACCCGAACTCGCTGACGCGGCCCACGCTGCCATCGTCGAACCCCGGGCCCGCATCAATCGAATGCTCATGCAGCGCGCGATCGACCGTGGCGAGATCCCCGCGACCAGTGACATCGAGACGCTCGCACTCATCAGCCCCTCAATGGCCGCATATCGCACGCTCATCTTGCGGAAGCCCGTCACCCGCACGTTTCTCATCTCGCTCATCGACGGCGTGATCCTGCCCGCTGTGGGGCTTTAGGGTTCGTTGAGGTACCGGGCTCGCTACCCGTCGGGGCTCGCTACAGGTCCAGCGACTCGTTCGGCTCCAGCACGAAGAACTCCCCGCCGCCCTGCTCCGTCGCCCACTTCAGTCGATCCTGGCTCATGCTCTTGCCCGCCGCTGAGAGCGTCATCTCGTGGATGCCGAACGCGCGGCGCGGCTTGACCGTCATAACGAAATCCATGGCGTCGCCGAGCGTGAGCCATGGTGCACCGATTGGTGCGGCCAGGGTGTCGACCGCCACGCCCTCCGGCACGAAGAACGAGTCACCCGGGTAATAGAGGGTGTCGTTGACGAGCACTCCCACGTTGTCGACGCCGGGCAGCGACTCATGGATGACGGCGTGCTCGCCCCCGAAGAACTTCAAGTTGAACGGCTCGACGTCGACCTCGTCACCGCCGCCGACCACTGTGATGTCGAAGCCGACCGCCGCCGCCGCGACCCCGGACGGACCGTAGATCGTGAGCCCCGGACTGCGGTCGATGATGCGGGTGAGCTGCTCAGGAGTCCAGTGGTCGGCGTGCTCGTGGGTGATGACAATGGCAACCACGTCATTGAGTCCGACCAGCGCGGTCGTGAAGACCCCGGGATCCACGACCAACGTTTTTCCGGACGCTTCGAGAATGAGGGCAGCATGTTCTTGTTTGGTGACTCGCATGAGGGAGACTGTACTCTCGTCTCGATACCCCCAGGGGGTATACTGCATCTCATGATCGAAGACCTGAAGAAGAGGGCACTCCACCGCAGCCGAATTCTCGAGGGCCAGATGCGCGGCCTCGAGAAAATGATCGACAACGAGGACTACTGCATAGACATCATCACGCAGTCCCTGGCCATCCAAAAGTCGCTGGGCAGCCTCAACAAGCTGATCGTGGAAAACCACCTCCGTACCCACGTCACCGACATGTTCGAGGCCGGTGGCGACCAGAAAGAGCTCGCTGTCGCCGAGTTGCTGCGCGTCTTCGAACTCAGCAACAACCGCGGGGAGAAGTGATGTCCCCCACCCAAAACGCAGGAGATCCGACCGAAATCGACCGTTCCGGTCATATTCATGCAGATACGGGCGAATCTCCTGCGTTTTCGGAGAAGGATGTCGGCGACGAGATGCACGAGCACGAGATGCACGAGCACGAGATGCACGGCCACGACATGCACGCCGGCCACGACATGACCAGCATGACCGGGGAGTTCCGCCGCAAGTTCTGGGTGAGCCTGGTGCTCACCATCCCGACGCTGGTGTTCTCTACCGGGCTGCAGAACATCCTGGGTCTCGGCGGTCCGCGTTTTCCGGGCAGCCAGTACATTCCAGCAGCATTCGGGTTGGCGCTGTTCATCTACGGCGGCCTGGTATTTCTTCGAGGCGGGTGGTTTGAACTGCGGGCACGCCAGCCCGGCATGATGACCCTGATCTCCCTGGCGATAGTCGTCGCGTTCGGCTACAGCGCCGCGGTCACCCTCGGCCTCAAGGGCATGGATTTCTGGTGGGAGCTCTCTACCCTCATCACGATCATGCTGCTCGGGCACTGGATCGAGATGTCGGCAGTCATGGGCGCGCAGAATGCCCTCGGTGAGCTGGCGAGGCTGCTGCCGGATGAGGCGGAGCTCGAGAATGGCGATCGGGTGCCGGTATCGCAGCTGGAGGTCGACACTCTCGTCATCGTGCGCCCCGGTGCGGCGATTCCCGCCGACGGCGAGGTGATCGATGGTGAGTCCGACGTGGATGAGGCGCTGCTCACCGGCGAGTCCACCGCGACGTCAAAGGTGAAGGGATCGGGTGTGATCGCCGGAAGCATCAACGGCTCCGGGTCGCTCACCGTGCGCGTGACGAAGACCGGCGGTGACACAGCGCTGGCCGGCATTATGAAGCTGGTCGAAGAGGCTCAGGCCTCGAAGTCGGGCGCCCAGGTGCTCGCCGATAAAGCAGCAGCACTTCTCTTTTACGTGTCGGTCGGCGCCGCGGTGATCACCCTCATCGTCTGGATTCTGCTGAAGCCCGGCGACCCGGGCTTCGTGCTCGAACGCGTCGTCAGCGTGCTGGTGATCGCCTGCCCGCACGCCCTCGGCCTCGCCATTCCGCTGGTCTCCCTCATCGCTACCACCAAGGGCGCCCGCGCAGGCATCCTGGTGCGCACCAAGCTCGCGCTCGAGCAGGCCCGCAAAGTGGATGTCGTGCTCTTCGACAAGACCGGCACCCTCACCGAGGGGCGGCAGGGTGTCGCGTCGGTGGTCCCGGTCGAGCCGTTCACCGAAGGCGAGGTGCTTGCGCTCGCCGCCGCCGCTGAGGCGAAGTCCGAGCATCCGATCGCGCGGGCCATCGTCTCGGCCGCTCGCGTCAAGAACCTGCAAGTCGAGCGGTCAACGAAGTTCGTGTCCCTCGCTGGCCGGGGTGCTGAAGCGCGCGTCGGCGAGCGGCTGGTGACCGTTGCCAGCGCGCGGGTGGTCACTGAGCGAGGCATCCAGCTGCCTGCTGAACTGGTGCACTCGAATCGCGAGCATGCTGCCGACGGGATGACCGTGGTCTTCGTTCTGGTCGATGGCGGGGTGATCGGGCTCGTGACCATCGCCGATGTCATTCGGCCGGAGTCTGCTGAAGCCGTCGCACTGCTCAAGAAGCGTGGCGTTCGCGTTGCGATGCTCACCGGAGACTCGCATGAGGTCGGCAACTGGGTTGCTGCCCGGCTCGGCATCGACGAGGTTTTCGCCCAGGTGCTGCCCGGCGATAAGTCCGCTGTCGTGACCCGGCTGCAGGGCGAGGGGCGCCGGGTCGCCATGGTCGGCGACGGGGTGAACGATGCTCCGGCGCTGACCCAGGCCGACGTCGGCATCGCAATCGGCGCCGGAACGGACGTCGCGATCGAATCGGCCGGCATTGTGCTGGCCTCGAGCGATCCGCGTGCCGTCGCAGACGTCATCACCCTCAGCCGCGCAACCTGGCGCAAAGAACTGCAGAATCTGTTCTGGGCCGCAGGCTACAACGTGGTCGGCATACCACTTGCGGCCGGCGTGCTGTTCGGAGTCGGCATCCTGATGCCGCCCGCGCTCGCAGCGCTCCTCATGTCGGTCTCGACAATTGTGGTGGCGTTGAACGCGCAGCTCTTGCGGCTGCTGAAGCTGGCCCGGTAGCCGGGCTTCCTCCCTGATCTCGCCGAGGCGCCCGGTGTTGTTCGGAATAGGGCCGAAATCGAACAACTTCGGGAAACTCGCGTGAGAGTGCCGCCCAGAACGCGGGTCGTGACGAACTACTGACGGCACCAATACACTGGCGCGAAACAACACTGGCGCGACACTTCGCATCCCGAGATATAGCACACGAGAGGCCCCATGCCCGAGGCAACGACGCCGAAGCGAGTCTTCGTCGCAATCAATCCGACAGCATCCTTCGGCAAAGGCAGTAGGGTCGGGCCGGCCGTGCTGAAAGCGCTCACGGATGCCGGGCATGACGTCACCCGCCTGATGGAGCCGAGCTACGCCGAGCTGATCGTCGCGGCGAAGAAGGCCGTGGCGTCGAAGCCCGATGCGCTCGTCGTGGTCGGGGGAGACGGAATGGTCAACCTCGGCACCAACCTCGTGGCCGGCACCGATGTTCCCCTCGGCATCGTGCCGTCGGGCACCGGCAACGATATGGCCAGGTCGCTCGGCATTCCCAATGAGGACACGGATGCTGCGATCAGCACCCTGCTCGCCCAGCTGCAGCTGCCGCCGCGCACCATCGATGCCGGGCTCATTCACCGCTCCGATGGAGGCCAGACCTGGTTCGCCTGCATGGTCTCGGCCGGGTTCGATGCTGTCGTCAACGAGCGGGCGAACAGGATGACCTGGCCGAAGGGTCGCATCCGCTACAACATCGCTCTGCTCTACGAACTCATCGGGCTCAAGCCGATCACGTACACCTTCGATATGGATGGCGTGAAGTCCACCACCCAGGCCGTCATGGTCTCGGTGGGCAACGGTGTTTCCCTTGGGGGCGGGATGCTCGTCACCCCCGATGCGCTCGTAGACGATGGCCTGCTCGACGTACTGGTCGTCGAGAAGATGGGTCGCATCGCGTTCCTGCGCATCTTCCCTCGGGTTTTCAAGGGCGAGCACCTCAGTGACCCGCGAGTTAACGTGCACAAGGTGAAGCGGGTGTCCATCGCGGCGGATGGTGTTGCAGCATACGGCGACGGCGAACGAGTCGGCGCGCTGCCGGTCGACGTCGAAGTGGTGGTCGGTGCGCTGAAGGTGCTGTCACCTGTTCGGCTGTAGCTGGTTTGGCCGCGTAACGGCGGTATGGCATACTCGATGAGTTGTCCACTTGCGGCCCCATCGTATAGCGGCCTAGTACGCTGCCCTCTCACGGCGGTAACACCGGTTCGAATCCGGTTGGGGTCACAATAACAAAACCCCCGGTTAGCCGGGGGTTTTGCGTTTCCACCGTAAGGTGCCTGAAGGCACGAAATCGGATTTTGGCCACTATTTGGCCATGAACGCTAGAGCCGAGCTGGCGCGCGGACGCCGCCGGCGGACTCTGAGAACTTGAGGTTGGTCGGGGATCCCCGGCTGCAGCAACCCAGTTCTCATTTGGTCGTGTCGATGAAGTCGCTTACCTACCGCTCCGAAGACCTTGATTTGATCTCAGAAGCCACTGCCCATAGGGCCTACGCGACATCAACTGGTAAGCCGCCAGCGGCGTGATCCGTCCCGAGCCGATCAGCGATTCCCGGAAGAGCAACTCGAGCTTTTGAAGAATCCGGTTGAGCTGCTCGGAACCATCGGTGTGTCGAGGTGCCAGAGTCTGTCGCCGGTGAGATGACGACCGGCCCCGCCGTAAGCGTAGTTCTTACCATGTCGGAGCTCCTCGCTACTGTTTTTGTATACGGATCAACTTTCCGCACACATGGCAACAGCCAATGAGAAGGGCAGCAATATGGAAACAGAAGCGGACAAGAAGAAGACCGTGACGATTGTCGTCAACACGCGGGCGCTCGAGTGGTCCGAGAAGAGCATCACGTTCGAGCAGGTGGTAGAGCTCGCGGCACCGGGGCAGCCCTACGACCCGGCGCTGACCCTCGTCGAATACAGCAAGGGACACGGTAAGGATCACAGTCTCAAGGATGGCCAGTCCGTCGAAGTGAAGGACGGCATGGTCTTCGATGTCGAACCCGCTAACCGCTCCTGACGATGGGATTGCTCGCCTAATCGCGGACGGCCACGACATGGTGCTCCAAGAGGGGCACCTTGTCGTCCGTCGGCTTTCCTATCGATCACCAATCGGACCCCGCTACGACGGCATACTTGTCCTCCCGGTGAACACGCTTGACGGAACTATCACCGATGCGACCGATCATCGGATCTGGTTTGCTGGCGAGGAGCCGCGAGCCGACGACGATTCAGCCCTCGGAACGCCCGAACTGCACGACTACGGGGTCGGTGTGTGCGCAAACTACCTGCTGTCGTTTAAGCCGCCTGAAAGTCTTTACCCGAGCGTTTACGCCAAGATCCGTCACTATTCTCGCGTTCTCGCGAGCGCGCTCGGTCAGACCGATGAGCCGGTAGGCCCAAGTCGCACTGGGTCCTTTCAAGTCGTTCCGAGTGACCTGCCGCTCGTATACCCAGACATGAACGCCACCCGAGTTGGACTGATCACCCTCAATAACCTGTTCCGTGGCCATACTGTTGCGATCGTCGGCGGCGGTGGAACGGGGAGCTACATTCTCGATCAGGTCGCGAAGACCTGGGTCGATCGAATCGTCCTGATCGATGGCGACAAATTTGAAACGCACAATGCCTACCGAGCGCCCGGTGCAGCTTCGGTTGATGTAGTCCGCGCTCAACCCAACAAGGCCGAATACTTCGCGGGCGAGTACGCACGGATGCACATGGGCATCACTGCGCACCCTGTCGCTCTCAGCTCGGAGAACTTGCACCTGCTTGACGGGGCGACCTTCGTCTTCCTCGCAGCAGCAGACGCGGAATCACGACCAGAGATCATGCGATATCTGCGCGAGCGCGGGGTGCCATTTATCGACGTCGGGATGAGCTTCCGGGAAGGCGAGGCCGGTCTTACGGGACTCGTCAAGGTCGCTACCTACCTGCCCGAAGAGGGCACGCCGTTGCCCACTGCGCCAGCGGTCGCACCGGGCGAGGACGATTACAGCAGCAACATTCAGGTCGCTGAGCTCAACGCCTTGAATGCCGTCTTGGCTGTCATCCGATGGAAGCGTCACCTCGGGTTTTACGCGACCCACGAATCGTCGAATTTGACGATCTACAAGCTTTTCCTGAATCAGATCCGGAACGGGGAGTTGAATGACGTCGACTAGGCACTACGGCGCTCGTTTCGTCGACAGCTTCCCGACCCCGCTGGAGCCGGGTGTTCTGTACGTGTCGGTGGTCTACTCCACAGCTGGGCACCTTTGCGCCTGCGGGTGCGGCGGTGAGATCGTCACGAAGCTATCGCCAGCCCGATATCGAATCATCTTCGATGGCGAGATCTCCCTCAAGCCGTCGGTGTCGGCCACGGCGCTCCCGTGCAAGTCCCACTACTTCATAACGCGGGGTGAGGTCGACTGGCACCGATCCTTGAACGACGTCGAGATAGTCAAGGCTCAGGCTGCCGATCGCCGCGCTTTGGAAGTGCAGCGTGACACGACGACGCCGAAGCCTCGACGCGCGAAGTGGTGGCAGCGCTCGGGTCGCCGCAGCTGACGTCTAGATCGAGGGCCTATCGCCGTCGTAGCTCGACGCCAGCTCGATGCAGAGTCCGCCACACGGTCGTCCTCGGACTCTCGGCAAACGACGCTTCTTCCACGACAACACTCAGGCCCAAAGCGAAAAGCCAAGCTAACGACGCCCAGGCCCGGGGGAAGGCCCGCGGCCCGGTCCGCGACACCAATCGGACGTTGCTGGCGGGTTGGGACAGTAGACCCAGACCTATTGCCCACTTAGCAACCGTGCCGAGTCGACAAATACTATGCACACCGGCTACGTCTGCACCTGGATCAGGTAGAGACAACGATCCCCTGCATGGCAGCAACTGCGGGCAAGTTTGGTCGCCCGACGACATGCTGAAACGGGAGTGCCAGGGCTCATAAACCAGGAGCGGGTGAGTTCACTTGCGAACTCGGGAGGGCAGGCAAATCCTCCCAAGAGGTGCGTCGTGGATCGGCGAGGACATCCGCGATGGAGGTCTGCATCGCGACGCGGTTCAGCGATTCGCCGACCGTGTCCAAGTCTTCGTCGAACAGGTCCGCGTAGACATCGAGGGTCACCGCGGCGGAGGCGTGGCCGAGGATCCTCTGCACCGCCTTCACGTGCGCGCCGACCGAGACCGCGAGGCTTGCGGCGGTGTGGCGCAGTTCGTGTGGGGTGAGCCCTTCAAGACCGACCTCGGTCGCAGCGCGGTCGAACCAGCCGACTCGGAAGACGTGGTTGCGCAGCCAGGTCTTGGTGCGGACGCCGTAGAACACTGGTTCGTCGGGCGGGCGGCCGGCGATCTGGCGGGAGAGAGGTTCGCAGAGGAACTGGGGGATCGGGACCGAGCGCTGCTCGTAGTCCTTCGGCGGTTCGATGCGTTGGTATCCGCGGTCCGCGACGACGGTCTGCCGGATGGCCAGGCGTCGCCTATCGAGGTCGATATCGCGCACGCGCAGGCCGGAGAGTTCGCCCCAGCGAAGCCCGCAGTACGCGAGCACGAGGATGACCAGGTGGTATCCGTGCTGGAAGCCGCCTGAGATCTGTCCGACCGCGCGGGCGAGCGATGCCACCTGCTCGTGCGACAGGTATCGCTTGGTGGCTTTGACGACCTTGGGTAGCTTCAGGCGCTGCGCTGGATTCGATGGCAGTCGCCCATCTTCGACCGCGAACCTCAGGGCGCCGGAGAGGACGTTGACAGTCTTGCGCACGGTCGCCGGGGCGCCCGGCAGAGCCGACGCCCACTCCTGCACTTGCAGCCGGGTGAGATTTCCGATCCGTATGGGACCCAGAGCAGGGTCGATGTGCTTGTGGATGATGTGGGTGACCCGGCTGCGTGTGGTCGCGCGAAGGTCCCCTCGAGCCGCCAGCCAGGTCTGCATCCACTCCGCGACTGTCACTCGAGCCAGAGAGGGTTCGATGTAGCGGCCTTGCGAGATATCGACCTCAACGGTCGCGAGGAACAACTCAGCTGCGCGCTTGGTCGTGAACCCCCGTTTCTGGGTCGGCTGCTGATCCGGCCTGAGGTAGCGGACGCGATACCGCCGGCCCTTTGCCGTGTCGTATGGCTTGACGCTTCCCACGATCTTGCCCGCCCGTCAGGAGTCGAGGCCGGCGAGGCGGTGGATGTCGGCGCGACGGTAGACGCGGCGGTGTTCGGTGAGGACGATCGGCTCGACGGGCGCGCGGCCGGTCAGGGCGAGGGAGCGAAGTGTCGTGCGATGAAGGCCAAGGCGCGCGGCCGCCTCGGTCTCGGAGTAGAACAGACTCCCGTTCCTGCCCTCGATGGGTGGGCGGCCGGTATTGGTGTTATTCGGCTCGGCGGGTTCCATCCGGCTGGCGACCGACGGCGTAGGTGATGCCTTCGAGTAGCCCAGCGTTACGTGCCTTGGCGATCCAGTGGGTCGCGGTGCGCTCGGGGATCCCGAGCTCAGTTGCGACGGCGCGCATGGGCGGTAGCGCGGCGAGTGCAGCGACTCCGTAGATGAGGTGGACGAGGCCGAGCGTGTCGGCGGTGGGCCCCGCAGCCACGGCGAGGGCCGCAAGTGGCTTCGGGACAACATGGCCGTCCGTGGCGAGGAGATCGTGCACGGTTCGCCACTTGCCTTCGAAGTCCACCGTCACGCAATACGGGACGGCGGCCGAGAGCAACTCGCCAAGTCGGACCTGGCGAAGGACCGTGGGGGTGATCTCCGCGGTTTCAGTGGTTGCGCGGTGCGCGGTGCTGGCGATCCGGTAGCGGCCTGCGATGGATGAATAGACGGCTTCGATCGTGGTCTCCACCGGGATGTCGTCAGCTGCAGCAGTGGCGGTGAACGCCGGGGCGATCCGCAACGCGGACCCGAGGGGGAGCGTGGCGTGCATGGACGCCATGCGCTGGCCATCAGGTGTACGCACGTCGATCTTCACCTCCCCAGTATGCCCTTCCGCGTCACGGATTCGCTATTGCGATTACTTGACACAGTTCTACATCACGTGCTTCACTCGTGTCAATACATGACGCGGAATAGCAACGGGAGAGCGGATGGGTGACGACGACGAAGCAAAGCGGCGACGCGCCGAAGCCGCTCGTAACTACAAGAAGAAGCACAAGAAGCAGATTTCTGCGTACGGGCGCAAGTATCGGGAAGAGCACCGGGAGCAGCACGCCGAGTACACGAAGTGGTATCGAGCCGAGCACGCCGAGGAGATCTCGGCATACCGGCAGCAGTGGCGCGAGAAGAACCTCGAGGCGGCACGGGCTGCGAATCGCGAGAACATGCGACGCAAGGCGGCGGCGGAACGAGCCGCGGTCGAGCGGCGGGAGCGGAAGGCTGCTTGGGCGCGGGAGCGCTATCACGCCGATGTCGAAGCAAGTCGCGCCCGGGCCCTTGAAAGCCGGGAACGGCAGCGTGCCGCCGACCCCGAGGGATACCGCGAAGGGAAGAGGCGCCGCAAAACTACCTGGCGGGCGCGCCATAAAGATGACATCAACGCGAGGCTGCGCGACAAGAACCAGCGGGATCCAAGTGCGAAGGCCGCGGGGGCGAAGCGTTACTACCAGCGGCATGCTGAGGAGCGGAAGGCGTACCGGCGCCAGTACTACCGGGACAACCGCGACCGGCAGTTGGCCAGTCAGAAGCGGTGGAGGGACCGTGAACGCCGCCGCATCGAGGTCGGTCTCCCGGTACGACGCCTACACAAGGTCACACCGGCTGAGCGTGACGAGAATGCGGCGGCCGCGCAGGCGTTCTTCTCTCGCCCGCTGACTCCGCAACTGCAGAACCAACTCAAGGTCGAGCTGGCCACCCCGAAGCATCTCATCGACGCGCTGCACCGCGAGTGGGACCGCATCCGCGCAGCCGATTACCAGCGGCGCAACCCCGA
This sequence comes from Lacisediminihabitans sp., assembly GCA_043746355.1. Lineage (GTDB taxonomy): Bacteria > Actinomycetota > Actinomycetes > Actinomycetales > Microbacteriaceae > Lacisediminihabitans. The sequence continues at coordinate 1,055 of JAYTRC010000090.1, read as the reverse complement.
GACCAGCTCCGACACCGTCCGCCGCCGGGAGACCGAAGAGGCGCGCCTCGATGGGATCGCGCGGAGCATCAACGAGCGGCTGCGAATGACACCCCGCCGCGAGCCTGAGGCCGCGGCTGGACAGGCATATCAGCCTCAGCATCCGATAGAAAGCGCAGGGCTCGGACTATGAGCGCCAACATTGACGGCCACGGTGCACGCCGACGTGCGCCATCCACCGCTCCTCCCAACCGCTCACCCGAGATACTCGCTCTCCACAGATATCCGCCGTTACCGGCAACCGCCGTCCATCTCGCCAACCATCAAAATCAGTCACAACACGAAGGAGCCACCACCATGCTCGACAGATCTCAGATCGACGCCGTCATCTATCGCGTCGCCGTCGCCAGCTTCACCTACCACCCCGACAAGCACATGGCCGAATCTGGGTACACCGTCGATGAGGACATCGACTGGTGCATGCGGCCGCTGCGCCACCTCCCGCCCGATGACCGTGCGGAATTTCGGCGTCGGATAATCGAGCTCATCACCGACCCTGCAGCCGATCGGCAGGCATTCATCCGGCACCTCAAGTCCTTCGCTGCAGATACCTGACGTGACCTACGAGCCCCCAACCCAGGCAAGCACTGAGCACGAGCCGCCCGCCGCGGGAACGGCTACTCGCGGCACGGGCTCGCCCGTCCCGCTCTACCGCCGACTTGCGCGTAAAGAGGCGCGAGTGCGAGAAGACCAGTACGTCGCGCTGTCACGCTTGGTGCGTGTGCTCGCGCGGCGACGGACCGATCGCAGTGGACCACGATTGACGGAGAACAGTCTGATCCGGATCGCGATCGATCTGCTGCTCACCCGCGCCAACCAACTCGCCGGCAACACGGAGGATGAGATCCGCGCGTCCGCGCTGCGGTGCGATCAAACCGTGTTGCCTCCGGATCTCGGATAGCTCGCGTTCGCGATCAGGTTGCTCCCGGTCCGCCGATCGTAGTTCGCTGCGCAGGCTCCGTGTCCGGCTTTCGCGGCATATCCTCCCTCGCTTCGCTCAGTCCGGTATTCCACGA
>JAYTRC010000089.1:0-2428 GCA_043746355.1 Lacisediminihabitans sp. | reverse complement strand
GGGAATGACGATGTCGGATTCGATCTCGTTGCCCCAGACGCTCCAGTCGCGGTGGCTGTTCGGGCGTTGCCGTGCGAACAGTTCGAGGTAGGGGCCGTCGAGGACGCGTTCGATGAGGGGGATCATTTCCTCGGGCTTTCGGGAATGTTCCTGCCTCGGGAACTGAAGCGTCGAGCGTTGCCCACGGAACTTGAACGGTGCCTTCCCACGGGTGCCGTGGAGAAGCAGCTCATGGGAGCCACGGAAGTAGAGGCCGAGCCCCATGTAGTACTTGTCCCAGGCTGCGTTCGTCTTGTACTCGAAGCCCCAGGCCTTCATCACTTCAAGGCCGGCCGGGAGTGCCCCGTTGGTGACCCAGAGCAGCAGGGTCGCGTTGTCGTCCGCCAGCTCGGCCACGGGCATGTTCTTGATGCGATCGAGCGTCATCAGGTCGTAGTGCTTCGCGGCTCCGCGGGCACCCTTCTGCTGGATGTCCCAGGGCGGGTCGGCATAAATGACCTTGTACTTCTTGCTCGGCACCGTGGTCTCGGTGAGCGTGTCGTTGATGTTCATCGTGTGGTTCCTCCTTTCGATTCCGTACCGTCGGCAGCGCTCAGCGCCTGCCCTCGGGGTGGACGTATGGTTATGGGCTCTCGGCGGTGTTCGCGCAATGTTCCGATCGCTCCGGCTGCGAAGCGATGCGACAGGTGATCGGAATATCGGCTAACAGAGGTCGTGGCGTTGAAGCCCTGGCGGTCGGTGGCGGCGATCCTCGATGTTGTGGAATTGGCAACGATGTTCACGCTGTTGCCTCCCCGTCCTTGGAAGCGCCAGCAGTCGTGCCGATGAATCGACGTCCGCGACGACCGACCGTCAGCTCACCGAACAGCGCACGGGCGACGGCGCCTGGTGGGTCGTCGTGACCGACCCGCAGACCGACGATGTCGCCGCCGTCCGCTGCGATGGGAGGGTTCGTGTTCAGCCCGATGGCGAGCACAGCTCCCGGGAAGCTGCGCAGCCGGTCGAGGACGTCGTCGGTGTCGAAGAGTTGCCAGTCCGTCAGCACGACCAGTCGCACCTCGTGCTTCGAAAAGCCCGCGGCAATGGCCTCCGCCCTTGTGAGGCTGGGGCCGAGGACGCTTGAACCAGCAGCGAAGCGTGGCACGCTCAGCCCTCGCGTGAGGTGCTGCTGGAACGTGGGGCTACGCAGCTTGCCCGGCGCGACATCCCCTCGCGGGGTGTCGAAGTGCAACACTCCGCCCAGGCACTTCCCGCAAGTGCACCATTCCTGGAGCGCTTCGAAAGCGAGCTGCGCTTCCTCGTAGCGGTTGCCGACCGGGTCGCCCCCGCCCGGCAGCGACACCGAGCCGGAGTCGTCGAAGATCGGCAGGACCAGCCGGGGCTGGCGGGGGCAGAACCCCGGCCAGCCCAACTCAATCGGAGCCACCTTCTTCGGCTCGAATGACCGTGGTAACTCGCCGACGAGAGCGCTGGGTTGCAGGTGCGATGCGAGGCTCATGCGCCGCCCCCGTCCTCGCGGGCGCGGCGTCCGACAACCGGCTCAGGCTCGACTGCGGGGCCGTGGCCCGCCACACCGGGGTTGCGGCGCAGCACACGGTGCTTCAGCCCCTCGTAGGTGAGCAGTGCCGCCTGTCCACGCACGTCGTGCTCAGCGCGGATCGACTCATCCTCGGCGATCTTCTCCAACGCGGCCTTCAGCGGCGCACTCGAAGTCAGAGTGGTCTGACGCTTGAGCGTGCGTTCGTAGTCTTTCTCGGCGGTATCGATTGCATCCGCGATCTCATCGGTGACGATGTAGCTGGAGATGAGACTGGCAGCGGCGATGCCCGCGGCCAGTGCCCCATAGATAAGGCCGCTGAGCGGTCCGTCGATGGTCGAGCGCAGCGCGAAGATCCCGGACGAGATCATCGCGCCCACGGTGAAGGCGGTACCGACGATGGCGCGCACGATGTGTTTGCCGTCATCGGTGCCGTCGAACAAGTGGGCGAACGCCTTCTGGGGTCCGGTCAGGTCCGCGGGGTCCTTGCGGCGTTTGGCGGCCATGCGCAGGTCTTTGATCTCGCTACCCACGAGCCCTGCAGTGACGATCGCGACACCTGCTGCCAGCGACTGGATGATCGCCAGTTCAGTGATCTCGCCGTAGTAGATCTGCGCCCCGGCCTGCCCCGCTACGTCGCCGAGCAGGAGCAGCAAGGTGCGAACCATGAACCAGGTCTTCTGGCCGTGTTTGCGGCGCACAAACGGGCTCAGCGCCGCGACCGTGCGTTCCAGGCGACGGTGGGCCTTTTTGACCAGTCGTCGGTGACGGCGGCTGAGGTGCTCTGCGGTTTCGGCCTGCACTTTCAGACCCGAGTGGGCGATGAGCGCGGGACGGGATTGCAGGATGCCCTCTGCCTTCCAGAGCGGTTCTTGCTCGCGCCCGAAGGCA
>JAYTRC010000088.1:0-46878 GCA_043746355.1 Lacisediminihabitans sp. | reverse complement strand
AACGCAAAACCCCCCCCGCCCTGGCCCAATCACGGCGGAGCACTAACGGAAAAGCGACGGCACCCGAATGGATGCCGCCGCCTTTGTTAGCGCGAGTTGCCCCGCTTAAGCCAAGCGCGCCGCCAGGTTCTTGTCGAGCGTGTCGAGAAACTCCTCGGTGGTCTCCCACTTCTGGTCAGGCCCGACGAGCGCTGCGAGGTCCTTCGTCATATGGCCCGCCTCGACCGACTTTATGACGACATCCTCGAGCGTGAGGCTGAAGTCGATGAGCTCCTCGTTTCCGTCAAGCACGCCGCGATGCGCAAGCCCGCGAGTCCAGGCGTAGATCGACGCGATCGGATTGGTGGATGTCGGCTTGCCAGCCTGGTGCATGCGGTAGTGGCGGGTCACCGTGCCGTGGGCAGCCTCAGCCTCGACGACCTTGCCGTCCGGCGTGGCGAGCACTGAGGTCATGAGCCCGAGTGAGCCGAAGCCCTGCGCAACGGTGTCTGACTGCACATCGCCGTCGTAGTTCTTGCAGGCCCAGACGTAGCCGCCCTCCCACTTCATGGCCGATGCGACCATGTCGTCGATGAGGCGGTGCTCGTATGTGAGCCCTGCCGCGTCGAACTGCTCCTTGAACTCGGCGTCGAAGATCTCCTGGAAGATGTCTTTGAACCGGCCGTCATAGGCCTTGAGGATGGTGTTCTTCGTCGAAAGGTATACCGGGTAGTTGCGGGTCAGACCGTAATTCAGCGACGCGCGAGCGAAGTCGCGGATGGACGCATCCTGGTTGTACTGCACCTGCGCGATGCCGTCATCCGGCGCATCGTATACGTCGAACTTGAGCGGCTCTGAGCCGTCATCCGGGGTGAACTGCACGGTCAGTTTGCCCGAACCCTTGAACACAAAGTCGGTGGCCTTGTACTGGTCACCGAACGCGTGGCGGCCGATGATGATCGGCTTGTTCCAGCCGGGCACGAGGCGTGGGATATTCGAGATGATGATGGGTTCGCGAAAGATGACACCGCCGAGAATGTTGCGGATCGTGCCGTTCGGCGACTTCCACATCTTCTTCAGCCCGAACTCTTCTACGCGGGCCTCATCAGGGGTGATGGTCGCACACTTCACGCCGACGCCGTATTTCTGGATGGCATGGGCGGCATCGATGGTGACCTGGTCGTCGGTCGCGTCACGGTGCTCGATGCCGAGGTCGTAATAGTCGAGGTTGATATCGAGATACGGGTGGATCAGGGTGTCTTTGATTTTCTGCCAGATGATTCGAGTCATCTCGTCGCCGTCGAGCTCGACGACTGTGCCTTCTACCTTGATCTTGGCCACGCGTTTCTCCTTGGAAGTCAGGGTGCTTGTGGCACCGGAGTCAGCTTACTCTTTTTCCGAAGTATCTTGATGTCAAGATACTTTTCCCACTCTGGCCTTAGGACACTAGGTTGTTGGCATGAGTGAACTGCGACTTGAAGAACTCTCGGCGACCACGATCGTCGCCGCGAACGGCCTCACGCTTCGAGCCGGCCAGGAACAGTTCGTCACCCCGCCGTCGTACGCGATCGCCGACGCGTTCCTGAACCCGGCCACGACCTGGCCACGGGTCGTGCTCGACGGTGACAAGGTGGTCGGATTCATTCGTGGCAACTTCGACCCCGACGCACTCCAAGAGGAGTTTCGAAGCTGCATCTGGCGCGTCACGGTCGCCGCAGACGTGCAGGGAACCGGCGTGGGCAAGTTCGCCGTCTGGGCCTTGGCCGACGAAGCCCGGCAACGCGGCTTCGATAAACTGTTCGCAATCTGGGAGGAGGGCGACTTCGGTCCGGGTGAATTCTTCATCCACACCGGATTCAGCGTCGTCGGCGAAACCCAGTACGGCGAGCAGATCGGCGTGCTGGTGCTCTGATGCAGGATGACCTCGTCAGCCGCGCACTCTCGGTCGTCGAATCCATTCCGCCGGGTTGTGTAATGACCTACGGTGATGTGGCTGCTGCGATCGGTTCCCACGCATCACGCGCGATCGGCCAGGTGATGGCGTACTACGGGAGCGACGTCGCCTGGTGGCGCGTGGTGAAGGCGAGCGGGCATCCTGCGACCGACCATGAGCAGCGAGCGCTCGAGCAGTATCGGGTGGAGGGCACCCCGCTGAAATGGTCGGCGTCTGGCGCCTTCCGGGTCGACTTGGATGTCGCGCGCTACGAGCCGTAGCCGCCCTCCCCCCGACATGACGTCGACGCGGCAGTTGTTGCGGCTTTGCGCGCTCCATAACCGCAACAACTACCAACTCAACGAGCGCGAGTGAGCAGAATCGCTAGGCCAGCGACTCCCGCCAGGCCGCATGCAGCTTCGAGAAGCGCCCGGTGCCTGCGATGAGATCGCGCGGCGTGCCGTCTTCGACGATCTGGCCGTGTTCCATCACCAGCACCCGATCCGCGATCGCGACCGTCGACAGCCGGTGCGCGATGATGATCGCCGTGCGGTCGGCCAGCAGGGTGAGCAGGCCCTCCTGCACGAGCCGCTCTGACGGGATGTCGAGCGACGCGGTCGCCTCGTCGAGAATCAGCACGACCGGGTCGGCGAGAAACGCCCGCGCGAAGGAGATCAGCTGGCGCTGGCCGGCGGAGACCCGACCGCCGCGTTTGTTGACGTCGGAGTCATAGCCATCGGGCAGCGAGGTGATGAACTCGTGGGCGCCCACCGCCTTCGCCGCCGCGACGATCTCGTCGATCGATGCCTCGGGCTTGCCCAGCGCGATGTTGTCGCCTACCGAGCCCGAGAACAGGTACGCCTCCTGGGTGACCATGACAATCGCGCGTCTGAGGTCTTTGGGATGCAGGCGGCGCAGGTCGACCCCGTCGAGCTCGACCACGCCGGCTGACGGATCGTAGAACCGCGAGATCAGCTTCGCGAGGGTGGATTTACCGGCTCCCGTCGATCCGACCAGCGCTATGGTCTGCCCTGCTGGGATCGAAAGATCGAAGGCCGGCAGGATGACGCGGTCTGTCGTGTACGCAAACTCGACCCCGCGGAACGCCAGTTCGCCTGACGCCTGCCAGAGGTCGATCGGCTTGGTCGGATCGGGAACACCGGGCTGCTCTTCGAGCACTCCCGAGATCTTCTCGAGCGCTGCCGCTGCGGACTGGTACGAGTTGTAGAACATCGCCATGTCCTGTGCGGGGGCGAAGAACGACCGGGTGTAGAGCAGCGCTGCGAGCAGCACGCCGACCTCGATTGCACCGGTTGCAACCCGCAGCCCGCCGACGAGCAGCACGATGCCGAGCGTGATGTTGCCAATGAGCACGAGCCCGGGGTCGAGAATTCCGAACAGTTTGATGGTGCGCAGGTTGGCAACCCGGTAGTTCTCGGTGAGCTCGGCGAACTCGACTTCGTTGCGCTTCTCCTTGCGGAAGGCTTTGACGGCTCGGATGCCCGTCATCGTCTCGACGAACTGCACGATCAGTCGCGCGGATGTCGTTCTGGTCGACCGGAATGCACGCTGCGATCGCACCTGGAACCATCTCACCAGAAACCCGAGGGGCACGAGCGAGCAGAACAGCACCAGCCCACTCCAGAAGTCGAGGGAGAACAGCGCGATGGCGATGAACACCATATACAGCCCGCCCTGGATGAGCTGGTTGATACCCGAATCCAACAGCTCTCGAATCGAATCGAGATCGCTGGTCTGGCGCGCGATGATGCGCCCCGAGGTGTAGCTTTCGTGAAACTCGAGGCTCAGCTTCTGGGTGTGCAGGAAGACGCGCTTGCGCAGGTCGATCAGGATGGCCTGGCTGATGCGCGCGGTCAGCACCGTGTACCAGGAGATCAGTATCGCCCCGGCAATTCCGGCCGCGAGGTAGGCACTGACGGCGACACCGAGGGGCATCCAGTCGTGTTTGAGTGCGCGCGGCAGCCCGGTATCGATGCCGTAGGCGATCAGTGCGGGGCCGACGACCTGACCAACCGTGCTCACCACAACGACCACGATTGTGAGCACGACCCTGGTGCGCAGCGGCCGCAGCAGCGAGAGAAGCAGTCGAGTCGAGCGGCGACGGATCTGGATGCTCTCCGCCGTGGTGTAATCGATGCGCTCTTCGCCCTCGACCCCGGTCACGGTGCTCATGCGTTCACCTCTCGAGCCTCTCTGCGTTCTTCGTCCTCGAGGCTCGAGATCACGAACCGGTAGTGATCGCTCGACACCAGCAGGTCGCTGTGCCGACCGACCGCGGTGATGCGGCCGCCTTCGAGCAGCGCCACCCGATCCGCGAGCATCACGGTCGAGGGGCGATGCGCGACGATCAACGCCGTGGTGGAGGCCAGCACCCGCCGTAATGCGGCTTCGACGAGTGCTTCGGTGTCGACATCCAGTGCCGAAAGCGGGTCATCGAGCACGAGCACGTCGGGTTTCGCCGCCACAGCGCGGGCAAGTGCGAGTCGCTGTCGCTGGCCTCCAGACAGTGAGAGCCCCTCCTCACCGACCATGGTGTCGAGCCCCTTCGGCAGGGCGAACACGAAGTTCGCCTGCGCAATCTCGAGCGCTTCGCGCAGGTCTGCATCCGTGCCATCAGGCCTGCCGAGCATCACGTTGTCGCGCACGCTCGCCGAAAACAGCGTCGCGTCTTCGAACGCCATCGCGATGTGCCTCCGCAGGTCGAACAGCGAGAGTTTGCGGATGTCGACACCATCGAGCGTTATCGCCCCTCCGGTCACGTCATACATGCGTGTCGTGAGTGAGGTCAGCGTGGACTTACCCGATCCGGTGAGTCCGACGACCGCCATGGTCTCCCCGGGCTCGAGCGCAAGTTCGACACCGTCAACGAGGTCGGCATACTGGGCCGGCGAATCCTGGTACCGAAAGTGCACGCTCTCGAACACGAGCCGACCTTCGGGCTTCGCAATGGAGTGAGGATGCTCGGGGCCGGCGATCGTGTTCTTCTCATCCATCACTTCGAAGTAACGGTCGGCTGCCGTGCGGGTGTCGAAGGTCATGGATAACAGGAAGCCGATCGATTCGACCGGAAACCGCAGCACGGTTGCCGTGGCGAAGAACGCGACGAGGGCGCCAACCGTGATCTGGGCCGACGCTGCCAGCCACACGCCGCCGAGCAGGCACAGCGCGAAAGTCACATCGGGCACCAGCAACAGCCAGAGCCAGATACCCGCGATGGCCTGCGCCTTCTCGATCTCTGTCCCCCGCAGCTGCTCCGCCTGCTTCGCAAAATTCTTCAGCGCGTACTGGCCGCGACCGAACGCCTTGAGCACCCGTATGCCGTGCACAGATTCCTCGACTGCGGTGGCGAGGTCGCCGGCCTGGTCCTGGCTGCGGCGCGCGACCACCGAGTACTTCTGCTCGAACAGGTAGCCGTAGATCCACAGCGGGATCGAGCAGACGACGAAGACGACGCCGAGGATCCAGTTGATCGAGAGCAGGAAGACGAACCCAACGAGGATTGTGATCACGTTGACGACGAGCAGCACGATGCCGAACGAGATCCAGCGACGGATCAGGTTGAGGTCACTGAGCATGCGCGACAGCAGTTGCCCGCTCGGCCAGCGGTCGTGGAAGCTCACCGGCAGTTCCTGCAGCTTGCGATAGAACGAGTTGCGCAGGTCGGCTTCGACGGCGGTGCCGGGTTGCAGCACGAAGAACCGCCGAAACCAGATCATCACTGCTTCGAGCACGCCGAGGCCGAGCACGGCGGCGACCGGCCACCAGATCTGGCTGGGGTCACCGTTCTTGAGCGGGCCATCGACGAGGGTGCGCAGCACCTGGGGGATCAGCAGCGCGACGAGCGCGGCAATGAAGGCAGAGACCATACCGAGATAGATGCGCGGCATGGCCGGTTTTGCCCATGGATAGATGCGAAGGAGGGACGCGAAAGTCCCCTGGCGTTTTTGCTCTGCAGGCACGAAAGAATTCCTTTTTGGGGAAGGGTGAGTGAGAAGGAGTGAGAGGAAGGGGGCGACGCCCCCTGGGCTACCGGACTCGGCTATGCGTCAGCACCGGGAGGATGGCAACACTGTTCGCGCCTGCAGTTGCGGGAAAAATGTACGTCATGTCGTCCTCCTGGGCTTGTGGCCGATTCCGCCCGGGGCCGACACGATCCGTCGACAAGGCAGCCTTACAGGATATGGGTAACCACTTCAGCGATGCAAGTATTTCTACCGAACACGCACCGACAGGCACGTAACGCAACCCTCGAGCTTCTCGAACTCGCTGATGTCGACGGTCACTACGAGGTAGCCGAGGTCAGAGAGCAGCGCTGCACTCTTCGGTGCGGACGCCGCCATCAGCACCGTGTCGGCCGCGAGCACGACGACGTGTGCGCCGCCCTCCTCTGGCATGGCGAGAAAACGGTCGAACAGGGCCGGGTCGTCAACGACGGGTGCCCAGCCGATGACGGTGCCATCCGGGAGTGCAGTCACCGCGCTCTTCAGGTGCAGCGCCTTCGTGGTCGGCACTGCGACCACCGAATAGCCGAGCGGCGACACGAGGGCACGAAGCTGGCGGATGCCGTCGGCATTCGTGCGCCCGCTCCGACCGACATAGACGGTCGTTCCGACTTTCAGCACGTCTCCGCCGTCGAGGGTGCCTGGCAGTTGGATGCGCGCGACCGTGAGGCCGAGCTCGCGAGCCGTGACTTCGACGGCTGCGGTCTCGCCGCGACGGGACTCAGCGCCCGGGCTGGTGATCACGGCTGTCTCACCGAAGACAACCATCGCGTCCTCAACGAAGACGGAGTCGGCCATGCCCTCACCGACCGCAACCTCCACGACATCCCAGCCACTGTCAGAAAGTGCTGTGACATACGCATCCCACTGCGTGTCGGCAAGGGTCGTGTCGACCTCCTTGCGCGTGACGTGGGTGACCTGGCCCTCGGCGAGATTTGCGGCCGGGGCACGCACGATGGCGATGCGCCTGTCGGCCGGGGCATCCGGTCCACCGACGATCCGACGATAGACGACGGCCCCGGCGGTCACGGTTGCAACCACGATCAGCACCTCGAACGGAAGGAACGAGGTGACCATGGGCTCGAACACAGACGCGCTACTCACCGCGGTGTTCGCCAGCACGATGCGCACAAGGTTGCCGATCAGCCCGCCGAGAATCGCGGCGATGAGTCCTGACAGCAGCGTGAGATACCAGCGCGAGTATGCTCCGACGAGCGCCATCACCGCCAGCACCACGAACACGACGACAGCACCCCAGGCGAACACCCCAGCGAGCGACTGTAGCGCGCCATCGGGGCTGTTCGCCCCGACCAGCACCGCCGTGAACAGCAGCAGGGTCGTGACGGCCATCGCGAGTGCCGCAACGACCAGTGCCGAAACCGCCGATCCGATGAGGCGACGCGCGAGCGGGGTGGAGCGGGTGAGTGTGGCCATGGTCCCCAACCCTATTGGGAGCACCCTATGAACCTGCTGGCTAGTGGTAGAAGTGCCGCTCGCCCGTGAAGTACATCGTCACGCCGGCTGCCTTCGCCGCGGCGATGACCTCGTCGTCGCGAATTGAGCCGCCTGGCTGAACGATTGCGCTCACCTGTGCATCGAGCAGCACCTCAGCGCCGTCCGCGAAAGGGAAGAAGGCATCTGAGGCCGCAACCGAGCCGGCGGCGCGATCTCCGGCCCGCGAGACGGCCAGCCGGCACGAGTCGACCCGGTTGACCTGGCCCATCCCCACCCCGACAGATGCCCCGTCGTGAGCGAGCAGGATCGCGTTCGACTTGACCGCCCGCACGGCACGCCAGGCGAACTCGAGGTCTGCGCGGGTGGCGGCATCCGCTTCGTCGCCTGCGACCAGGGTCCAGCCGTCTGAGGTGAAACCGTCGAACACATCCGGCTGCTGCACCAGAAGGCCACCGCTGATCTGCTTGAACTCGACCGGCTCGCGGTGGTAGCCCGCCGGCAGCTTGAGCAGGCGGATGTTCTTCTTCGCCGAGAGTATTTCGAGCGCTTCCGGCTCGAAGTCCGGCGCGACCACTACCTCGGTCACGATGTGTGTCACCGTGTTTGCCATGGCAGCGGTGACCGTGCGGTTGGCGGCGATCACTCCGCCGAACGCAGACACAGGGTCGCAGTCGTGCGCGCGCTGGTGCGCTGTAGCGATGTCGTCGGCAATGGCGATCCCGCACGGCTGGGCGTGCTTGATGATGGCGACCGCCGGGCCGGGGAAGTCGTATGCCGCGCGCACGGCGGCGTCCGCGTCGACGTAGTTGTTGTACGACATCTCTTTACCGTGCAGCTGGGTGGCCTGCGCGATGCCCGATCCGTCCGCACTCACATAGAGCGATGCTTCCTGGTGCGAGTTCTCTCCGTAACGGAGGGTCTCTTTAAGTGTGGCTTTTACCTCGAATGTGGTGAACGGATGCTCGGCCCGGATGCCGATGTTCTCGGCGAAGAACTCCGCGACGGCGGTGTCGTACGTAGCGGTGTGGGCGAACGCCTCCCCGGCGAGACGCTGGCGCTGAGCCAGCGTTGTGCCGCCGAGGGTGACCGCCTTGATCACCTGGCTGTAGTTCGACGGGGAGACCACGATGGCCACATTCGCGTGGTTCTTTGCGGCGGCGCGCACCATGGCGGGTCCGCCGATGTCGATCTGCTCGACGGCCGCATCCCCCGTGACTCCGGCCGCGATCGTCTCGACGAACGGGTAGAGATTCACCACGACCAACTCGAACGGCGCGAGGCCGAACTCGGCCAACTGCGCCTCGTGGCTCGCGAGGCGCAGGTCGGCGAGGATGCCAGCATGCACTGCCGGGTGCAGGGTCTTGACCCTGCCGTCAAGCGACTCGGGGAAGCCGGTGACCTGGCTGACCTCGGTGACGGGGTGCCCGGCATCCGATATCGTCTTCGCGGTCGACCCGGTCGACACGATCTCGACCCCTGCGCCGGCGAGTGCCGCCGCGAGTTCGATCAGGCCGGTCTTGTCGCTGACCGAGATGAGGGCCCTGGTGATCGGGATCGCATCGCGGTCACGTTTGGATTCATTCGAAACTGGTGCAGACATGCTGACTCCTTAGAGAGAGGGTGAGTCTCAATCCGGCCCAGGCGAACGGCCGAAACGATGTCAGGTTGCTTCCCGATGGATTCCCATCTGAACGCCAGTTGCAACGTGACCAGTCTAAAGCGTGACGCGCCCGTTCGCGATATCGAGCACGACCTGAATCAGCAATTCGCGCTCGACCGGCTTGATGCGGTCGTGGAGGGTCGCCTCGGTGTCCCCCGGCAGAATCGGCACCCGCTGCTGCGCGATAATCGGGCCCTCGTCCACGCCATTGTCGACGACGATGATGCTCGCCCCCGTCTCCGTCACCCCGGCCGCGAGGGCGTCGCGCACGCCGTGGGCTCCGGGAAACTCGGGCAGGTAGGCGGGGTGGGTGTTGATGAGGTTCGGGCTGAGGGCCGCGATCACGCGGGGCGGCAGCAGCTTCATGAACCCGCTGAGGATGGTGAGATCTGGCGACCACTGTTCGATCTGCTCGAGCAGGGCATCCCCCCACCCTTCGCGCGAGTCGAAGCTGGAGAGAGCGACGGAGAAGGTGGGGATGCCGAACTCCTCAGCGTGGGCGAGGCCGTCAGCGTCGCGGTCTGCCCCCACCGCAACGACCCTGGCGGGAAACTCGGCGTCCTGCGCGACTTCGAGAAGTGCGCGCAGGTTCGAGCCTCCGCCGGAGATGAGCACGACCAGTGACAGCACGCTGCAGAGCTTACCGGGAGGTCGTCGTGCGCCCGGCGAGCATGCCGACGACCGCCGCAATGCCGATCTCGAGCGCTGCGAATGCGCCGGTGATCCACGGCGACGGACCGACGTCGATGAGCCGACCCGGTCCGGCTGATCCCGCCGAAACCCAGGCCAGCAGACCGAACACGATGCCGCCGACGACCCCGGTGATGACGCCGGCGAGCGCAAGCCACAGCCAGGGCGTGACCCCGGCGAGCTCGGTGACGAGACGCCGCCGCACCAGGACTGCGACCAGGAATGCACCGACCACCGGAACGAGAATCCCGAGAAAACCCCAGCTGAATTCGTGAGCGGAAGGCAGTGCCCCGAGCACCGGGACCGCGGGAATCGGCCCCACGATGGTGCCGAACGGGCTGATCGATGAGCCCGTCCCAAGTGCGAACCCCGGCCCGAACAGCCAGCTGGCGAGCCAGATCACCAGGTTCGGCAGAAACGCGAGCTGGCCGACCGTGAGCGCGATGCCGCCGAGCACCCCCGCGTGCACTCCCTCGTAGAGGGTAATCACTTTGGCGTAGCTGGTGAGCAGCAAGCCGGCAAGCGCAACTGCCGACAGCGCCAGCACGACTGCAACGCTGGCGACGCCTCCCCGAAGCCCGGCGGCGACGACGCCTCTCACGTGGGGCGGCCAGTCTGCCACCCAGTCGCGAAACGAGCTGCCAGCAGCCCCCGGCACATCGGGCCCAAGCGAGCGCCTGCCGAGCTCGGCGCCGATCGCGATCCCCAGCGCGAAACACAGGGTGGGCAGCAGCGTTCCCTGCCAGATGGATGCCCGCGCCGCCGGCAACAGTGCACTCAGCGTGGCCGCCAGCGACAGAATGGCGAAGGTCACCACGCTCACAACCGCACCCAGCTGGCGATGTGGGGTCTCGCCGATGCGACGCCCGGCCCTGGCCCCAAGCAGCACGGTGATGAGCGCGAAGCCGAGGGGGGCGATCGTGATGATGAACGGGGTGCCCGCTGACGGAAAACCGAGCCCGGCCGCGAGCGTCGGGTTCAGCGTCATTGTCACGTCGGTGCCATGGCCGAGCAGCCAGGTGTCTACTGCTGCCCGCCAGAACACGATCCAGTCGACCTGGAGTCCGTACTGGAAAGCCCACAGTACGGTCAGTGCTGCGAGCGGTATGCCGATGCCGACCCCGATGACGAGGAGCGCTTCGAGCGCTGCGAAGAGCGCCGTAATAGTGCGATTCATTCCGGTCGGAGCCTACCGGCGGCGTTCAGCTTCCCGTCAATGCCAGACCGTGTGGCCGATAATCCGTGAAAGAGGGCAGGTGTATTCAGCCCCGGTGGCTCGGTGGCTCCCCGAAGCCGTCGTCGACCAGCGCACGAATCCGTGCCATCGCTTCGGCGGATTCTGCTCCGGATGCTTCGATCGCTAGCACATCGCCGGGATGCGCCCCCAGGGACAGCAGCCCGATGAGGCTCCTCGCGTCGACCCGCTTCTGGGTGCCGCCGAGCGCAACCGTCACCTCGGCTTCGACCGCCGCGAGTGCGGCGACCAGGAGAGCTGCCGGCCGCGCGTGAAGCCCATTCTGATTGATGAGAGTCATGCGCGCAGAGAGGGAGCCGGGCGCTGTAGCTATGGGCGGCTGCGGCTCATCGGCACTCGGCTCATCGGCACTCGGCTCATCGGCACTCCCGAGCGCGCTCCGCTTCGCACCGAGCGCAGCACGCGCCTCACGCTCTACCTCGTCGAGATCGGCCCCGCCTGCGGCAACAACGACCGCGACGATCAGGCCTTCCACGAATGGGGCTGCCGAGATGAGCACCCGATCGTTGGTAGCTGCGAACTCGAGGGCGAGTTCGGCGCTCAGCACAGCTGAGCCAAGATCGACGAGAACGAGCACCCCCGCTGGCCCGGCGACAGAATCGATCGCCGCCGCGATCGCGACGGCATCCGTTCCGGTAATCCCTGCACCGGCACCAGCCGCGAGTGCGATTCTCGGTTGCTCGCCGTGCACCATCTGCAGCGCCAGTTCAACAGCGGCCACAGCCAGGGTTTCACTGTGCGACACAACAACGAGCGAGATCACGTGGCCGCCGCGAGCGCCGCGAACAGGTAGGCCATCGAGGTCGCCCCGGGATCGAGGTGTCCGGCACTTCGCTCCCCGAGATAGCTCGCGCGCCCCTTCTTCGCCACGAGTGGAGCGGTGGCATCGCGCCCGTCGTCCGCCGCCTGCGATGCTGCAGCTGTCGCCGCAGCCAGGTCAGCGCCCCCGGCAATGACGGCATCGAACGCGTCAATTGCCGGCACCAACGCGTCGAGCATGGTCTTGTCGCCCGGTTCGGCCTTGCCGCGCAACTGCACTCCGCCGAGCCCGGCGCGCAGCGCTGCCGACAGCGCTGCGGAATCGAGCTGCGTCACCGGCCCTACGGCGCTACCCAGCCGCAGAAAGAACGTGCCATAAAGGGGGCCACTCGCACCACCGACCGAACCCACCAGCGTCATGCCGACCCCGGTGAAGAGGGTGTCCGCGGTTGCGGGAGTCGCGACCTCGAACGACGCCAGCACCGCATCCATTCCCCTCGCCATGTTCGCACCGTGATCTGCGTCGCCGATCGCGGAGTCGAGCTCGGTGAGGTAGCCACGGTTGGCTGTCACGAGTTCACCGAATCGTGACAGCCAGTCGACGAGGCCGGCGATCGCAATCGCGTCTTCAGCCATCGGTTAGACGCCCCAGCGCAGCCCGGCGGTGTTGACCGGCGCGTCCCAATAGCGCACCAACTCGTCGTCTGCATTGAGGATGGTGAGTGAGCATCCGGCCATGTCGAGCGACGTGATGTAGTTCCCCACCAGGCAGCGCGCCACTGTCACCCCCGACCGATCGAGAATCTTCTTCACCTCTCCGTACATGATGTACAGCTCGATGAGGGGGGTACCGCCCATGCCGTTCAGCATGACGATTGTCGGGCCAGCGGTGAAATCGAGGTCGGTCAGAATCGGCTCAACCAGCTGCTGCGCGATGGATGCTGCGGGTGCAAGCGGCACCCGATGACGCCCAGGCTCCCCGTGGATACCCACCCCCATCTCCATCATGTCTTCGGGCAGCTCGAACGTGGGCTTGCCGGCGGCCGGCACCGTGCAGCTGGTGAGAGCCATACCCATCGACCGACCAGACTCGTTCACCCTGCGCCCCAAAGCCGCGACTGTGGCCAGGTCGCGGCCCTCCTCGGCGGCGGCTCCGACGATCTTTTCGAGCAGCACCGTGACCCCGACACCGCGCCGCCCCGCCGTCCAGGTCGAGTCTTCGACGGCCACGTCGTCGTTGGTGACGACCTGCTCGACCGTGACGGCGTCAGAGAGCTCTGCCGCCATTTCGAAGTTCATGACGTCGCCGGTGTAGTTCTTGACGATGTGCAGCACGCCTGCCCCGCTGTCGGCGCCGTGTGTGGCCGCGAGCACCTGGTCGGGGGTCGGCGAGGTGAAGACCTCACCCGCGATTGCGGCATCCAGCATTCCGAATCCGACGAAACCACCGTGCAACGGTTCGTGGCCAGCCCCGCCGCCCGAGACGATAGCGACCTTGCCGGGCCGGGTGGGTTCGCGACGAAATATAACCCGGTTCTCATGATCCACGCGCAGTTCAGGATGCGCGGCGCTCACTCCGATGAGGGAGTCAGCCAACACGGCAGACGGGTCGTTGATGAGCTTTTTCACGATGAATACCTCCTCCTTGAGATTGATCCAACGCTAGACCGGGCTCTGCCTCGTGCGCCATGGTCTAGGCGAACACTGAGAGAGTTTCCGCCCAAAACCGAAGCCGCTGGCCCGTACTGCTCGAAGCGCGGGCCACCGGCGGGGCGATTTACCCGGCCACGAGTACCCGCGCTGTGCCCTCATCCACAATCAAATCCGTGACGAGCCCGGCGGCCAGAGCGCCTCTGAGGCTTTGCAGCTTCGACACTCCCGACACGACGCACACGCGCCGTGCAACACTGCGAAGCGTGCGGAGGTCGAGCCCGCTTGCACGTTCGTTCAGGCTGATTCCGTTGTACGATCCGTCTTCCCGAAAGAACACTGTCGCGACATCCCCGACGACATTATCCCGGCCAAGGCTCGCATAATCTCCCTCGTCGAGGTACCCACCCATATAGACATGGCTCGGTACCTGTGCGAGGGGGGACCCGAGGCCGAACAGGGCGACATCCATTTCGTGCTGGATATCGAGCACCCGGATCGTGCTGCGCTCCCGCCAGAGGGCGAGTTTGGTTTCCGGGTTGTCAAAGAATGCCGGGACGGGAAACTGCTCAACCCGTGCGCCGAATGCGTCTCCGAACCTGCGCAGAATTTCACTCGCGTAGACGATGCCGGATGTGCGATTATTTCCTGCCCCGTTGAGCTGCACGATGCGCGAATTGTGGGTCGCCCGAGGCACGAGATGGCGGCTCACCGCGCTCACCGTCGACCCCCACGCAACGCCGAGGGTCATATTCGAGTCAAAGAAGTGATCGAGAATTCGTGCAGCCGAGAGAGCAACGCGTTCGAGACGATCGACGTCGCTCGTGTGATCTGGAACGGGAACGATGTGCGCCGCAATGCTGTAACGCTCTAACAACTGGGTGACCAGTTTTGTTGCACGATCGAGCGGAGAGCGGATCTGGATGTCGACGAGCCCGGATTCACGGGCAAAACTGAGCAGGCGGGAGACTGACGAGCGCGACGTGTGCAGCTCTCGAGCGATCGCGTCCATCGTGAGGTCTTGCATGTAATACAGGTGTGCAGCCGTAAGCGCATCCGCTATGCGATCGGTCGTCGCACCGGCATCAATTACCGACATGGTTTCTCCTTGCACGTACGTGCATTTCACTTGCTCATCTGTGCGCTATTGCTAATGATGAGTTAACAGGTGCGGGCGAGTAAGCGCAACCGCCTCAGGAAAGAAGCGAGGACGAACCAGGATGGCAGACCAGAACAATGTCCGGGAAGCGCACTCGGCACCGGCACTTCGGGAGACTGTCGCACTCATAAAAGACCGGCCAACCGCAGAGGTCTTGGTGATCGGCGGAGGCATCAACGGAATAGCGACGTTCCGCGACCTGGCCCTTCAGGGGGTCGACGTCGTGCTCGTCGAGCGCAACGACTACGGGTCGGGCGCATCCGCAGCCTCGTCTCACATGATCCATGGCGGTATTCGCTACCTCGAGAATGGTGAATTCAGACTCGTTCGCGAGTCGGTGCAAGAGCGCAACAGCCTGCTGCGAATCGCCCCTCACTACGTGAAACCGCTGCAAACCACCATTCCGATCTTCTCGACCTTCTCCGGCATTTTCTCCGCACCTGTGCGTTTCGTCACCCACAAGTCGGGAAAGCCAAAAGAGCGTGGAGCCTTTCTCATCAAGATCGGCCTCACCGCGTACGACTCCTTCTCTCGAGACGGCGGCTCGGTGCCGCGTCACCGCTTCCTCGGTCGCAAGAAGTCGCTCGCCGAGATGCCCGACCTCGATCACAACCTCAAGTACACGGCCACCTACTACGACGCCTCGGTGCACGAGCCCGAGCGTCTCGCCCTCGACGTGCTAAAGGATGGTCTCGCGGTCGGCACCAACGCTCGCGCGGCCAACTACCTCGAGGCGGCCGGTGTTTCGGCAGGCGGCATTCTGCTTCGCGACACGATCACCGGCAGCGAGTTCACCATCACGGCCGACGTCGTCGTCAACGCCTCTGGGCCCTGGACGGATGTCACCAACGAGGAACTCGGCTTCAGCAGCACATACATGGGCGGCACAAAGGGCTCGCACATCGTGCTCGACAACCCGCAGCTGCTCACCGCGCTCAACGGCCGCGAACTCTTCTTCGAGAACAATGACGGCCGCATCGTGCTGATCTACCCGCTGAAAGGTCGGATCCTCGTCGGTACCACCGACCTCGAGGCAGACATCGGCGAGCCGGCGGTCTGCACCGACGAGGAGGTCGACTACTTCTTCGACCTCATCTCCCAGGTGCTGCCGAACATCGTGGTCGACCGGTCGCAGATCGTGTATCGCTATTCGGGCATCCGTCCGCTGCCGCGTCACGAAGACACGCAGCCCGGGTTCGTGTCGCGCGACTACCGCATCGTCGACGGCTCGCTGGGCGGAGTTCCCCTCCTCAGCCTCGTCGGTGGCAAGTGGACGACATTCCGCGCCCTGTCAGAGCACCTCACGAACGAGGCGCTCGCAAAACTCGGCACAGTGCGCACGGTCAGCACCGTCGGCCTTGCGATCGGTGGAGGCACAGGCTTCCCGCAGACTCCCGCCGCCCGCACGTCGTGGATCGAAGCCCACACAGCAGGACTCGATCCCGCGATGGTCGACCGGTTGCTCACTCGCTACGGAACCCGCGCTGCCGACGTCATCGCAACCCTCGCCGACCAGGCCTCGGTGCCGCTCTCGAGCGACCCGGAGTTCACGGCGGCCGAGATCTCGTACTTCGCCGAGTACGAGCAGGCCGTTCACCTCATCGACGTCGTTCTTCGGCGCACCAACCTTGCGTTCATCGGCTCGGTCACGTCTGAGCTGCTTGCCGAGCTCGCCACCCTCCTCGGGGCGAAGCTCGGCTGGACCCCTGCGCAACGTGAGCACGAGATCGCCGACACCGTCGCGCTGCTGCACGATGCGCACGGCGTGACGGTCGCGGCCAGGGCGACAACCGCGGCCCCGGCCAAGCACGTCGCAGCGGGAAAGTAGCCAGACCACTATCTCCCGCTCCCGGGCCACCGGGGCGGGAGCGTGTGCAGCGGGCCAGCTTGCGGTATCGACGCCTCGCAAAAATCCCGCCCCCGGCTGGCCGGGGACGAGACTTTTGCGATGGCGCCGGGCCGCTCCCTAGTGCGAGAGCGGGCTACTTCGAGTTGAGCAGTGTTGTCGGCAGAGTGCGCGCCACAGTCAGCTGGTACACGGCGCCGCCGACGAGTCCGCCGACGATCGGGCCGACAATCGGCACCCAGAAGAAGACATTCCCGTGTTGATCACTGAACGCGTTCTTATAACCGGTTATGAACTCCATCAGCCGGGGCCCGAAGTCGCGAGCCGGGTTGATCGCGTAGCCGTCGTTGGTACCGAGCGCGAAGCCGATCGCCACGACGATGAGGCCGACAGCGATCGCCGAGAGCGCCGGATGCGGGTTGGCTCCCAGTGGGTCGGTGACCGCGAAGATCAGGAACAGCAGCACTGCTGTGCCGAGCACCTGGTCCATGAAGGCGTTGCCCGTGCTCACGTTGAGCGCGTTATTCCCGTTGCCGGGCAAAGTGGAGAAAATGCCCTGGGTCGCGATCGTGTGCTTCGGGTCGATCGCATCGATCGACGACGTGTAGTTCATTCGGATCGCGAGCGCTCCGAGGAACCAACCGACGATCTGAGCGAGGATATACGGGATCACCTTGAACTTCGGGAAGCCCTTAAACGCGGCGACGGCGAGCGTCACCGCGGGGTTCAGATGGGCCCCCGAAACAGTTCCGGCGACGTAGATACCGAAGGTCACACCGAGACCCCACGACCACGCGATGCTGTTGTGGTCTCCGAGTGCTCCCTTCGAGACGACGACCTGGGCCACGACGCCGAAACCGAAGATCGCGATGATAAACGACCCAAGGGCCTCCATCACCATTTCGCCGAACAGCGTGGGTTTACCCGCGGTTGTCGCGTCGCCCATGCCCGAGAGTTCGCTCTTGCCGACATCGGTGGAATGCCTGAGCTGGAAAATGTTTGCCATTGTCTTCAATCCTTTTCTAGTCCTAGTGAGAGGGGAATCCGCCCCGGGGGACGGATGTCGGCGTAGCGCCTACTGAACGTCGTCGTCCACCCAGTCGAACGTCTTGGTCACGGCCTTCTTCCAGTTGCGAAGCAGTCGCGCGCGCTCCTCTTCGCCCATCTTCGGCTCCCAACGGCTGTCTTCCTGCCAGTTCTTGCGCAGGTCTTCGAGGTCGCTCCAGAAACCGACGGCGAGGCCGGCCGCGTACGCCGCTCCGAGTGCCGTCGTCTCGGCTACCACCGGACGCACGACCGGAACCCCGAGGATGTCGGCCTGGAACTGCATGAGGAAGTTATTGGCGATCATTCCGCCATCCACCTTCAGTTCCGTCAGCGGAACTCCGGAGTCGGCGTTGACGGCGTCGATGACCTCGCGGGTCTGGAACGCAGTGGCCTCGAGTGCCGCCCGCACGATGTGGGCCTTGTTCACGTACCGGGTGAGCCCGACCAGCGCGCCACGGGCATCAGACCGCCAGTACGGCGCGAAGAGTCCAGAGAAAGCCGGGACGAAGTATGCGCCTCCGTTGTCTTCGACCGAGGTAGCGAGCGCCTCGGTCTCCGATGCGTTTGTGATGAGTCCGAGGTTGTCGCGCAGCCACTGGATGAGTGAGCCGGTCACCGCGATCGAGCCCTCGAGCGCGTAGTGCGCCGGCTCGTCGCCGAGCTTGTAGCCGAGGGTCGTGAGCAGGCCGTTCTTCGAGTGCACGATCTCGGTGTCTGTGTTGAAGATGATGAAGTTACCCGTACCGTAGGTGTTCTTCGCCTCGCCCTGGCCGAATGCCGCCTGGCCGAACGTCGCCGCCTGCTGGTCTCCGAGGATGCCCGCAACTGGCACCTCGCGAAGGAGGCTGTTCGACTCTGCCGTGCCGTAGACCTCTGACGAGCTGCGGATCTCGGGAAGCATCGACGCCGGGACGCCGAATGCCGCGAGGATGTCTTCGCGCCAGCTGAGTGTCTTCAGATCCATGAACATAGTGCGACTCGCGTTCGTCACGTCGGTCGCGTGAACGCCGCCGTTGACGCCACCGGTGAGGTTCCAGAGCACCCAGGTGTCTGTGGTGCCGAACATCAGGTCTCCGGCGTCGGCCTTCTCGCGGGCCCCTTCGACGTTCTCGAGGATCCAGACGATCTTGGTGCCAGAGAAGTAGGTCGCGAGCGGCAGCCCGACATCCTGCTTGAATCGTTCGACTCCACCATCTTTGGCGAGGCGATCGACGATGGGCTGGGTGCGGGTGTCCTGCCACACAATCGCGTTGTAGACGGGCTCTCCGGTGTTGCGGTCCCAGACGACCGCAGTCTCACGCTGGTTCGTAATGCCAATCGCCGCGATGTCATGACGGGTGAGGTTCGCCTTCGACAACGCCTGGCCGATGACCTCGCGCGTGTTGTCCCAGATCTCTTTCGGGTTGTGTTCTACCCAGCCGGCCTTCGGGAAGATCTGCTCGTGTTCGAGTTGCCCAGACGAGATGATCGAGCCGGATTTGTCGAAGATGATCGCTCGGCTACTCGTAGTTCCCTGATCGATGGCAAGCACGTAATCAGCCATTGCTAACTCCTTTGTTATGACTCCGTGTGCGGCACCCGTCTCACGGGGGTTGGGTTGCGGCACATACCGAAACCACAACGCCCACAGCGTCCTTTGGGTTCAACTGACGCTTGGCACCTAGCCGCACATTCTGCGCCGCTAGTGGAAAATTACCGCCGCCAGCCCGTCGTCACAAGGCTCGCGAGTCGCACGTTCGTGCAATGTGGCGGCAGGGTGACGGATGCAGACAGAAAGTCGATGGGGAGCCTGCACATTCGTGCACCTCACCGAGTCGCACGTCAACGGCGATGGGTATCAGCACAGGCGATCCTGTGCGGGCACCGTCCCTTTCACAAGATACGCATCGACCGTCGTATCGATGCAGGCGTTGCCGGATGCGTACGCGGTGTGACCTTCACCCTTCCTGGTGACGAGAAAGCCGCTGTCGAGTTGCGAGGCGAGCGACTGGGCTCCGACGTATGGTGTGGCCGGGTCGTTTGTCGTGCCGACGACCATGATCGGCGCTGCGCCCTTGGCGTGGATCTTCTCCGGGTGCAGCACGGATTTGTATGGCCAGTTCTGGCAGGCTATCGACACCTGCACCCAGTCGCTGTAGCTGAAGATGGCACCGATTGTCGGGGCCGCAGCAGCGATGGTGTTCATCGTCTCGCGCGTGCCGGCGACCGAGTCGGGGAAAACGCCATCGAGGCACAGCGCCGCGGTGTAGACGTTGCTCTGCTCGGAAAACGTGCCGTTGTCATTACGGCCGTTATAGCCGTCGGCGAACTGGAACGCGAGGCTCGCGTTGCCCTGTTCGAGCTCTGCGAGCATCTTGCTGAGGTCGGGCCACGAGTCCCTGCTGTACAGCGGATAGGAGATAGCGGTGCCGAGCGTGCCGAGGTCGAGGGTGCGTCCATCCGTGATCGTCAATCCGGCGGTTCCGGCCTTCGCGATGAGCGCCTTGGACTGGGCGAGCGCGTCATCCAGGGTTCCGCTGAACGGGCACGTGGTGCCAGTCAGGCAGTCGGTGAGATACGCGCGGTACGCACTCTCGAAACCGCCCATCTGGGTGGTGAAATCTTCTGCCTCCGAGAGAGACGGGTCGACCGGGCCGTCGAGCACGAGTCGACCGACGTTCTTCGGGAACAGCTTGGCGTAGTGCGCGCCGAAGAATGTGCCGTATGAGAAGCCGAGGTAGTACAGCTTCGAGTCGCCGAGCACTGCTCGCAGCAGGTCCATATCCCGGGCATTGCTCTCAGCATCGATGTGTCCGAGAAGTTCACCGGTGTTCTTCTTGCAGGCCTCGCCGTACGCCTTCTCGATCGGCACACGAGACTGAAGCCAGGCATCCGACCCTTCAGGGTGTGGCGAGACCGCGTAGAGGAAGTTATTCATCTCCCGCCCGTCGAGGCAGGTGATCGGAGCCGATTTACCGACCCCTCGCGGATCCCAGCCGACGACGTCGAAGTTCTTTCGAAGCGTGGCGCTGGTGAAATAGGTGAGGCTCTGGGAGACCATGTCGTAGCCTGATCCGCCTGGTCCACCGGGGTTGACGAGAAGGGACCCGACGCGGGTGGATGACGTGGTCACGTGACGGATGACGGCGAGCGTGATCGTGCCGTCTGACGGCTTCGCCCAGTTGATCGGCGCGGTCACTCGCGCGCAGGTAAGGCCACCGGACTCGCACGACGTCCAGTTCACTTTCTGATCGTAAAATTTCGCGAGCGACGACGACACCCGTTCAGCACCAGCGCTCTTTGTCGGTGTCGACGTCACACAGGCGCTGAGCAGCAGGGCAACAGCGACTCCGATGGCGACGAGCGAGAGCCCGATTCGAGTGCGCAAGCCTGGTCTCCCCTCGTTATCGGCTCTCTGCCACAGGCCAGCGAGGTTACAGGCCTGCGAGCACCGCGCGCATCAGGTCGGCCGTCTCGCTCGGCGTCTTGCCGACCTTGACTCCAGCAGCTTCGAGGGCTTCTTTCTTACCCTGCGCGGTTCCGGCACCAGACGAGACGATCGCGCCAGCGTGGCCCATCGTCTTGCCCTCAGGTGCCGTGAAGCCGGCGACATAACCGACGACAGGCTTCGTGACGTGAGCCTTGATGTAGTCGGCTGCACGCTCCTCGGCGTCTCCACCGATCTCGCCGATCATCACGATCGCCTTCGTCTCCGGGTCAGCCTCGAATGCGGCGAGCGCGTCGATGTGGGTGGTGCCGATGATGGGGTCTCCACCGATTCCGATGGCCGTCGAGAATCCGAGATCCCGCAGCTCGTACATCATCTGGTAGGTCAGCGTGCCCGACTTCGAGACCAGGCCGATCGGGCCTTTACCGGTGATCGTGGCCGGGGTGATCCCGACGAGAGACTCGCCGGGCGTGATGATCCCGGGGCAGTTCGGGCCGATGATCTGCGTCTTGCCGCTCGCCTTGGCCAGCGCCCAGAACTCCGCGGAATCCTGGATCGGGATGCCCTCGGTGATGACCACCACGAGTGGGATCTCGGCCTCGATGGCCTCGACTACCGCGTCCTTGGCGAATGCCGGCGGAACGAACACGATCGACGTGTCGGCCCCGGTCTGCTTCATGGCCTCGGCCACGGTGCCGAAGACGGGCAGGCTGACGCCGCCGTCATGCTCGACCGTGGTGCCTGCTTTGCGCGCGTTGACGCCACCGACCACCTGGGTGCCGGCCTTCAGCATGAGGGCGGTGTGCTTGGTGCCCTCACCGCCGGTGATGCCCTGCACGATGACCTTGTTGTTCTTGTTGAGAAAGATCGACATTGCTACAAATCCTTTTTCGTCAGTGAGATTTCGACAAGCTCAATCAGCGAGACGCCAGTTCGGCAGCCTTGGCGGCGCCGTCGTCCATGGTGGTCGCGAGAGACACGAGAGGGTGGTTGTACTCGGCGAGAATCGCACGGCCCTCATCGACCTTGTTGCCGTCGAGACGAACAACGAGAGGCTTCGAGGCGGAATCTCCGAGAGTCTTCAGTGCCCCGACGATGCCGTTGGCGACAGCGTCACAGGCGGTGATGCCACCGAACACGTTGACGAACACGCTCGTGACCTGCGCGTCACCGAGAATGACATCGAGACCGTTTGCCATGACCTCAGCGGATGCCCCGCCCCCGATGTCGAGGAAGTTGGCCGGCTTCACGCCACCGAAGTTCTCACCCGCGTAGCTGACCACGTCGAGCGTGGACATCACGAGCCCTGCGCCGTTGCCGATCACGCCGACCTCGCCGTCGAGTTTCACGTAGTTGAGGCCGAGCTTCTTCGCTTTCGCCTCGAGCGGATCTTCAGATCCGGTGTCGACCAGTGCCTCATGGTTCGGGTGACGGAAGTCTGCGTTCTCGTCAAGCGAGACCTTGCCGTCGAGTGCGACGATATCGCCTTGCTCGGTGAGCACGAGCGGGTTGACCTCGACCAGAGTCGCATCCTCACCCTTGTAGACCTCATAGAGCTTCACGAACACCGGTGCGACCTTGTCGACAATGTCGGCCGGAAATTTCGCGGCAATCGCGATCTCTCTCGCAATCTCCAGAGTGATGCCAGCCAGCGGGTCGACCTCGACGCGGGCGAGGGCCTCTGGGCGCTCGACAGCGAGCTCCTCGATCTCCATACCGCCCTCGAAACTGCTCAGGCTGAGGTAGCTGCGGTTCGCCCGATCCAGCAGAACGGAGAAGTAATACTCCTCCTTGATCTGGGCTCCGCCGGCGACCATGACGCGCTTGACGGTGTGGCCCTTGATGTCGAGACCGAGGATCGCTTTCGCTGCCTCTTCGGCATCCTCCGGCGTCTTCGCGACCTTGACGCCACCGGCCAGGCCGCGCCCGCCGACCTTCACCTGCGCCTTGACGACGGTGACGCCGCCGAGCTTCTGGGCCGCTGCTTTCACCTCTTCAGGGGTATCCGCAATGATTCCCGGGAGTACCGGTACCCCATACGATTCGAAAAGATCACGGGCCTGGTACTCGAAAAGATCCACGCTGAAGAGTCCTATCCATAATGAGCGACTGGATGGGCCAGGAATCTCTTGACGTCAAGATACTCGACATCGAGATATCCGGGCCACCAAGCACTCTACCCCCGGCACCACGGTGAGTTTCCCGGGAGCCCGCTGGGCGGAATGAAAGTTCGGCCGTTCTTTCGAGCCAGCGATTCAGGCGAGCCTGAACATGACCGTGCGACTCGGGATGTCTGCGGTCACAAGTTTCACGCGAACACTGGTGCCGGCCACGAGTTCGCCCATGCACTCAGCCGTCACCGCCGGCTCGACGAGTTGCACCACGCCGCCACCGCCTTTCGGTCGCGTGGAGATGACGACAGCGTCGAAACCCTCCCCTTCCCGTCCGCGCAGCACCGCAGCCTCGACCGCGTCGATCGACCCGTGGTCGAGCCGCGACGCGATCTCGTCGGAGTGCGCCATGATGCCGGGCAGCGTCGGGAGTGCATCGCGCGCCCACTGCGGCACCGGAACGCCGGCAGACAGTGCCTCGCAGATAACGAGCGAGAACCGGTCGACGAGGCGACGAAGGGGTGCCGTCGTGTGGGTATAGGGCGCACCGACCGCGGCCTGCAGGGTGTTCTCTGGCTGCGAGCCGTCGAACGCCACGTAGCCGGCACCGCGAAAAAGTGATCCGGCCGCGTGCACGATGGCCGCCTGCCTGGGATCGTCCCCGCCGAGTGACCGCAGGTACTCGCCGTACTCCACACCCTCCGTCCAGGGGAAGCCGAGAGCGATCGTCTGGCGGCGAAACCTGGCGATAGTGTCGTCATCCGGCGCCGGCATGGTGCGCAGGATTCCCACCCCACCATCGAGCATGAGCTTCGCCGCTGCCATGCCGGTCATGAGCGAGAGCTCAGCGTTCCAGCCCTCGACCGCGAGGGGCATCCGCCTGGTCAGCGTGTAGATGTGGTCGGTCTCGCTGACCTCCTGGTCAGGGCGATTGAGGTTCGCACCACCGCGGGCCTGCTCGAGCGCGATCCGTTTCTGCCCGACCTCCTTGAGCAGCATCACCGCTTCGCTCCCCGTGCCGGCATCGAGCTCGGCCTGAATCTCGTCGTACGCGCACTGCCGGGTGCTCTTCACCCGAGCGCGAGCGACGCTGGCCGCTGTCACCTTCGCTTCAGCGTCGAGCTCGAATGCCCAGACGAATGCGCCGCGCACCTGGCCGGGAAGCAGCGATGCTGCACCCTCACTCAGGATGACCGGATGCAGCGGAATCCGGCCGTCCGGCGCGTACATCGTTTGGCCCCGCTTGCGCGCCTCGGTGTCGATCGCGCCCCCCGGTTCCACGAATGCCGGCACGTCGGCGATCGCGTACCAGACCGTATAACCGGCTCCATCTCGCGCAAGATGCAGTGCCTGGTCGAGGTCTGTCGCGCCGGCCGGATCGATCGTGATGAAAGGGATTTCGGTCGAATCAGGTTCTGGCAGAACGACGCTGGCCGACATCCGCTTCGCCTCGGCCTCTGCTTCAGGCGGAAACTCGGCGACCAGCTCGAGTGAAGTGCGAATGGCGGCGAACGCTGCGGCGAGTTCACCGGCCGATGGCGGGGTAAGGCGCACGGAAGACACGCGGTCAGCCTAAGCGCACAATTGGCAGATGGGCCTTGTCGATATCGGAGACGAAGCGATCCTGCTCGCGGGCGGCGGTCGCGCGATCCTGCTGCAGCTGGCCAACCCGGCCGTCGGGCACGCCGTTGCCGACCACTCCAATTTCGCCGCTGATCCGCTTCGCCGACTTCGCAACACGCTCACCTTCGTCTACGCGCTCGTCTACGGCACCGACCGGCAGAAGGCCAGAATGACGGCGCTGGTGCACGCGGCCCACCTGCCCGTTCGCTCCCCTTCATACGATGCGGCGGATGCCCGGCTCCAGCTCTGGGTCGCTGCAACCCTCTACGACACGGCGATCCAGGTGCACGAGCTCGTTTTCGGCCCGCTGCAGGAACCATGGGCTGACGCCGTCTACCGCGAGTATGCGATCGTCGGCACAGCGCTCGGCATGCCACCGGAACTCTGGCCACCCGACCGTTCCGCCTTCCGCCGCTATTTCGACGAGCAACTCGGCAGCCTCTCTGTCGACGATCGGGTGCTCGCAGTCTCGCGACAGCTGCTGCATCCGAAATCCGGCCCACTGTGGATGCGCGCCGCAATGCCACTCGCCCGCCTGGCCACCGCGGGGCTGCTGCCCGACAGCGTGCGTGTCGCCTACGGGCTGCCCGACCACGCAGCCCGTTTCACCAGGACAATGCGGGTCATAGCGCCGCTCTACCGAAGGCTGCCCCGTCGCCTGCGTACCTGGCCGAAGCGGCACTACCTGTCAGCGCTGGGGTAGCAGGACTGCGGCCGGGCGGGTCGTGCGTGTCGACACCTCACCCGCCAAATGGTTGTCGCGGCGGGGATAACGACTCGCGGACGGCGCAGCTACCCGGTCTGCGAGTCGCTATCCCCGCCGCGGGCGCGTGATCTCCGCCGCGGCCACGTTTCGCGGCGAAGGAGGTTCGCACAACGCGGGAGCTACTCGCGGGTGTGGTCTCGACCCGCCTCCAGCAGATCGTTCCTAGAGCTTCTCGATCGGCGAGATCTTGATCAGCAGCCGCTTGCGACCGGCGGTCTCGAACTGCACCTCAGCGACGCTCTTGGGTCCGATTCCGGTGACGGCGGTGACCCGGCCGTCACCGAAGTCGACGTGACGGATGCGGTCGCCAGCGACCAGGGTGAGGTCCCCGTTATCGCGCACGGTAGCGGTCACCGCGCTCTTCCACTCTGTCTTCGGCCGGGCGGCACGGGCAAGGGCTGTCGCGCCGGGGCCGACCTCCCGGCCGGAGGAATACCCGCCAGAGTCAACGGAACGATGCTGGAACCCTCCGCGTGAGGCAGCGGTACCGGGCGACTGCCGCCACTCGATGAGTTCGGGTGGGATCTCTTGCAGGTAGCGCGAGGGCGCTGCAACGGAGACCTCGCCGAACTGCGCGCGCGTCATCGCGAGCGAGAGGTAGAGCTTCTTCCGGGCGCGGGTGATGCCGACGTAGAACAGGCGGCGCTCTTCGGATGGTCCCCCGGGTTCGCTCGCGGACATCCGGTGTGGCAGCAGGTCTTCTTCGACCCCGGTGAGAAACACGGCCTCGTACTCGAGGCCCTTCGCGGTGTGCAGGGTCATCAGCGAGACCGTGCCGCTCGAGTCGTCGAGCTCGTCGGCGGCCGCGACCAGTGAGGTCTCGGTGAGAAAGTCGAGCAGCGTGCCCTCCGGGTTGTTTTTCTGAAACTCCTTCGTCACGGCGACGAGTTCCTCTACGTTCTCGGCGCGAGCCTCATCCTGCGGGTCACGCGAGGATCGCAGGGCCTCGATGAATCCGGTCTTCTCGAGCAGCGCGATGAGCACGTCTGGCACTTTCGCCGTGTCTGCGGTCAGCGAAACCTCATCGAGAATTGCGACCAGCCGCAGGATCGCTCCGGTGATCTTCGGGCCGTAGCCCTGCACATCCGCGTTGCGCATCGACTCCCGGAGCGTGACGCCGTGATCACTCGCCCACGCCTGGAGCCCCGCCTCGGTCACGCCGCCGATGCCGCGTTTCGGGGTGTTCATGATGCGACGCAGCGCCATCGGGTCAGCAGGGTTCGCGACCGCGATTAGGTAGCCGAATGCATCCTTGATCTCGGCTCGCTCATAGAACTTGGTGCCGCCGAGTACGCGGTACGGCAGCGCCGAGCGGATGAAGATCTCCTCGAGCGCTCGTGTCTGCGCGTTGGTTCGGTAGAAGACGGCGATGTCGCGGTACTGGATGCCCTGCTCATGCAGTTCGGTGATCTCGTCCGCCACGAACTGTGCTTCGTCGTGCTGGCTGTAGCCGGTGAAGCCGACGATCTTGTCACCGTCGCCGACCACGGTGAAGAGGTTCTTGTCGATGCGATCGAAGTTGTTGGCGATCACCGCGTTGGCGGCGCTCAGGATGTTCTGTGTCGAGCGGTAATTCTGCTCGAGCAGAATCACCTTCGCCCCGACGTAATCCCGCTCGAATTCGACGATGTTGCGGATGTCTGCCCCGCGGAACGCGTAGATCGACTGGTCAGAGTCGCCGACCACGGTAAGCGATGCCGGCTCTTCAGCGCCCCCGCGCGTCAGCTCACGAATCAGCGCGTACTGCGCATGATTGGTGTCCTGGTACTCATCGACCAGGATGTGCCTGAACCGCTTCTGGTACAGCTCCGCAACAGCGGGGAATGCCCGGAACAGGTAGACGGTCTGACCGATCAGGTCGTCGAAATCGAAGGCGTTAGCTGCCTGCAGGCTGCGCGTGTACTCCCGGAAGATGTCGAGGAAGACCCGTTCCTGCGGGTCGTTGAAGTTTGCACCGCGGGCATACGACTCGACGTCGCTCAGCTCGTTCTTGAGTTTCGAGATGCGCCCGGCCGTGCCGCTCACCGTGAAGCCGAAGGTGTCTGCGTCGAGGTCGCGGATGATCCGCTTGATCAGGGCGCGCGAGTCGGCGGAGTCGTAGATGGTGAAGTTCTTGCCGAACCCGAAGTGCTCTGCCTCGCGCCGCAGGATTCGCACGCAGGCAGAGTGGAAGGTCGAAATCCACATTCCCTCGGATGCCTGACCGAGCAGGGATTCGACGCGCTCACGCATCTCGGCCGCGGCCTTGTTGGTGAAGGTGATCGCAAGGATCTGCGACGGCCACGCCTCCCGCGAGTCGATGAGGCTCGCGATGCGACGCGTGAGCACGCTGGTCTTGCCCGAGCCTGCCCCCGCGACGATCAGCAGGGCTGGCCCGCGATACTCGACAGCCTCCCGCTGCTGCGGATTGAGCCCGGCGAGCAAAGGAGAGCCCTCTGGCGCGGGTGAGTCGAGGATGAAGGTCATGGGCTGACCCAATTCTAAAGCGACCCACCGATAGGCGGGCGGGTCGAGACCGCACTTACTCGATCAGGGAGGCCCTGGCCTGGATCGCGAGATCAGGCTGGTCGGCGAACACCCCGTCGACGCCTGAACGCATGATGGCGGTGAACTCGCGCTTCCAGTGACCGAGAGCCGCGGCATCCGGCCCCCTGGTGAGTCCGCGCCCGAGAAACTTATTTTCGGCGCGAAGGGTCCAGACGAAGACGCTCAGCCCGGCCGCGTGGGCGGCAGCGACGAGCGGCGACTCACCGACGGACTTGGCATCCGAGCCCTTGGGAAAGACCAGGCGCTTGGCCAGGCTGATGCCGTCGACTTCAGTGGCAAGTGCGGCAAGCGCGGTCGGTGACAGGTATTCGGAATACCCGAGCGCCTTAGGCCCGCGCGCGGCGATCTCGTCGGCGGGTGAGCCCTTCGCGTCGATGAGGAATACGAGCTTTCCGCCGACTCCATGCTCACGGATCTTCAGCAGCACGGTGAGTTCGAAAGCCTCGGTCGTGAGCCGGGCATCCGTGCTCCAGCCCGCTTTTTCGAGTTCGGCTGAATAAAGCTCATCGAGCGCAAGACCGATCGATTCGAAATAGGTGGCGTGCTTGATCTCGGCGACCAGCGCAACCTGCCGAGGCGACGCGTCGAGCAGGTCGAGCAGGTCGACCAGGCGCAGGATGCCCTCACTGCCGTTCCACTTGCGGTTGGCGTTGCGCAGCTTCGGAATACGCTCGACCGCGCGCAGGGTCGCGAGCTCTGCCCAGGTGAAGTCTTCGGTGAACCAGCCGGTCAGCTTCGCGCCGTCGATCGTTTTCGTGGTCTTCCTGGCCGCGAATTCAGGATGATCGGCGACATCCGTCGTGCCAGAGATCTCGTTCTCATGCCTCACCACGAGCACCCGATCCTTCGTCGAGACGAGGTCGGGCTCGACGGCATCCGCACCCATCGCTATCGCGAGGCGGTATGCGGCCATGGTGTGCTCAGGCCGATAGCCGCTCGCTCCGCGATGAGCGATGACGATCGGGGAATGATTCACGCTGCAACGGTAGGCGATCAAGGTGAACATTCGGGTAATCTGCTCCCCATGAACGAGTGCGAGAACTGCGGGGCGGCCGTCGAGCCCCAGTGGAAGTTCTGCCTCAACTGCGGCAACAAAATGCCGATCAGCACCAGCCAGCCAGACGGGCAGCACGTGGGTCGCCGGCGGTTTCGTTTCGACTGGCAGCTCACGCTGGGAATCGTGCTGGCCCTTGCCGGGGTCGCGATGATCGTGTACCTGGTGGTCGTGCTCGTCGTCCCTCATAGCTGAGGCCGCCCGATGGCTGAGCCGACCTCTCTCATCCCCCTTCGCTGGGGCGGCTACCGGCTGCGGTACGTGCTCGCCCTGGCCTTCATCATCGCCGGCGGCCTGCTCGTGCAGGCTGCCTCGGTCTACGCCGGTTACTTCCTCACCATCGGAATCGCCGCCCACGTGGTCGGCTGGCTCGTGCTCCCGGCCAAGGGGGTGCGGCGCGTGATCATCGCCCTGCCCAGCGCGATCTTCGCCAGTGCCACCCTGATCGGATCCCTCGGCAGCGTGTTGCTCGTACTGTGCCTGCTCGGCTGGCTGTGGGCGAGACAGCGCCCCGGCGTCTCGTATTTCGTGCTCGCGTTTCCCGTCATCTCCGGGGTCGTCCTCGCCCAGCTCTATCCCCAATACGGGCACGGAGCAATCGTGGTCGCCGTGTCACTCGTCATCCTTGTCGGGTCGGCCTGGCTGGGCAGCGTCATTGCCAGATCCCGGCGCATCTCCAGCGCTGACCGCTAGATTGAGTTCATGGCATCCTCGAACCCCGCATTCAACAACTCCCCGGCCTTCTCCGACCGCGCGAAGGTGGCAGGCTCGTTCCCGATCGCTGCCCCACCCGCCACTGCAGACATGTCTGCCCAGCAGCTGACCGAGCTCTACAGCCAGCCGTCGGCCACCCCGGTCGAGACCGACCGCATGTCGTACGAAGACGTGATGGTCAAGATCGTCATCAGTTTCGCCGTACTCCTCGGGGGTGCGGCTGTCGGCTGGTTCGTGCCAGTGCTGTGGATTCCCGCGGCCCTCGTCGGCTTCGTGCTCGCACTGGTCAACATCTTCAAGAAGAAGCCGAGCCCGGCGCTCGTTCTTCTCTACGCCGCGGTCGAGGGCGTCTTCGTCGGTGGCATTACCGTGTTTTTCGAGAACATGTGGCCCGGCATCGCCATCCAGGCTGTCATCGGAACCGCCGCCGTCATCGGCGTCACCTTCGCCCTCTTCGCGAGCGGCCGGGTTCGCGCATCAGCCAAGGCGACCAAGGTCTTCCTCATCGCGATGGTCGGTTATGCGGTCTTCTCGATCGTCAACCTCATCCTGATGGCAACCGGAGTCAACAAAGACGCATTCGGTCTCCGCAGCGTCGAAATCCCCATCCCGTTTATCGGTGTCACCGTGCCGCTCGGCGTGATCATCGGCATCCTCGTCGTGGTCATGGCCGCCTACTCGCTGGTGCTCGACTTCGACAGCATCAAGACCGGCGTCACCCGGGGTGCCCCGCGCGTCTACGGCTGGACAGCTGCGTTCGGAATCATGGTCACGGTCGTCTGGCTGTACCTCGAGATCCTGCGCATCCTGGCCCTGCTGCGTCGCTAGTTATGACCCCACCCGACCGCATCCCGCTTCCCGATGGTCGCTTCCTCGACGTTCGGATTACGGGTGCGGATGACGGACTGCCGCTCATCTTCCACCACGGCACGCCAGGCGCCGCGACGCCGCAGGGAGCCCTCGAACGCGCCGCAACCGCCCGCAATGTGCGCGTGATCACGACGTCGCGCGCGGGCTACGGCGGGTCAAGCCGCCATGCGGGACGAAGCGTCGTGGACGTCGTGGCAGATACGAACGCGGTGCTCGACTTTCTCCGGGCCGACGATTGTGTCGTCGCAGGGTGGTCTGGCGGCGGACCCCACGCGTTGGCCTGCGCCGCGCGGCTCGACCGAGCTCGCGCGACCCTCGTGATCGCGGGGGTCGGGCCGTATGACGCCACCGGCCTGGACTTCCTGGCGGGCATGGGTCAAGACAACCTCGACGAATTCGGCGAGGCCGAAATCGGGGAAGCACCACTGCGTGCGTACCTCGATGCTCAACGCGAAGACCTTCACGCGGCGGATGCTGCCGGCATCATCGCATCCATTACAACCCTGCTCCCGATTGTCGACCAGGCTGTGCTCACGGACGAGTATGGCGCAGACCTGGCGGCATCCTTCCACGAAGCGCTGCGGGTGGGCGTGGACGGTTGGCTCGATGACGATCTCGCGTTCGTTAAGCCGTGGGGCTTCGAACTCTCTGAGATCACAAAGCCCGTGTCGATCTGGCAGGGCAGCGACGATCTCATGGTGCCCTTCAGCCACGGCCAATGGCTGGGCGCGAACGTGCGCGGCGCATCCGTTCACCTCGAGCCCGGGCAGGGCCACCTGTCGATGACACTGGGTCGCATCGGAGCGATGCTCGACGAACTGGTCGCCGCCGCGCGCTAGAAGTGCGACTCCGCGACAACGGCAAAACCGACATCGCTGACGGAGTCCTGCTCTGCCCAAGACACCACCCTGTCAGCGCTGTCATCGATTCGAGAATTCGGCGTACCGTACACCACATGACGGAATACCAGCTCATCAGACTGTGGTCGAAGACGCGCCAGCACCTAATCATTTCCCAGCTCGGGCCGATCTTCCTGCTGATCGTCACGATCGGGCTGCTCGGCGCCGGCCTCAGGCACGCACCACTGACGGTGCGGCTCGCTGCGGCAGGCATCCTGCTGGCGTCGGGAATCCTCGGCTCACTCGTTCAATACTCAGCGGCCAACGAAGCAATGGCTATTGCAGACGATCTGCGCACCCTCGGCGCCTCGAGCACCCTGACAACCCGCATCATCCGCGAGCGCCCGTGGGCGAACGTGGTGAAGTTCGTGACCCCCACGATCTTCGTGCTGGTCTTCATCGCCGTACTGCTAGCGCTCTTCGTCAACCCTTAGAAGAACGTCGGCGGCACAGCGCCTACTCCCACTCGATCGTCCCCGGCGGCTTCGACGTCACGTCGAGCACGACCCGGTTCACGCCGGCAACCTCGTTGGTGATGCGGTTCGAGATGCGGGCGAGCACGTCATACGGCAGTCGCGTCCAGTCCGCTGTCATGGCGTCTTCTGACGACACCGGCCGCAGCACGATCGGGTGTCCGTATGTGCGACCATCGCCCTGAACGCCGACCGAGCGAACATCCGCCAGAAGCACCACCGGGCACTGCCAGATCTCCTGGTCGAGCCCGGCTGCTGTGAGTTCGAACCGAACGATCGCATCAGCGGAGCGCAGCAGCTCCAGCCGATCACGAGTGACCTCACCGACGATCCGAATGCCGAGACCGGGGCCGGGGAACGGTTGGCGACCGACGATGACCTCGGGCAGTCCGAGCTCCCGACCGATCGCACGAACCTCGTCTTTGAAGAGGGTGCGCAGTGGCTCGACAAGCGCGAATTGCAGGTCTTCTGGCAGCCCGCCGACGTTGTGGTGGCTCTTGATGCTGGCGGTTCCGGTGCCCCCACCGGACTCCACGACATCCGGATAGAGGGTTCCCTGCACCAGAAAGTCGATCGACGATCCGTCGGATGCTGCTTCGGCCACGAGCGATGCGGCCGCGGCCTCGAACGACCGGATGAATTCGCGCCCGATAATCTTGCGCTTGGTCTCCGGGTCGGTGACCCCGGCCAGTGCGTCGAGAAACTGGTCGACGGCATCCACCGTCACCAAGCGCACCCCGGTGGACGCGACATAGTCTTCTTCCACCTGGCGACGTTCATCCTGCCGCAGCAACCCGTGGTCGACGAAGATGCAGACGAGCTGGTCGCCGACAGCCTTGTGCACGATGGCTGCTGCCACCGCAGAATCCACTCCGCCAGAAAGCCCACAAATGACCCGGCCGGTTCCGACCTGGGCCTGGATGCGCTCGACCTGCTCGGCGATGACGCTGCCACTGCTCCAGTCGGCTGGAATGCCCGCGGCGTCATGCAGAAAGTTCTCGAGCACCCGCTGCCCGAACTGGGAATGCTTCACCTCGGGGTGCCACTGCACGCCGTACATTCTCTTCTCGTCTGACGCGAAGGCCGCGACCGGTGTCGACGCGCTCGAAGCCAGCACGGTGAAACCGTCCGGTGCCTTCGATACCGAGTCGCCGTGGCTCATCCAGGCGGTTTGGTCAACGGGAACGCCGGCAAGCAAAACACTGTCACCGGCTGCGAGGGTTACCGCTGTCGAACCGTACTCGCGCAGACCGGTATGGGCGACCTCGCCGCCCAGCTGCTGCGCCATCACCTGGAATCCGTAACAAATGCCGAGCACGGGAACCCCGAGCTTCAGGATGCCCGGATCGAGCGTGGGCGAGCCCGGCTCGTAGACACTCGACGGGCCACCGCTCAGCACAATGCCCGACGGATTCATTGCCGCGACCTCTGCAGCAGAAATCGTGTGCGGCACGATCTCTGAGTAGACGTTCGCCTCGCGCACCCTGCGCGCGATGAGCTGGGCGTATTGGGCGCCGAAGTCGACGACTAATACAGGCTGCTGGGCGGTCTCGCTAATGAGCGACCTCTGCTTTCGGGGCGATGGGAGCTGCGGCTTCGAGCTCGGCGAGTTCGCTCTTCGCGCGCATCGCAATGAAGTGCTCGACGATGAACGAAAGGAACGGCACAACCCCGCCGAGGGCTATCTCGATGAACCGGCGGAACGGCCAGCGCATCAGGCTCCACAGTCGGAAGTCCATGAACAGGTAGACGACATACAGCCAGCCGTGGGCGATCAGGATGCCGGTCGACACGTCGAGGCCGGTCACCGACAGTCGAAGGTCGGCCGGGTTCCACGGTACGAGGGCGATGAGCCCCTGCGGGCTGCCGAAGTAAATCTCGCGATGGATCGGCGTGTATTTGAGGATCATCTCGAGCACGAGCAACAGCAACAGCGTTCCGGTGACGTAGGCCGAGACCTTGTAGAGCTTCAGCGCGAAACGAATTCTCGGGGCATCCGACAGTTTGGGCTTGATCGCCATTGGCTCAGTTTACTTCCGCTAGGTGGCTGACTTGTTCCGCAAGTTCTTCCTGTT
Source organism: Lacisediminihabitans sp. (assembly GCA_043746355.1). Lineage (GTDB taxonomy): Bacteria > Actinomycetota > Actinomycetes > Actinomycetales > Microbacteriaceae > Lacisediminihabitans. The sequence goes on along the minus strand of JAYTRC010000088.1, from coordinate 12,864 downwards.
CGCGCTCCCACGCATCTCGCACCAGGCGATACCAGAGGAAAATCGCGAAGCCGGCGAACACCACCCATTCGATGGCGTAGAAGATATTGAGCAGATCGACCTGCACTGTGGATGTCGGGTGCGGCGAGTAGATCGTCGTGAGCCCAGCAGGGGCTGTCGACAGCGTCACATAACCGCCGTAGATTCCTGCAGAGTCTGATTTCGACCACTCGTTGAGCAGCGCGGCCGACGACACTGTGGTGACCCTGTTGTTCTTGAAGTCGCTGTCTGATGGGGCATCGCTCACGTTGTATCGGCCAGACAGCGTCACATCGCCGGTCGGTTCATTCACATCAGCCAGCGCCGCTTTCGCCTGCACTTCAGTGCGGGCCCAGCCGACTGCGACGGCGAGCCCGGCCGCCGACCCACCGGCCGTGTCAGCCGAGAAATGCCCGACGACCCACCAGCCCTGGGCTCCATCGTTGAGCCGATCGGCCACCAACTGGTAGTCCCCGGGAACCCAATGCCCTGTCGTCTCAACCAGCTGGCCGTCGAGTTTGTCGGTGACCGGCGACTGGGGCTTCGTGATCGATGCGAGCTCGGCCACGGTCTCGGTGGGGCGCACAACTGTTGTGCCGTTCTGAACACTTCGCGCGAGTTGCCATTGGCTGAGCGCGGCGAACGCCGCTGCAAGGGCAAGGGCGAAGACGAGTGCTGCTATCCACCGGGGGCGGCGTGCGACTGACCACATGGGGTGTCTAGTACTCCGGATCTCTCTTGCGTTCGGTTTGCTCGTCCGATTGCGACATCGCCTGTTCGATGAGTCGGTCGGCCGCTGTGGCCACGGCCGGCTCGTCATCGGTCTCGATCGTGTCGATCTCGGTCTCACCGAATGGAACAGATTCGAGACCACTTGTCGCAGCCTCGACCAGGGCGAAATTCTCTTCGCTCATGGCTTCGCGCTGGTCGTTCGGCTTCTTGCTGCCTCGCTTCCCGAACAATACTGCGCCAGCTCGCTCGGAGTTCGCCGCGAGAACCGGCGCGACCACCGACATGGTCAGTACATAGAGACCGGCAAAAGGCGTGAGGCGTGCATCCAGCCCGGCCCCGGCGGCAAGGGTAGCCAAAATGAGCGCGAACTCCCCCCGGTTCTGCAGCATCGCACTGGCGTTGAATCCCTCAGCGGCTGTGAGCCGATTGATCCGGGCGATGAGTTGGCCACCGAGGGTGTTCACGATGAGGGTCACGACCACCGCGACGGCCACCGGGATGAACACCTCACCGAATGTCGAAGGGTCGAGCGCCAGCCCGAAGTTGAGAAAGAAAAAGGCGCCGAAGACGTCGCGCAGCGGCAGCGCGAACTGTTCGATGCGGGTGCGGAATCGGGTCGCGCCCAGCACGAGTCCGATGAGGAATGCACCGATGGCATCCGAGACCCCCAACAGCTCGCCGATACCGCCGAACGCGACCGCGAGCCCGAAGAACAGGATCGTGAACAGCTCGTCGTCCCTGGTGCGCACGGCGCGCGAGACGAGTTTGCCGCCGAAGCGGGCAAGCGCAAACATCGCCACCAGGAAGGTGAATGAGATCGCAAGCTGCAGCACGATCGCCCAGAGACTCGACTCACCGCCGAGAACGACAGAGACGATGGCGAGATAGATCGCGATGTAGACGTCTTCGAGCACCATGATGCCCAGCACCGCAGGCGTCTCGCGGTTGGCCAGACGTTTGAATTCGATGAGCAGTTTCGTGACGATCGCGCTCGACGAGGTCGCGGTCATTCCCGCGATGATCAGTGCTTCACGGGTGCCCCATCCGATCCACAGTCCGAGTCCGAAACCGACCGCCATATTGATCAGGATGCGCGTGCCACCCGAGATCAGCAGGGCTTTCACGTTGCCGTAGAACTCGTCCTGGTCGAATTCGAGCCCGAGACTGAACAGCAGGAAGATCAGGCCGAAGACGGCGATGAGCTGCACATCGGCCGACTTGAAACTCAGCGGAAAGAGATGGAAGTGCGGGCTCGCGACCAGCCCGACGAGCATATAGATCGGGATTGCGGGCAGCCCGATGAGCTTTCCGACGCGCCCGAGAACATAGGCAATGAGGAACAGGACGCCGAGGACGAGGAGTTCTTCACCCAGGTGCATCGCCTACCCCTGGGGTGAGTCAGCTGACAGCTTGTGAGCCAGTTCGCCGGTGCGATAGAACGTGAACGCTTTTGCGACCTTCTCGGGGGAACCGGCGACGACGAGGGTGTCGCCCGGAAAGACCTTGAAGTCGTCAGCGGGGGCCGGATTGGCCGAGTCTCCACGCACGACAGCGACAACGGTGAGCCCGACGACGCCGTTTGAGGCGAGGTTGCCGAGCTGCTGCCCGGCGATGTGGTCGTCGTAGTCGACGGTGAACCAGTCGATGCTGAGCCCTGGGATCTGGTCGAGCTTGTCGAGCCCCTCGGTGATGCGGGTGCCGCCGAGCAGTTCGGCGAGGGTGCGCGCCTCATCTTCGCTGAGGCGCAGCGAGACCTTCTTGGAGTCTGACCCGTCTTCCTCATCGGCAAAGGTGATGAGGTCGCTATAGCCCGAGCGGTGAGTGATCACTCCGGCCTTACCGCCGTCTGCCGTCACGAAAGTGTGCAGCACCCCGACCCCGGGAAGTTTGACCCGTCGCACGTCGACCATTAGCGACTCCTTCGCTCTGATACCAGTCTAACCGGGGGTCGGTTGAGCCCTGTCGGTGTTCGCCCGCGGCTCAGCGATCTCAGTGCGACGTGATGATGTCGGGCGCTTCGAGACGCACTCGGTCTGCGGAGGCGTCGTCAGGCTCAAGCTGGCTCGCTCGCTCGGCTGCGACCCGTTGCAGGTACGTCTCGGTCTCCAACTCGATGCGGGCGGCATCCCAACCCAGTTCGGCGCCCATCAGTCGGGCGGCGACCGGAGCTGCCGAGACCCCTCGATCCCACGCCTCGATGGAGATGCGTGTGCGTCGGGCGAGCACATCTTCGAGGTGCAGCGCACTCTCGAAACGGGCGGCATAGACGACCTCGGCTTCGACGTAATCGTCGGCACCGGGCAGCGGATTGCCGAGGGACGGTGTCTCGCGGATGAGGTCGAGCACCTCATCCGTCAGCACGCCGTAGCGGTTGAGAAAGTGCTCCATGCGCACCTTGTGCACCCCGAATGCACGTGCAATCCTGGCCCGCTTGTTCCACGCCGCCCGGTATCCCTCTGCGCCGAGCAGGCTGATCTCCTCGGTGACACTCGCGGGAATTTTGCCGTCCATCGAGGCGACCGCTTCGTCCACGGCATCCTTTGCCATGATTCGGTATGTCGTCCACTTGCCCCCGGCGATCACGACCAGTCCGGGCACGCTGTGGGCGACGAGGTGCTCGCGGCTCAGCTTCGAGGTCTCCTCAGACTCACCGGCGAGCAACGGACGGAGTCCGGCGTACACGCCCTCGACGTCATCCCTCGTCAGCGGCACAGCGAGCACCTTGTTCACGTGATCGAGGATGTAGTCGATATCGGCAGCGGTCGCCGCCGGGTGTGCCTTGTCGAGGTGCCAGTCGGTGTCTGTCGTGCCGACCAGCCAGTGGCGACCCCAGGGGATGACGAACAGCACGCTCTTCTCTGTGCGGAGGATGAGCCCCACCTTGGATTGGAACCTGTCACGCGGCACCACCAGGTGCACGCCCTTCGAGGCCCGCACCTTGAACTGGCCACGCTCGCCCACCATCGACTGGGTGTCATCCGTCCAGACCCCGGTCGCGTTGACGACCTGCTTCGCGCGGATCTCGAACCGCTCGCCGGTCTCCAGGTCGTGCGCCTCGACGCCGACCACGCGCTGCCCGACCTTGACGAAACCCTCCACCCGCACCCGGCTGGCGACGTGAGCACCGTAGAAGGATGCCGTGCGCGCGAGGTTCGCCACGTAGCGGGCGTCATCGACCTGCGCGTCGTAGTAGGTGATTCCGCCGATCATCGCGTCGTGGGCGAGGCTGGGCGCCGCGCGCATCACCTGCGACTTCGACAGGTGCCGGTGATGCGGAACGCCGGGCGGCCGCCCGCCCGAGTAGCTGAGCAGGTCGTACAGGATCATGCCTGCGCCGATATACAGGCGTTCCCAGATGCGGTGATTGAGCGGATAAAGAAAACGTACGGGCTTCACCAGGTGCGGCGCGATTCGCTGCAGCAACAGGCCGCGCTCCTTGAGGGCTTCGCGCACGAGCCTGAAGTCAAGCTGCTCGAGGTAGCGGATGCCACCGTGCACCAGTTTCGACGACCGACTCGACGTGCCACTGGCCCAGTCGCGCCCCTCGACCATCCCGACTCGAAGGCCTCGGGTAACGGCATCCAGTGCCGCCCCTGTTCCGACGATGCCACCGCCGATTACGAGGATGTCCAGTTCTTTGTCTTTCAGAACCGCGATGGCTTCAGCGCGCTCGACCGGGCCGAGCTTCGACGAACGGGTAACTGTCTTCAGTTGTGCCATGCGCTCGACCCTCTACTTGTCGTTACTTGTTGTACGGAGCGACAACCACTTCGACCCGTTGGAATTCCTTCAGGTCGGAGTACCCCGTCGTCGCCATGCTCCTCCTGAGGGCACCGACCAGGTTGACCGTGCCCTCGGCAACCGTCGACGGCCCGAACAGGATCTGCTCCAGTGGAGCAAGCGACCCGACCTCCACCCGGTTGCCTCGCGGAAGCTCGCTGTGGTGCGCTTCGGCGCCCCAGTGCCAGCCGCCTCCCGGAGCCTCCGTAGCGCGCGCCAGCGTCGAACCGAGCATGACGGCATCCGCTCCCACCGAGAACGCCTTCGCGATGTCTCCGCTGGTGCCGAGACCTCCGTCGGCGATGACGTGCACATAGCGGCCGCCAGACTCGTCCATGTAGTCGCGGCGCGCGCCCGCGACATCCGCTATCGCAGTCGCCATCGGAGCATGAATGCCGAGGCTCGCCCTCGTCGTACTCGCTGCCCCACCGCCGAAGCCGACCAGAACACCCGCAGCACCCGTGCGCATGAGGTGCAGCGCCGGAGTGTAGCCAGCCGCCCCGCCCACGATCACCGGAACATCGAGCTCGTAGATGAACTTCTTCAGGTTGAGCGGCTCCTGGTTCTTGGAGACGTGCTCAGCGCTGACGGTCGTGCCGCGGATGACGAACAGGTCGACGCCCGCGGCGACGACGGTCTCGTACAGCTCCTGCGTGCGCTGCGGCGAGAGTGCGCCCGCGACGGTGACTCCGGCCGCGCGGATCTCCGCGAGACGGGCCGTGACGAGCTCGGGCTTTACCGGCTCGGAGTAGATGGCCTGCATCCGCTTCGTCGCGTCGGCGGCTGGCAGAGAACGGATCTCTTCGAGCATGGGCTCCGGGTCGTCGTACCGCGTCCACAGGCCCTCGAGGTCGAGCACTCCGAGGCCGCCGAGCTGCCCCATCCGAATGGCCGTGGCCGGCGACACCACCGAGTCCATCGGCGCCGCGAGGATGGGGATGTCAAAGTGGTATGCGTCGATCGTCCAGCTGACCGAGACATCCTGCGGGTCACGCGTTCGGCGGTTGGGAACGATCGCGATGTCGTCGAAGGCATATACCCGGCGGGCCCGCTTGGCGCGGCCGATCTCAACGTCGCTCACGTCGTCAACTCTACCCGTGCCCCTCGCACCTGGAGCTGTGCCAGCGCTGGGCCACTCCGGCGTCGATGGGCGCGCGCGGCACATCGCCTCGTTTCGCCTCGCGGCGGTTATATCGCCTCGCGGCGGTTATATCGCCTCGCGGACGGTTTAGCTAAACGGTCCGCGAGCCTCTTTTCCCGCCGCGAGGCACCCCGGCTGCGAGAAGCAATCCCACCAGCCGTGCGGGATTCTCCACGTCGGGAGCAATGATCCGAGTGACCCCTCGCACCATACGGCGCAGTCGATCTTCGCGTTTCTTCTCTTTCCATACGACCTCGCCAGGGTTTCCGGCGGTGTATTCGTTTCTCGTGTACTTGCTTTTCCCATCGAACTCACCGGCCTGACCGACTGACTCCCACAGGTAGTCAGGTTCGATCAGGCCGTGGTCATCGCGAAACTGCGCCTGCAATCGAGGCGCCTCGAATCCGAGGAGGTGGATGACCGCTCGAGTTTTTGATTCACCGAACGAGTCAGACAGAGATGTGCCGAATCCTGCTACTCGTGCAAGGTGCAGACGCCCGACCCTCGGGTTGAGGAGAGCGAGCTCATCGAAAAGATCGTCCGACGTGATCGCTCGCGGATTCTTGCGCCAGAGCGCCCAGTCGACCGAGCCGATAGCATCGGCGAACGAGTGTCGACGGGCCACATCGAGAGCAGTTCGGGCCAGGTCGGTGACGGGAAGCCCGTCCAGGACTTCGCGCCTGGCTGAGGCGTAGCCAGCTGAGGTGCACCTGACACCTGGCTCTGAACGTCCACCGCCCTTCCACGAGTCGAGAAGCGACACTTCCCTCGGCCACGGTCCGGCGATGGGCATTCCCCACGCTGCGGCTGCGCTTATCCCACACAGCGCAACCGGCCGGTCTGTTGCGGCAAGAACGGCCCGTGCGCGAAGAAGATGGCGCTCTCTGGCGGTCATTTGGGCCCAGACTCGACTCTCTACAAACGCCCCGCGGCGGAGCGAGACGAGATTTCCCTTTCTGACCTGACGTCGAAGAGCGACACTGCCGTCAACGTGACCACTCACGTCGCTGAAGAGAATCAGACCGTCATCACTGAGTGCCGAGAAGTCCATGGGACGAGCGTGGGGCATGCACGGCTGCCCCGGTGGCGTCCACACCATTCTGTGGAGCGATCGTGGACGCCTCCTGGTCGTGGAGGAGACAACGACTCACGGACCGAGTAGCTACACGGTCCGCCAGGCGATACTCCCGCCGCGAGCGTGTATTGGCCCGCGAGCGCGAACGAGCGCGTATTGGCCCGCGAGCGCGAACTAGCGCGAGTAGTTCGGCGCCTCTACCGTCATCTGGATGTCGTGGGGGTGCGACTCCTTGAGCCCGGCGGCCGTGATCCGCACGAACTTGCCCTTCAGTTTGAGCTCGTCGATCGTGCGCGCTCCCGTGTAGAACATCGACTGGCGGAGGCCGCCGAGCAGCTGGTATGCCACCGCGGAGAGCGGCCCGCGATACGGCACCTGCCCTTCGATACCTTCGGGGATCAGCTTGTCGTCTGAGGGCACATCAGCCTGAAAGTAGCGGTCTTTCGAGTATGACGTCTTCTCCCCGCGGCTCTGCAGCGCACCGAGTGAACCCATGCCGCGGTACTTCTTGTATTGCTTGCCGTTGACGAACACCAGGTCGCCCGGGCTCTCATCGCAGCCGGCGAGAAGCGAGCCGAGCATCACGGTGTCTGCACCGGCGACCAGCGCCTTCGCGATGTCGCCCGAGTACTGGAGACCGCCATCCGCAATGACGGGGATGCTGCTCTCTCGAGCGGCCAGGGATGCCTCATACACGGCCGTCACCTGCGGCACGCCGACTCCGGCCACGACACGCGTGGTGCAGATCGAGCCAGGACCAACGCCGACCTTGATCGCGTCTGCGCCGGCATCCACCAGTGCCTGGGCGCCAGCGCGGGTCGCCACGTTGCCGCCGATGATGTCGACGTGTGCTGCCAGCGGCTCGCCCTTAAGCCGCCGGATGATGTCGATGACCCCGGCACTATCACCGTTCGCCGTATCGACCACTATCGCGTCAACGCCTGCCGAGACCAGCGTCATGGCCCGATCCCAGGCATCGCCGAAGAATCCGATGGCGGCTGCTACCCGCAAGCGCCCTGATTCGTCTTTTGTGGCGGTCGGATACTTCTCAGACTTGTCGAAGTCCTTGACGGTGATGAGGCCGCGGAGATGGCCGGAAGCATCGACCAGCGGCAGCTTCTCGATCTTGTGCTGCGCGAAGATCGCGACGGCGTCATCCGGGTCGATGCCCTCCGGCGCGGTGATGAGCGGCGCCTTCGTCATGACGTCACGCACGAGCGTTGTCGACTTCTCGAAGGGCGAGACGAACCGCATGTCGCGGTTGGTGATGATTCCGACCAGCACACCATCGGCGTCGATTACGGGAAGCCCCGACACACGGAACTGCCCGCAGAGCGCGTCGACCTCGGCGACCGTCGCCTCGGGGTAGGTCGTCACGGGGTTGGTGATCATGCCGGATTCCGAGCGCTTGACCCGATCCACCTGCTCCGCCTGGTCTGCAATTGAGAGGTTGCGGTGCAGAACGCCGATGCCGCCCTGGCGCGCGATCGCGATGGCCATGCGTGACTCTGTGACCGTATCCATCGCAGACGAGAGGAGGGGTGCGTTGAGCGTGATCCGCCTGCTCAGGCGAGTTGCGGTGTCAGCTTCGCTCGGAATTACATCGGTATGACCCGGCAGCAACATGACGTCGTCGTAGGTGAGTCCGATGAATCCGAATGGGTCTGGCTGATCCATTACTCCCCTATTCTGCGTAAAAGTGCGGTATTCGATATTAACGGGTTACCGCCAGCTCTATTCCAAGGACATAATTGCGAGACCGAACGGTGCCCTGTTTGAAACACAGGGGACACAATCGATCAGTAACGTCAGTGCAGACGTAGCGGCCATCACAGCGGGCGCCACTCTCACAGCTCCCGGAGGTTTGAATGGTGAAGGCGCTCAGAAGCAACCCCATTGGGGTTCGCCTCTTGCTCGGCATCCTGGCTTTACTACTGGCCGCTGGGGCCCTCGCTCTCGGCACGGCGAGTGGGGCGAAGGCAGCAACGCCGACTCCGACGCCCAGCGCATCGCCCGAAACCATCCAGGTCTGGGTGCGAGTGGCTGCAGACAAAAGCGCAGTCGCCAATGTGAGCCTCAAGGTCACTGGCCCTAAAAGTTTCTCGCAGACCTTTGTCACTGGCGCTGACGGCAAGGTGCTCGTCGGGGTTCCGCGGCCCGGCGACTACAAGGTGACCCTCACCACCAGCAGCCTGCCTGACAAGACGGTCAAGCCGGCAATCAACCCACTCGACATTCCTGTGGCGAACAATGATTCTGGGGACCCCGCGTACTTCCTTCTCGTTGCGGCCTCGTCGAGCGGATCGGGTGGGGCGAGCCCCAGCCCGGGCAGCGGCTCATCATCCGGCCACTCCGGCAACCAGGTTGACTACTTCGCCCTCGTCGCGAACCTCACCGCCAACGGCATAATCTTCGGGCTGCTGCTGGCTCTCGCCTCCATCGGTGTCTCGCTCATTTACGGTACGACCGGCCTCAACAACTTCGCTCACGGCGAGCTCGTCACCTTCGGTGCCCTCACGGGCTACGTGCTCAGCCAGGTACTGCACCTGCCGATCTTCCTCGCGATCATCGGTGCATTCGTGCTCGGTGGAGTGTTCGGATATGTCCAGGATCTGGCGCTGTGGAAACCGCTTCGACGACGCGGGGTCGGGTTGATCCCGCTGATGATCGTCAGCATCGGACTCTCGCTGGCGCTGCGCTACCTCTACGAATTCATCTTCGGCTCAGACCAGCTCATCCTGTCGTCGAACAACGCGTCAGCCCTCACGATCGGCCCAGTGCACTTCAAACAGACCGACCTCATCAGCATCGTGCTCTGCGTGGTGCTGCTGCTGGCCGTGGCGTTCGTGCTGCTGAGGACCAGGATCGGCAAGGCAACGCGGGCGGTGTCAGACAACAAAGCGCTCGCCGCCGCATCCGGAATCAACGTCGAGCGGATCATCCGCATCGTCTGGGCAGGGTCGGGCGCACTTGCAGGCCTGTCGGGTGTGCTGATCGGGTACTACCAGACGCTTCGCTGGGACACCGGCGCGAGCATCCTGCTGCTCGTCTTCGCGTCTGTCACACTCGGCGGCTTCGGTACAGCTTTCGGCGCACTTGTCGGCGCACTCATCATCGGACTGCTGGTTAACCTGTCGACCCTCATCATCCCCTCCAACCTGCAGAACGCCGCAGCGCTGCTCGTGATGATCCTGATCCTCCTGGTGAGACCCCAGGGAATCTTCGGCAAACGAGAACGAATCGGCTAGGGGAAGGCACTCATGGATCTCAGCTTCATTTGGCTCGCATTCGGCCAGATCATCTCCCCCCAGACCATCGCGTATGCGCTCGCGGCCCTCGGCCTCACCGTCTGCTTCGGCTTCACGGGTCTGGTCAACTTCGGCCAGGCCGGATTCATGGCTGTCGGCGGTTATGGCTTCGCTATCACGACGGTGAAGTTCGGATGGCCGCTGTGGGCATCGGTGCTCGCCGCCATCATCGGCGCGATTATCTTCGCGTTCATCCTCGGCATCCCGACGCTCCGCCTTCGAGCGGACTACCTCAGCATCGTCACCATCGCGGCGGCCGAGATAGTGAGATACACGGTCAAGACGCCGTCCCTCGTCAACGTCACGGGCGGCACAGACGGCATCAACGGCTCGTCAACGACGTTTGACGCGATAAACCCGATACCGGTGGGCAGGTACGGCTTCGGGGTGCTCACCTACAACCAGGACGACGTCTGGATCATCATCGTGGGCTGGGTGGTCACGCTTCTCTGCGCCCTGCTCGTCAGCCGACTTATGCGCAGCCCCTGGGGCCGCATCGTCAAGGGAATCCGGGAAGACGAGGATGCCGTGCGTGCGCTGGGCAAAAACGTCTACTGGTACAAGATGCAGGCCCTGATGCTCGGCGGAACCCTCGCCGCACTGGCAGCGATCATCAACATAGTCCCGACCTCGCTGCAGCCAGACAACTACGGCACCCAGACGACGTTCTTTCTATTCACGATCATGCTGCTCGGTGGAGCGACCACCATCATGGGTCCGATTATCGGCTCGATCATCTTCTGGATCGTGCTGTCACTGTCGGATGGTTTGCTGAGCCTCGCGGTGACCTACCACTGGCTTCCCATCACCTCAGTGCAACAAGGCCCGATCCGGTTCGTGATCGTCGGGGTCGCCCTGATTCTCATCGTGGTCTTCCGACCACAGGGAATCCTCGGAAAGAAGAGCGAGGCTTACTTCAGTGCCTAACGAGACCACTTCCAAGCCAGTCCTCCAGGTGGGCGAGCCCGGCCCGGGCGTCGCGAAGGTCGATCCGATCCTCGTCGCAGACAACGTCACGCGCACCTTCGGTGGCATGACAGCCGTCGACGTGCAGCACGTCGAGATTCCACGAGGAGCGATCACCGCGCTGATCGGACCGAACGGTGCGGGCAAGACGACTTTCTTCAACCTGCTCACCGGTTTCGACCGCCCTGACACCGGAAAGTGGGTGTTCGACGGCCAGGATCTTGCCGGCGTTCCCGCCTACAAGGTGGCCCGTAAGGGAATGGTGCGCACCTTCCAACTCACGAAGGCCCTCGGCCTGCTGAGCGTGCTCGAGAACATGCGCCTCGGTGCGACGAAGCAAAGCGGCGAGCACTTCTTCGGTGCGTTGTTCAAGAGCACGTGGAAAAAGCGCGAATCCGACATCACCGACCAGGCGATGGAGTTGCTCGCTCGCTTCAAGCTCGATAGCAAGGCGGATGACTACGCCGCAAGCCTCTCGGGCGGTCAGCGCAAGCTGCTCGAGATGGCCCGCGCACTCATGACCAAGCCGGAGCTCGTGATGCTCGACGAGCCCATGGCCGGCGTAAACCCGGCGCTGACGCAGTCGTTGCTCGGCCACATCCTGAACCTCAAATCCGAGGGCATGACAGTGCTGTTCGTCGAGCACGACATGCACATGGTGCGCACCATCGCAGACTGGGTGATCGTGATGGCAGAGGGCAACATCGTCGCTGAGGGCTACCCCGATACGGTGATGAACGACCCGGCAGTCATCGACGCGTACCTCGGTGCTCATCACGACACCGACCTCGGCAGCCTCACCGGGCAGCTCGAGGTCGCGAAAGACATTGATCCGCATCTCGCTCACGAGATCGAAGAAGAGTTGATTGAGGAAGAGGCGGCACACGATGGCAAGTGACGTAACGTCTGACCCGAAGGTCACCCCGCGCACCGCCAGCGAAGAGATCGTGCTGCAGACGACCGATCTCGTGGCCGGCTACATCCCGGGCGTCAACATCCTGAACGGCTGCAACGTCTATGTCGCGAAGGGTGAACTGGTCGGAATCATCGGGCCGAACGGCGCAGGTAAGTCGACCCTCCTCAAGGCGATCTTTGGCCAGGTCAATGTGCGCAGCGGCAAAATTCTATTGAACGGCGACGACATCGCCGGTCTCAAGGCAGACAAGCTCGTCGCCCGCGGCGTCGGTTTCGTACCCCAGAACAACAACGTCTTTCCCAGCCTCACCATCGAAGAGAATCTCGAGATGGGCGTCTACCTGAAGCCGAAACTGTTCTCGGAGCGCCTGTCGTTCGTCTCCAACCTGTTTCCTGAGCTCGGCAAGCGCCTCAAGCAACGCGCCGGCTCGCTGTCGGGTGGCGAGCGCCAGATGGTAGCGATGTCGCGAGCCCTGATGATGGATCCGGCAGTGCTGCTGCTGGACGAACCGAGCGCCGGCCTGTCACCGGTGCGCCAGGACGAGACGTTCATCAACGTCGCCCAGATCAACCGGGCAGGTGTCTCGGTCATGATCGTCGAGCAGAACGCCCGCAGGGCCTTGCAGATCTGTGACCGCGGCTACGTACTCGACCAGGGCAAGGATGCGTACTCAGGAACCGGGCGCTCGCTCATGAACGACCCGAAGGTCATCGAGCTCTACCTCGGCACTCTCGCGACCGACCACACCGCGACCGTCAGCACTCCGGTGGTCGGCGGGTAGTACTTCGAACCTTCCACACTTCCGCGGCGGGGAAAGCGACTCGAGGACGGCGTACCTACTCAGTCCGCGAGTCGCTTCCCCCGCCGCGAGGGAGTCATGAGGTTTAACGGCACTCACGAAGAGGGGCCCCGGTCCGAAGACCGGGGC
>JAYTRC010000087.1:0-4054 GCA_043746355.1 Lacisediminihabitans sp. | reverse complement strand
TTGATGGCCTTCGAGGCTTTGAGACGTCCGGTCTGTCGTGCCGTGTTTAGCACAAATGAGGCGTTTGGATCGTGAGCGCTGCCGCGTGGGTCGTTCGCCCATCGGCCAGCACCGGTGTTGGTGCGGGCTGCGTCGATAAGCAGCGAGCGCTTGATCTGAAGTGCGTATGGTCCGCCGACGTTGTCGCGATGCGGGATGAGGTAGTCCCCTGTGTAGTCCGCGAGGTGCTCACCGGCCGCGAAGTCGCGCGTGGCAAACAGTCCCATGCCGGCCAGCGGCACTCCGGATGCCTTGATGCGCAGCTGTGCTAGCTGACGGAGATGCGTCCAACAATATTGACCCTTCGTGGTGCGTGCGCCGCACTGGACGCCCCGCTTGTTGTTGGCTGTGCAGCGTTGAGTGGGCGTGATGCGCGCGCCCGCTGCGTTGGCTTCCGGCCGATCCGGTGTCGGCTGGATGCAGCGCGTTGCTGCGTCGATGGCGCTGGCGCGTTCGCGCGCTGTGCGCAAGACTGACTGTCGGTCGGACTGCGCGGCTGTGACGGCAGCCAGTTCGGCTGTGAGCGTCTCCGAAGTGTGCGTGAAGATGTGGCAGTGTGCGAGACTGACGCTGGTTGTGCCCGGGTCGACAAACTGCAGCGGACGATCGAGCGGCGCGGAGCCCGCCGGATCGTGCAAATCCGCGCGGCGCGAGAGTGCGTCGGCCACCACGTTGGTGGCGCCCTTGACATATTCGATGTCAAACGCGAATCGGGAGAGCGTCTCCAGCCAGCGCGCTTGCCGGCCGGACAGCATGGGTTGTGTTTGAAAGTACACGAGTGACTTGTGATCGGTCAGCACGCGGACGCCGACTGCGCCGTCGAGGTAGTGCGACCATCCGCTGAGTGCTGACACGATTGCCAGCAGTTCCTGCTCGTGGACTGGGTAGCGAGTCTCGGCGTCGCTCATCTTCTTGGACATGAAGGCGATAGGCTGCAAGCCGGCGCCTTGATCCTGCTGCAGCACGGCGCCGACAGCGAATCCGGAAGCATCTGTGTGCAGCACGTAGGGCAGAGCGGGGTCGGGAAGGTGGAGGATAGGAGCGTTCTGCAGCAATCGCTTGAGTTCGACGAATGCGATCTGTTGCGCGGTGCCCCAGCTGAACGGCGCGCCCGTGACGGTGCGAGTCAGGGCCGTGAGGGGGAGCGCAGTCTGGCTGTACCCGCGTATGAAGCGGCGATAGAAGCCCGTGAGACCGAGGAAGGCGCGCACGTCGCGCACGCAGGAGGGAACAGGCCAGTCCGTGACTGCCTGCAGCTTGTCTTCCATGACGCGCACCCCATCAACGCCGACGTAGTGCCCGAGGAATTCGACCTCGCGCTGAAAGAGCGCGCACTTGGAGCGTTTTGCGTACAGCTTCTCCCGGCGGAGGCGCTGGAGCACGAGCTCGACGTGGCGTTGATGTTCCTCGAGCGTGTCGCTGTAGATGAGAATGTCATCCAGGAAAACCAGCACGAATTTGTTGAGCACATCGGCGAATGTGTCGTTCATGAGCTGCATGAATGTGCCGGGCGCGTTGCAGAGACCCATCGCGAGCACGAGGTATTCGAACAGACCGCGCGAGGTGCGGAACGCCGTCTTGTGTGTGTCCTCCGGCACGATGCGGATCTGATGGAACCCCGTGCGGAGATCAAGCTTGCTGAAGTACTTGGCGCCCTGCAGTCGATCGAACAGCTCGTCCATGCGCGGAAGTGGGTAGCTGCTTTTGACGGTCTGCGCGTTGAGCGCGCGGTAGTCGACGACGGTGCGACGCTCCGTGGTGCCCTTCTTGGACACTTGGAAAGGCATGGCGCTGTACTCGGACTGGCTGGCCTTGATGAAACCTTTCGCGAGGTTCTCTTCGACGAACGCCGCAACGCCGGCATCGTCGCCACGGCTGTAGCGCACTGGGCGTCCTGCGGGCGGTCGCGAACCCGGCTTGAGCTCGATCCGGTGATCCACCGCCCGCGATGGCGGCAACCCGGCGGGTAAGTCGTCCGGAAAGACATCTGCATGTGTGGCAAACGCCGTTGCGCGAAGCGACTCGAGCGTCGCGTCGATCGCTGACGTGACCGCCAACGTGGCCTCACGCGGAGAGTCACGAAGCGCGGCGAGGAGCCGCCCGTCGGCGGCGGGGTCCGCCCCGTCGTCGGTGTAGAGGCGCTGCAGGTAGGCTGTCAGTGCGCGTGCGGCGTTGGCGCCTGTGCCCGTCGGTTGGGGTGTCGGTGGTGGCGGGAGCGGCGCCGGGGTAAGCGTGTGCGTCTGCGAGGCGTGCTTGATGCGGATCGCGCCTGCGCTCCAATCGATGTCGGGATTGGTGCTTCGCAGCCAGGGCAGCCCGAGGATGGCGTCCTCGCCGTGGAGAGAAGCTGCTGTGAAAGGCCGCTGATCGCGTAGAGAATCGAGCAGGTGGCCTTGATCGGAGGCGAGGAAGACAGCCGTCGTGAGGATGCCCGTGGAGGGCGTGGCGGCGCCGTCGTAGCCACGTACTGAGCGATTCGTAGGGGCCAGCGCCAACGAATGGCGCTTCACGAAAGTCGTCGACACGAAATCGTTCGACGCCCCGCAGTCGATGAGGAACGTAGCAGCGAATCCGTGCAGGGTACCGGTGACCCGCAGAAGTTGAGAGGGAGGCAGCGTCAGGCTGAAGACCTCGACCGTTGTCGAGGGAGGGGTGGCTGTCGGAGCGCCCTGAGGGAGGAGTGAACGGAAGGCGGACACTGAGGCCGGCGGTGATACGCGCCGCGCGGAGGGGATCGTCGTGGCCGGGACGAGACGTAGGCCGCGCCGAGACGCGGCGGGGCTAGGGATGGCGATGGGCAGCTCGATGCTGCGTGGCGGGATACGGACCGCGTTGAGGGGCAGCTCGATGCTGCGTGGCGGGCTACGGACCGCGTTAATGGGCAGCGCGATGCTGCGTTGTTGCGGGGTACGGACCGCGGAGGAGCCTTGGGAGGCGATGGGCAGCGCGATGCTGCGTGGCGGACTACGGACCGCGTGAGAAATGGGAGGAGAGGTGGAGGCATGCGGAGGGTGTGAGTAAGAAGGAGAAGATACGATAGTACAGTGCGAGAGATGAAGGTCGTCGAGCCCGTCGAGTGCCCGGAAGCGGTTCTCGCAGCGCAGAGAGGCGCTACCGCCCCAGGCCGGGCCCGCTAGTTTGTTGGCAGGGTGACGATGTCCGCTGCGTTGCTGCAGTCGCGCTTCATGTGGCCCTTCTGTCCGCAGTGAATACAGAGTTGCGCCTTGATGCGCGCTTGGGCCAGCTCGTCGGAGAGGCCTGGCGTTCTGCCTTGATGGCGACTGGGGCCGCGTTGATTGCCACCCTTGCGTTGCTGGCTGTCGCCTTTGCGGGGGCCAGCGTTGCTTGCCAGCTGCGTGATGCGCGCGTCCATGCGCGACAGATGCGCGAGAATGGCTGCGCTGGCGTCGTCGGGACTCGATGACAGTCGCTCCTCGCATTCTCCGTCGAAAGAGTCCACGCTGTTGAGCTGGGTCTGCAGAAGCGGTCCACGCGACGAGCTGCTCGAGCCCACTGGTGCCGGGTTGTTCTGTGGGCCGCGTGCGGCCTCCCACACCAGCGCTTTGTGCGTGATCTCCTCGAGTGTGGAGAATTCCTTCGTTGCGAGAGCGTCGCGTGCTGCGCTCGGCAGACCGAGACGATACGTGAAGACTCGGTCGCCCTCGTCCATCGCGGGCAGCAGCGACACGATCTCCAGGAAGCGGTCCGTGTACGACGTGACCTGCAGCGACTTGCGCGCCGTGAGCGACTGAAGCTGCTGGCGAGCCCACTGCTGCGTATCGACTGGCTGGTAGCGCTTCCGCAGCACGGCAGAGAACTGTGCCCACGTGCTGATCTTGTTGGCGTCGTTGGCGAGTCGTCGCATTTCGCCTTGCCACCAGAGCATCGCCGGGCCCTGCAGCAGCGCGCCCGCGCGTCCGAGGCGAGTTGCATCGTCGTCAATCAGAGCGACGACGAAGAACTGCTCCATCGCGTTGATCCAGCGTTGCGCCTCGAGCCCGGAGCTCGCGCCGCG
>JAYTRC010000086.1:0-3808 GCA_043746355.1 Lacisediminihabitans sp. | reverse complement strand
CGGTGCCATCCTGGGTGCCTGGCGAGGGGCCGCGGCCGTGATCGTCTTTGAGGCACTTGTCGCCGTCGGACTGCCGTTGCTGTCGGGCGGCCACGGCGGGCTCGCAGTCTTCTACGGTCCGACCGCCGGCTACCTCTTCGGCTGGATTCTCGGTGCCTTCGTCATCGGACTGATCGCACGAGCCGGCGCGCAGAAGCCGAGCTTGTGGCGCACGGCCCTGGCTCTCGTCGCCGGCGGAATCGGTGTCGTATACGCCTTGGGGATCCCCGTGTACGCCCTGGTGGCTCACACTCCCCTCTGGGCGACCGCCGTCGGCAACGTCGTGTTCCTGCCGGGTGACATTGTCAAGGTGATCATCGCGACCGTCGTTACGCTTGCCCTGTGGCGCGCATATCCAAAGGCCTTCGAACGCACTCCGCACACCGCGTGACCAGTGCGGTGTGCGCGGGCGCGATAAACCACGGCGGTGCGATAGAGACAGAGCACAGCATCCGATTTGAGGACGTGTCGGTGGATTTCGCCGGTCGAACTGCGCTGCGCGATGTGTCGATCGAGCTGGACCAGCGACGCATCGCCGTTATCGGTTCGAACGGTTCGGGAAAGTCCACCTTTGCGCGCTTGCTCAACGGCCTCGTCATACCCACTACGGGCACGGTGCGGGTGCTCGGCCTTGACCCGGTGCATCAGGCGAGAGAGCTCCGCAGCCGGGTGGGCTTCATGTTCAGCAATCCCGATGTGCAAATCGTGATGCCGACGGTTGCTGAGGATGTGGCGTTCTCGCTACGCGGTCGAAAGCTGACGCGCGCCGAAATTGCCGAACGGGTCGCGGCGACCCTGCACAAATACGGACTGGCAGCGCACGCGGATGCCCCAGCGCATGGACTTTCCGGGGGACAAAAGCAGCTGCTCGCGCTCAGTGCTATCGCGATCACAGAGCCAGAGTTGCTCGTTGTCGACGAACCGACTGCACTGCTCGACGCGGCCAACACTCGACGCGTCGCCGATCACCTGCTCGAGGAAGCCGAACAACAGCTGGTGCTCGTGACACACGACATGCGCCTGGCCGCCCGGTGCGACGTGGTGGTTCGATTCGAGGACGGTGGAATAGTCGAATGTGGCGAACCACGCCAGGTCATCGAGCACTATGAGAGCGACTACGAATGATTTCGCTGTATCGCCCGGGAACGAGCCCGTTGCACAGGATGGCCGCCGGTCCCAAGGTGCTCGTGTTCGCGGCGGTCGCGCTGTTGCTTTCGCTGCTGCCGGTGTCGGTGTGGACCATCGTGGCGATGTGCGCGCTCGTCGCCCTCGCGTACAGCCTGTCGCGGGTCGGGGTCCGGGAGTTCGGTCGCCAGCTGTACATCATCCGGTGGGTGGCCATCGTCATGCTGATCCCGCAGCTCATTCTGCTGGCCCCACTTGCGGCCGTGACAGCTACCAGCCGTGTGGTGGCCGTCATCCTGCTCGCCGCGCTCGTCACGCTGACCACGCGCGTGCCCGACCTGCTGGACGCGGTCGAACGCGCACTCGGGCCATTGCGCCGATTCAGGGTTGACCCGGCCTCGATCGGACTGCTGTTCGCGCTCACCATTACGGCGATTCCCGTGATCCGAGGTTTCGCGCTCACCATTCGTGAGGCGCAGCGTGCGCGCGGTGCACGAACGCGCCTGTCAACCTTCGTCGTACCGCTCCTGGTGCTGTCGCTCAAGCACGCCGACGATGTGGCGGATGCCCTCACTGCCCGGGGCGTGCGGTGATCGTCCACGGCGCCAAGGTGGATGACCAGACCCGGTGCATCCACTACGCCGGCGAGCTGGATGTCGTTGCCCTCAGATTCGCTTGCTGCGGGCGCTTCTACCCCTGCTACCTGTGCCACGAGCAGGAGGCCGATCATCCGGCACAGCAGTGGCCCGTCGCGGCTCGCGGGGAGCGCGCCATTCTGTGCGGGGTCTGCAAGACCGAGCTCAGCATCGAGGCCTACCTGATGGCGGATGGGTGCCCATCGTGCGGAGCGCTATTCAACCCTGGCTGTCGGCTGCACTCGGACCTTTACTTCGAGCCGACCCGCACGGTACCCAGCTAGAGCGCGTGCGGCGAAGGCTGCAATCCATCGACCACGGCGGATGCCGCGTCCGCGCCGATCTCGACGATGCGGTTTGCCTCGTCAACGTGAACAACCCTGGGTTGAAATTCGAGTGCCTCTGCCCTCGTCAGCATCCCGTACGCGATAATGATGACAACGTCGCCGACGTGTACCAGGTGCGCGGCCGCCCCGTTAATTCCGACGACGCCGCTGCCAGGTTTGCCGGCGATCGTGTAGGTCTCGAGCCGCGCACCATTGGTCACGTCAACAACAGAAACCCTCTCGCCGGGCAGGATCGCCGCGGCGTCGAGCAGTTCCTGATCGATCGTGATCGAACCCACATAGTGGAGATCGGACTGGGTCACTGTGGCCCGATGAATCTTGGCCGAAAGCATGGTTCGCAACACGACGGGCAACTGTACTCTCTCCCGCGACCCCCGGTGGAGAGTGTCGACAATGTGAACACCGCGCCGCCGATGGAACCACCGCAGCCTGACTCCATCAGCGTTTAGCGTTCAATCCAGTTCCGTTACTACCAAGACCCGAAGGACATCGGTGGATCGAGGATTAGAGATGGCCGATCACGTCGACAATCCGATGCTCAGAACCGGGGAAACCACTCCACTCCACGAGTGGTTCTCCAGGTCGATCCTCTATCGCGCTGTCCAACACACCAGCAAACCCGGTGCGGCCCGAACACTGTCGCAGGACTCCACGGATTGGGGCTCGTGACAGCACCGTTACCAGCACCCCGAATTCGCCTCCCATCGGTTGCGCGACACCTACAACGCCGGCGATGGGGTGTCGCACAAGGCGATCGCCCCGCTGCTGTTTGGCTCCTGGACCGTTACCACCAGGGTTCGCTGTTGACCGTCTGCCCGTCCGACTTCGCGAGCACCCGACTCCGCAGGTCCTCCCATGAGGTCCTGCCACCCGATAAACGTTGGAGGGTCTCGAGCCCGAGGCTCTGACCTACCTGGCCCTGCTCGAGATCACTTTTACTGAGCACGTAGAACTCCCACTGGCTGATGTCGCGCGGCTCGTAGGCGTTGTGGTCGATCGCGGTTTGCACGCCGAACACGTATACGTGCGCGTTGAACTGCCGCCCGCCCGGGTCGTCGCCGTGGTAGACGTCGTATCTTGTGCCGCGAAGCCCCGAGAACTCGATCCGCGACAGCCGCCACTGCGGCCACATCTGCAGGTACGCCGACGACTTCACTTCGACCCGGATCCACTCATCGATGAGCAGGTCATAGGCGTCCCACTCGACGCGTCGCACTTCACCCAGTCCAATCGCCTTGGCCACGAGGAACTCGGCGAGATACCCGCGCGTGTTGTTCATCCGGAGATCCGACATCGCGAACCGCCAAAGGTCCGTCACCGACGCATCGTCCACGCCAACAGAAGGCTCGCCGCCAGTCAGACCAGGCCGCTCGGGCGGCTGCATCCAAGCGTCGTCGGCCGGGCGCTCGGTCACGACCACGGACCGTGCTCGACGCAGTCGCTGCACCGCAACGTGGCGACGATGTCGTCCCGGGCACCCGCAGTCGCCGGAAGCTTTTCCCCATTGCCGAGGCGGAACCACGCCGAGGGAGTATCGAGTTCCGCCCATAGGTTAAAATCGTTGTCGTCGCCCTTGTGAGGGCACCCCACGAAATGTGCCATACCCCGTGGCGAGATCAGCAGCGTCGCCGACGCGGCATGCGCCTTCTGCGCGGCTTTCAG
>JAYTRC010000085.1:0-2609 GCA_043746355.1 Lacisediminihabitans sp. | reverse complement strand
CCACTCATGATCGAGCCTCTGGTCATGCAGGACAACGCCAAGACCGGAGGCGGGTACATGGTCGATGGCGATACCGATAGGATCGTGACCCTTGTACGTCAGGCGAAGGAACTCGGGGCCGACCTGATCAAAGCGGATCCGACAGACAATATTGCCGACTACGCGAAGGTCATCAAGGTCGCCGGCAACGTGCCGGTGCTCGTACGCGGGGGAGGCAGGGTCGACGACCGAACGCTGCTTGAGAGGACCGTCGCGGTGCTCGACCAAGGAGCCAGCGGAATTGTCTACGGCCGGAATGTGATTCAGCACCCGAAGCCCGCAGGTATCATCTCGGCGCTGATGGCCGTGCTGCACGATGGTGCGAGCGTGGACGCCGCACTGGCGATTCTTAAGGAGAGTGCGGGATGAGTCCGACCAACGTCAACATCGCCATCATCGGTGCCGGCCTCATGGGGCGTGAGATTGCGGCGGCCATCCAGCGCTGGCCCGCCCTCATCGACCACCCCGTTCGTCCCAAGCTAACCGCAGTGTGTGACATCAACCCTGCCACGCTCACCTGGTTTGACGAGATTGACACCGTCACCACCAAGGTGACCGACTACCAAGCACTGCTCGCCGACCCCACGATCGACGTCGTGTACGTTGCCGTGCGGCACGACCTGCACGAGCGCATCTACACAGATGTCATCTCTGCCGGCAAAAGCCTGCTCGCAGAGAAACCCTTCGGAATCAATGAATCGGCAGCGCAGGGGATCCTTGCGGCGGCGCTAGCGCATCCCGAGAGCTTCGTGCGCTGCTCAAGTGAGATGCCTTTCTTTCCCGGCGCCCAGATGGCCATCAACTATGTGCGCAGCGGTGCCCTCGGCACGATCGTTGAAGCACGCAACAGCTTCTTGCACGCCAGCGATGTCGACATCACTAAGCCGATCGGCTGGAAACGTCAGAACGAATTCTGCGGCGAGGCCGGCGTGCTCAACGACCTTGGGCTACACACCTGGCATGTACCATTGCGCTTGGGGTGGAAGCCAGAAAGTGTGTACGGCATGCTGCAGAATGTCGTCACCCGGCGCCCCGGGCCCGGCGATTCACTGGTCGACTGCGACACCTGGGACAACGCGGTGCTGCACAATTGGGCACACCATGACGGGGTGCGTTTCCCGCTCACGATCGAAACCAAGCGCATCGATCCTGGGCAGAAGAACACCTGGGTGTTCGAGGCGATCGGGCTTGACGGCGGAGTCCGATTCAGCACCAAGAATCCCAAACTCGTTGAAGTCTTCACGGTATCGACGGTGCCCGGCATCGGCAAGGAGCAGGTCTGGCAACAGATCGATGCTGGCAGCCAGTCGGTCTGGCCGACCGTCACGGGCCTGAACTTCGAGTTTGGGTTCTCTGACTCAATCCTGCAAATGTGGGCAGTCTTTCTCGCCGAAAGGGAAGGCAAGCTGGGCGACAGGTTCGGCTGTGTCACCCCCAGCGAGGCGGTCGCCACACACGCCATCTACCGGGCCGGCATCCGCTCGAATGCTGAAGGTACGGCGGTTGCGCCTTAAGGATGGTGACCGACCGTAGAAGACAGCGTGTGGCCCGTCAGGCGGAGCCACACATGGCCGCTCGCGGTGAAGAGCCCGGCGAGTGCCTCCGCGGCAGGTTTCGCGACTCCGTCGCAATCGAGAAGTGCAAGGCTAAGTACCCCAGCACATACAAGCACGTAATCTCGGTGCTTCGGTGTCGTACGGTTGTCCATGGGAGGGACAATCATGCCGAGAAAGAGCCCGTATATCCTGCGACTTACGTAATTTCGACGTCGGCGCCAGTCCGGACTTCCGGAGATGATGGGCACACGACTACCCTAGAATTGACGGTTGACCTGGGAGAATGGTCGCCAGGGGTCTAGGGAGTCGTGTTACTACACAATCTTGTGACCAGAGACTACGCGAGCGGCGTCGGTAGTTCGAAGTCGAGGAAGCGGCCGGGCTCGGCGACGTCGAGCGAGTGAAGAATCTTCGCTTGACCGGGAGTGGTGGTCGTGCGCTGAGCCACGCGTCCTTCGCCGGTCTCCATGGTGACGACGTGCATGCGATCGAGCTCGTGACGGACGTTTCGCCACGCGTCGCCAGTACCGTTCTCGACGACGCGGATGGGTAGCAGGGCCCGTCTGCAGAGTCGTGTAGTAACACGGCTTTTCGGGCCGGTCCTCTCGGTGATGGAAGACCGGTCGAAGTTCGAGCGAACTATCCGAGTCGCGCCAACCGGTTCCACTTCGAGGAGTCGCTCGCAGGCGTGGACGAGGACTGCCCCCCCATCACGTTAAGGACCCCGGACGGCTGAGTATGAGGGTATGTCCGCGGAACCGACAAGAACACAGGCCCTGTCCCTTATACCCCCATGTTGCAGCGGCGGTGCCCCCGGCAGGATTCGAACCTGCGCTCACGGTTTAGGAAACCGATGCTCTATCCCCTGAGCTACGGGAGCTTGTTGCAAATAACTCCATAAGCCTACGAGATAATGGAAGTGGGAACGCAAGGTGTCATTGCGCTCACCAGTGAATCTGCCGAATCGAGGTCATACCCATTCGTTCATTCGCTCCGTAAGTCGTGGGCACCTTC
>JAYTRC010000084.1:0-7177 GCA_043746355.1 Lacisediminihabitans sp. | reverse complement strand
CTGCTACGGAGCATTTTCCGTGAGTTCAGGGGCTCCCGGCGCAGGTAATAGACTGTTCGTCGTGCCTAAAATCCTTATTGTCGGCGGCGGTTACGCCGGTTTCTATACTGCCCTGAAGCTCGAGAGTGCGCTGCGGCCGGGTGAGGCCGAGGTCACCGTTGTTGATCCGCTCCCCTACATGACCTATCAGCCGTTCCTCCCCGAGATCGCATCGGGGTCGATCGAGCCGCGTCACGCGGTGGTCTCGCACCGTCGACACCTCGAGAAGACCACCGTCATCACGGCCAAGGTCACGGCCATCAGCCATGCCACGAAGACCGCCACCATCACGCCGGAGGTCGGCGAGCCGTGGGAGTTCGAGTACGACATCATCGTCGTTACCGCCGGAGCCGTGTCGCGCACCTTCCCGATCCCCGGCGTCGCCGACGAGGCGATCGGGCTCAAGACCATCGAGGAGGCCACCGCGATCCGCGACCGCATCCTCACCAACTTCGACAAGGCCGCGCTGCTGCCCGCCGGCCCCGAGCGCGACCGCCTGCTCACGTTCACCGTCGTCGGTGGCGGCTTTGCCGGCATCGAGATCTTCGGCGAGATGCGCAGCCTCGCCAGCGCGCTGCTTCAGTACTACCCCACCATCACCTTCGATGACACGCACTTCCACCTCATCGAGGCGATGGGCCGCATCATGCCCGAGGTGTCCCTCAAGACCAGCCTCTGGGTCATCAAGAACCTCGCCCAGCGCGGCGCCCACATCCACCTCGAGACCCAGCTGACCTCCGCCGTTGGCGGCGTCATCGAGCTGTCGACGGGTGAGAGCTTCGAGACCGACCTCATCGTCTGGACGGCGGGCGTCATGGCCAGCCCGATGCTGCGCGATACCGACCTGCCCCTGGAAGAGCGCGGACGCCTGCGCGTCGGCGCGGACCTCCGCGTGATCAACGACGACGGTGTGGTGGAGGATGCCTGGGGCGCCGGCGACGTCTCGGCCGTTCCCGACCTCACGGGCGCCGGCGTCGGAGGATTCTGCGTGCCGAACGCCCAGCACGCCGTGCGCCAGGGCAAGCTCATGTCGAAGAACATCGTCGGGAACCTCCGGGGAGAACTGCCGAGGCAGTACTTCCACAAGGGCCTCGGCGCGGTCGCGGGCCTCGGTCTTGGCGAAGGGGCGTTCCAGTTCGGCAAGATCGGCATCACCGGGCTCCCCGCCTGGTTCATGCACCGCGGCTACCACGGACTCGCCATGCCCACGTGGGAGCGCAAGATCCGCGTGTTCAGCGGCTGGGTGCTCAACTTCCTGCTGGGTCGCGACATCGTCTCGATCGAGGCCCGCGAGACCCCCCGCGTCGCGTTCGAGACGTTCGCCTCGCGTCCCCGCGTCTAGCTCCCAGCCTTTCTCTCGCTGATTGCTCCCTTTTGGGACGATTGATGCCGCCCGCCCGGGCACATTCGTCCCGAAGGGGAACACTCGGGCCGCCGTCGTCCTGCCAGACTGGGTAGAGCTCGCCCCCATAGCCCAACCGGCAGAGGCAGACGACTTAAAATCGTCCCAGTCAGGGTTCGAATCCCTGTGGGGGCACCTCGCTCGAGGGTCGAGAACCCCGGAATTCCGGGGCTAAATCGGGTATCAGGCGTCGCTGCCGGGGCTCCGTGCCCACATTTTGCCCACATTTGAATTCATCGCGTGGTTATTCAGGGCGACGGCGACGCCGTCGAGATCATCGTCGAAGAGGTCGGCGTAGGTGTCGAGAGTCATGGCTGCGGAGGCGTGCCCGAGCATCCGCTGCACCGCTTTCACGTTCGCGCCGGCGCTGATCGCGAGGCTCGCGGCGGTGTGCCGCAGGTCGTGCGGGGTGACCCGAGGGAAGCCGGGGTCGACCGCCTGCGCGGCTCGCACTGCCGCCACGAACCATCCGTCGTGAGCCGACGGGCTGGCAACGTGCACCGATCCGTCGCCGAACAGCAGCTGCTCGCGTGACTTGCCCTCCGCCGTTTCGGCGAGATGGAACGTGAGCAGCTCGGGAAAGGGCACCGACCGGGTGGCATGCGTCTTGGGTGTGCCGACGACGATGACGCCCCCGACGCGCACCGCGTTCTCGCGCACCTCGAGCCGCCGGCGCAGCGTGTTGAGGTCCTTCACTCGCAGGCCGACCGCCTCGCCCCAGCGGAGCCCGGTGTACGCGAGGGTCAGCACGAGCGTGCTCTTGTCGCCGGAGTGCTCGGCCAGCAGGCTCCTGCGGTCATGCGTGAGATACACGTGCGGCTTCTTCTTCTTGCGGGGGAGGGAGACACCGCGGGCGGGGTTCGACGAGACGCGACGATCCCGGGTTGCGACATCCAGAATCGCGGCCAGGATGCCGTAGGCGCGGATGACGACCGTTGCGCTTCGTGGCCCGGCGCCGTGCGCCGTCGTGGCGTTGCCGGTACCCAATTGCGACACCCACGTCTGCACCTCGCTGTGCCGGATCTCGCCCACTGGCGTGTCTCCCCACCTGGGCTCCACGAACAGACGCCAGGCGATGTCGATCGCATCGCGCGATGACGGCTTGAGGTGGGTCTGCGACCTGAGCCACGTCGCGCCGAGCTCGCCGATAGTCGCCCTCGCTGCGGCGGCGTCGATGTATTCGCCGCGAGCCTTGCTGACCTCCACCGACGCGAGGAAGAGTTCGGCGGCATGCTTGGTCCGGAACCCGCGCTTGTCGGTCTGCGAACGATCCGGCTTGCGATAGCGAACCCGGTAGCGCTTGCCCGAGGCGGTGTCGTACGAGGTGATTGATCCCATCGCTGCTCCAAGGCGATCGTTCGGCCAAGGTCAGAGTCAGGTGTCGGCCGGTTCGGATACAAGTTACGGTGAACCACCGACGCAGACCCAGAAGGCATTGTATAGTTGTGGCTATACAGGAGTGAATCATGGCAACGAGAGCGGGACCAGCCGCCGGTGGGCAGAGCACGATTCGGCGAGTCCGCACGGCGAAGGGCATCGGCGTGCGCGAACTCGCTCGCCGCATGAACGTCACCCCCGGCGCCGTCTCCCAATGGGAGCGTTCCGAGGTCAATCGAACCATTCAGGTCGACACCCTGCAGCGCGCCCTGATGGCGCTGGGGGAAGAGCTCGTCACCGAGAGCCGCTCGATCGGCGGCGAGGGACTCCCGTACGAACCGGCACCGATGGAACGGCGCGAGGACCGGGTCTCGTTTGAACTCCACCGAGCCATCGCCCGCAAGCTCATCGACACGCCCGATGCCGTGCGGTCTGTGATCCCTGTCGGCATCGAGAAGATCCGGGGTCACGTCCGTGGACCGCTCGTGAATGCCTGGCTCGATGAATGGCTCGCCCTCTCGACCGGCCCGCTCGGCCCGCTCGTGGACGTACTGCTGGGCACAGATGAGCATGCTGCGGAGATGCGCCAAAACACGCCGTTCCTGGGAGTGCTGACTCAGCAGGAACGGCTCGAAGCGATCAGGAGGGCGACGGCATGAAACGGTCGGAACTCGAGGTCGCGATCGAGGCCGCGACCGCAATCGTGCGCCAAGACGGCGTGTACATCATCGGCAGCCAGTCCATCCTGGGCAGCTACAACGAGGACGAGCTACCCGTGGAGGCGACACTTTCCAACGAAGTCGACATCGCGCCCATCGAGGACGACGCCTCCGAGAGTCTTGCGACGCTTCTCGACGGACAGATTGGCGAGATGTCACAGTTTCACGCGGACCATGGTTTCTATATCCAGGGCGTGGGCCGACGAACCGCGAATCTGCCCGAGGGATGGCAGAGTCGGCTCGTTGCCGTGAAACCGGCCGGCATGGCCAACAGCATTGGGCTGTGCCTCGAACCGCACGATCTGTGCGCGGCCAAGATCCTCGCAAATCGGGAGAAGGATCTGACCTTCGTGGGTTCGCTCCTCGAAGCGGGGCTTGTCGATGCAGAGACCCTCAGGGCGCGAGTTGAGCTGCTCGACCCCAGCGGAGTATCCGGTGACCGCATCCAAGTCGCGCGCGACTGGGCAGCGTGGGCGGCAGCCAAGTATCCACCGATCGGATGACCGGCTATTCGTTCGCTTCTACCGCGGCGGCGAATAGGCAAACGAATAGGTGTGGGGTGTTTTGCCCTTGTCCCACCGCCATCCCCGAGCGAGCTCGCTTCCCGACCCCACACCCTCCGCAAGCTACGAATGTGGGGTCGGGGAGTAAAGGGTTGGCGGTGGGACAAGGGCACAAGGGGTAAGGAATGTCAGGGGGTGGTGGCTGGCTGTCTGCAGGAAGGAAGGCGGTCGGGCGGTGCAGATGACGGAGCGGGATGAGGCGATGCTGGCCTGGCTATCGGTGGTGCGGATCGCGGACATGGGTGCCTTGCGGTTTGCGCTGGCGGGTCTGGCCGGGGCGTCGGAGCCGGTGAGCGAGCGGCGGGTGCGGCAGTGGGTCGCCCGGCTGGTCGAGATGGGTCTGCTCGAGCGGGAGCGCATTTCCCTGCGGGGGGATTCCATCGTGTGGGTCGCCCGGCGGTGGAACGGAGCGAAGCGTCCCCACCTGCTCGGGCAGATGACCCGGCATGAGCTGACCGTCGCCGCAGTGTCCGCGCGCTATCTCACCCATGGGTTTTCGTGGGAGCGGGATCGGAAGCCGATCAGCCTGTTCGAACACCAGACCGACGGTGTCGCCCGGCGCGGAGAGCAAGTCGACTTTGTGGAGGTGGAGCTGACTGCGAAGACCCCGGCCCGGTATCAGTTGATCTTCAACAGCCACACCTTCCGGCTGAGGGAGTCAGGGACGGCGCGGGTCGTGTATTTGTGCACCCCGGGGGCGACGCGGACGGTTCGACGGGAGGCGGCGCGGTGGGTGCCGGTCGAGGTGCTTCCGCGACTGGTGGTGCTGGACGAGATCGACGCGCGAGGGCGTATCGCAACGGATCCGAGTCAGTTGTGGGATGACGGGCCGGTTGGGGCTCTTTCGCGCCCTGGGCGAGGTGAGCCAGTCGGAGCGTTTGACGTCGCGGGATTCTTTCCGGGCGGGGCATACGGGACGTCATCGTTGAGTCGCGACGAGCAGGTCTGAGAATTCAGGGACGTGTCCGTTTGAGGTCCGGTAAACGGTCGCGCACTCGATGACGAGATATTCATGCGGCGACGGGAAGTGCTCATCATCGTTCCGCCAGTCATGCGCACGCTGCGCCGTCGCCGTCGAGGTCCAAGGCGGCACGATATCCCGGAACTCCGACGTGGAGTGGAGTGACGCCGGCGGCACGGGCGGTGGCGCGGTTCGCGTAATTAGCGACCCGCTCGGCATG
The DNA here is from genome assembly GCA_043746355.1 of Lacisediminihabitans sp. Classification (GTDB taxonomy): domain Bacteria; phylum Actinomycetota; class Actinomycetes; order Actinomycetales; family Microbacteriaceae; genus Lacisediminihabitans. The sequence goes on along the minus strand of JAYTRC010000084.1, from coordinate 1,896 downwards.
GCTCGCCCGCGATCCGGCAACCTTCCGCATGCAGCTGAGCGAACGCGACGAAGGTGAGCTTAACCAGCGCGCGGCTTATGCGTCGCGCGCTACGCTCGCAGCAGCGGGGCGAGTGCCTCGCCGAGTGCCGTCACGACACCGGGCACATGGCCGTTGAGCGGGGCGTTCACGATCACACCGTCAACACCCGCATCGAGGATCTCAGTCTGAACCCGCTCCGCAACCGTGGCCGCCGTACCAACGAAGGCTCGGCTACGTCGCTCCTCTGGTAGAGACTGCAGAATAGCGTCCGCCTCTGTCTGAGTCTCCACGATCGCCGCGCTGGCGAGGTAGCTCGTCTTCAGCGTCGACGGATCGCGGTCAATTTCTTCGGCGCGCTGCTTCAGAACCCGCAGCTTGTGCGGCAGGTCTTCGATGGCGCAGATGATGTTCATGTGGTCGGCGTATCGCGCCGCCAGGCGAAAGGTCTTGCGCTCGCCCTGCCCGCCCAGCATGATCGGGATACTCTCGCGGAACCGTGGCACGTTCATCGCCCCGTGCGCCCGGTACCACTTACCGGTGAACTCAGGCCGCTCGTCACGCAGCATGGGGTGGATGATCTGCAGAGCTTCGTCGAGCTTCTCGAAGCGCTCCGTGAAGGTATCGAAATCGAAACCGAGCTGTTCGTGCTCGAGCTCGAACCAGCCCGCTCCGATGCCGAGGATTGCACGGCCGTGGCTGATCACATCGAGGGTGGTGACGGTCTTGGCGAGCAGGGTCGGGTTGCGGTACGTGTTGCCGGTCACTAGCGCGGAGAGCTGGATGGTGCTAGTCGACACCGCTAGGGCAGCCAGCGTCGAGTAGGCCTCCATCATCGGCTGATCGGGTGTACCGATGCCGGGCAGCTGATAGAAGTGGTCCATCACCAGAACCGTGTCGAATCCGCTGGCCTCCGCTTCGCGCGCCTGAGCGGCGACAGTGTCAAACAGCGATTCGACGCCGCCCGGATAGGTGAAATTAGGAATCTGATATCCGAGCGAGATCGTCATATCACCTACGCTACGACACTCTTCGCGGTCCGTGCAGCGCACATCTCGATATCAGGCAGTTCCTTGACGCAAGGTGGGTGCGCTCGGTTGTTGGGTCGCGTGGCCAAGACCTGTTGCACTTACCGTTCCTCTTGCGGGGGAGTCACAGCAGGTCGGGTTTCCGAGTGGAGGTTCTACCGGTGAAATATTAACCGAACTCGCTCAAGATGGCGTGCGCGGTCCATGGTTGTCCACCGCTGTTGTGGGTCCAGGTCACCGAGAGTGCGCACCATGCGATGACCCACGACCGCACCGCTTCAACGTCGAGCCCTGAGTGCTCACTGACGATCGCTAGGCGGCGGTGAAAATTGGACAATGCCGAGTTTGCATCGGGGTTGCAGAAGATATTGGCGTAGTCGAAGGCGCGGTGACCCAACAGCCCCTTGGGGTCGATGGCGAGCCAGCGGCCATCGAAATCAAGAACATTGCCGTGATGGACGTCCCCATGGAGAACCACCTGCGCCTCTCTGCCCGAGGCCTCCAGCAACTCTCGCGCCATGGCTGCCGCTCGCGCCACACTCCCGGCCTGAAGCCGTGCCGCGTCGGCGCCGATCAGGTCTTCAAACCATTGCGACAATGGCACGACCCCAGCGGGCACCTCCGAAATAGCAGGGGCGCTGTGGAGAGACGAGATAGTTCCGCAGAGGATGTGGGTGACCTCATCATCAAAACCTGTCTGGCTCATCGTGGTCAAGTTCCGCTGCCTGGATGCCCGGTTCATGAGAACGGCCTGGTCGTTGACCTCATGCACCTCAGCTGCGGCCGAGCCTGCCCACCATGCCAGGACCGGGCCCCCGCGACCCTCCTCGGCGATCCGAGCGACCTTGAG
>JAYTRC010000083.1:0-4412 GCA_043746355.1 Lacisediminihabitans sp. | reverse complement strand
GCCTGAGCACACATTCACACCTCGTCAGCATCGAAGAGACGGAGGAACTTCTCGCGGGGGATCACGGTCCGCCGCCCGAGTTTCACGGACGGGATCGTGCCGTCCTCGATACTGACGGTGATGGTGCGGGGATCGACGCCGAGAGCTTCTGCGGCTTCTTGCCTGGTGATGACGAGGCTCCGTTTGCTGCGGAGGTCGTCCAGGTCGAGTGTGCTGTGCCGCATCTCTGCACCGTCCCATCCACCGAAATCAAGTTGAGTTTCTCCACAGTAGACACCCGCTCTTGTATTGTCAAGTATCGCGCTGTATGTTCTCAATATGGAAACACACCGAATGCGGGGCAACCCGTCAGGAATCACGAACGCTCACGCCGCGCAGAACATCCGCACGGCCCGCCAGGCCATCGGTATGGACTTGCGTACCATGTCCACCAAACTCACCGACGCGGGCCGGAAAATCTCACCGTCCGGGATCAGCAAGATCGAGAACGGTGACCGCAGAGTCGATGTGGACGACCTCACCGGCATCGCGTACATCCTCCGCACCACCCCGGCAGCGCTCCTCACCCCGCCCGGCGATGCCACCACTCTCGCCGGGGTGCCCGAGCATTTCCTTCCTGAGGAGATTCAGGCATGGCTTGCGGGGCGGGTGAAGCTCACCGACGACGATCTGATCCGGTATTGGAAAGAGGAACGGTTCAACGCCGCCTCCTACATCAAACGCTTCGAAGACCTCCTCGCGCTCTATGACCAAGGACAGGTCGGCATCACCCCCAGAGAGGTGTACGAGGAACGCTTGGCCACACAACGAGCCCGGCTGGAGCAAGCAGGCACCAGGCTTCTGCAACTCGACCCAATGGCCGTTCCCGACCCCAAGTAGGCAACAAAAAGGAGAAGCCCATGCCACGCAAGACCACCCCACCACCAGAACCGGAGGGCGGTGCGCGGGAAAAACGGCAGCGCCGTTCCCGCTCCCGTCACGTTGGGTCCCTCGGTGACTACTCGACCCGCAAGGGGCAACGGTGGAAGTTCCAGATCTACGTCCTGAAAGACCCCGAGAAACCCGAACTCGGCGAGGCGCGTATCACCCGCGGCGGGTTCAAGAACCTCGAAGAAGCACAGGCAGCCCTCGCAGACGCACTCAAGAAGAAGGCGCAGAACGAGAAGTTCCACGGCGCGGTGCCGACAATCGCGGTGTATGCCGATCAGTGGGTGAATGGACTCCGGCTGGAGAACTCCACGATCGAGGGATACAAGAAGATCATCCGCAACCACATCACCCCGGCACTCGGTGCCATCCACGTCGACAAGCTCACTTCCACCAGGATCGCGGCTCACTACCGGGAGCTGGAAAGGTCAGGCAGACGCGACCAGCGCGGATACGGCAAGCCCCTGTCCGCGAACACCGTGCACAAGGTCCATGTCACGCTCGGGGCGATCCTCGACGCCGCGCTCGATGACAATCTGATCGTCACGAACCCGGCGAAGAAGAAGCGCACCGTCAAAGCACCCAAGTCGAGCGAGGTCCGCGCGCAGAAACCCGAGATCATCACCTGGACCGGCCCGCAGCTTCAGGCGTTCCTCACCTGGAACCGCGACGTGCTCAAAGATGATCTGTTCCCGTTGTGGCGCACCATCGCCTACACCGGAATGCGGCGCAGCGAAGCCCTCGCGCTCCGGTGGGGAGACATCAACGTCCAGACCCAGCGGATCAGCATCCGCCGCGCCGCCGACGTGACCGAGCGCAACAAGGCGAAGACCACGAAGACCGGCACCGCCCGCGTCATCGATATCGACACCGAGACCCTGCGCGTGCTCAAGGCACACAAGGCAACCCGCGGCGCGGTCTCGCTCGGCCTCGCCCGCGCAGACGCCTACGTGTTCGGCAATGACGAGGGTGAGATCCGGGTACCCGACGCCATCACCGACCGCTGGAGCAGACGACTTACCTGGGCGACAGCGAAGATCGACGGCCTCACACGGGTCACTCTCAAAGGGCTACGGCACACGCACGCGACCCTGCTCCTCGAACTCGGCGAGCACCCCAAGGTCGTGCAGGAACGCCTCGGGCACTCCACGATCACCACCACGATGAACATCTACAGCCACGTCACCCCGACGATGCAAAAAGCGGCAGTAGACCGCTTCGCAGCGCATCTCGGGGAGGCCTAGCACATATCTCAGCACATGAACAGAAAACGCCCCCTGACCCGGAACATAAAATCCCTGGTCAGGAGGCGTTTTCCTACTGTGCGCGAGGGGGGACTTGAACCCCCATGCCCTTTCGGGCACACGGACCTGAACCGTGCGCGTCTGCCAATTTCGCCACTCGCGCAGACTCAGCGAGATTAGCACAGCAAGCGAGGAGCCGGAGTGCGCGGGGTTCCGTGATCCTCTCCAGCGCCCGCGTGCCCGTGCCTCAGGGCGGGCGGCTAACATCGACCTAGTTAGACATGTGAGTGACGAGGGAGACCATTGGGCCTGCTGGACAGCTTTGAGAAGGGTTTGGAGCGCGCCGTCAATGGCGCGTTTGCCAGGACCTTCAAGTCTGGGCTGCAGCCGATCGAGATCACCTCCGCCCTCCGACGGGAGCTCGACACCAAGGCGACCGTCGTCGCGCGCGACCGGATCCTGGTGCCGAACCGCTTCACAGTGCGCCTCGCGCCCCGCGACTTCGAGCACATGACCGCCGTCGGCCCCACCCTCATCGACGAGCTCAGCCGACTGGTTCAACAGCATGCCGCCGCGCAGCATTACCAGTTCTCGGGCGGCATCAGCATCACCCTCGACACGGACGCGGCGCTCACCGAGGGAGTGCTCGGCATCGACTCCGAGAGCGTCAAGGGCATCGTCGTCTGGACCCCGGTTCTGGATGTCGCTGGCAAGCGCTACCCAATCGTCAAGTCCCGCACGATCATCGGCCGGGGCAGCGACGCCGACATCACGGTGGAGGACACCGGAATCTCCCGCAAGCACGTCGAAGTCCTCTGGGATGGCACCCGGGCCGAGGTCAATGACCTGGACTCCACGAACGGGTCGGAGCTCAATGGCGTGCCCGTGCATCGCGCGCCACTCCCGCCGGATTCCGTCATCACCATCGGAAGAACCCGTATTGTGTTCCGGGTGCTAGCCCAATCAGCATCGGCTGACAAGTTCTCCGACTCCCTCCCGGGCGACGATGGCACCGGGGATCACCGATGAGCGAACTGACGCTCCTCCTGCTCCGGTTCGGCTTCCTCTTCATCCTCTGGGCCTTCGTGTTCACGGTCATCTACGCGTTGCGGACCGACCTGTTCGGCCAGCGTGTGCACCGACTCCCCGCCGAAGCCGCAGCGAGGCAACCGTTCATCACCGCGGAACTCGCCCCGGTGAGTGCCGCCGCGCCTTCCTACGGCCATTCCTCCGCCTCAGACGCCACCGAGGCGTTCGCGGTTCAGTCAGCCTCAGCCTCAGCCGCCGCGACGCGACTCGTGATCGTCTCCGGCCCCAAGGAGGGACTCGAGTTGCCGCTCGGCAAGGAGCCCCTCACGATCGGACGTTCGAACGAGAGCGGCCTCGTCGTCCGCGATGAGTACACCTCCACCCATCACGCGCGCCTCATGCTGTGGAGCGAGGACTGGGTGATCCAGGATCTAGACTCCACCAACGGCACATTCCTCAATGGAACGCGGGTCAGCCTGCCCACACCGGTTCCGCTCAACACTCCCGTGCGCATCGGCACGACAAGCTTCGAACTTCGGCGGTAGGTGAATGGCCACATCGGTTAAGAGCACGGCCGTGTCCCACGTCGGAAAGGTTCGGGCGAACAACCAGGACTCCGGCTACGCGGGAACGCAGCTTTTCGTGGTGGCCGACGGCATGGGTGGCCACGCCGGCGGAGACGTCGCCTCCGCGATCGCGTTGAAACGCGTGATTGAGGCAGACCGCCCGTACGCGTCGGCCGCCGACGCGGAATTCGCGCTGAAGTCCGCGCTGAGCGCCGCCAACACGATGCTCGCGGAGACGGTATTCGAACACCCCGAACTCACCGGCATGGGCACGACGGTCAGTGCGCTGCTGCGCTCCGGCTCCCAGGTCGCCATCGCCCACATCGGCGACTCCCGGATCTACCTGCTGCGGGACGGCAAGCTGAAGCAGATCACCGCCGACCACACCTTCGTGCAGCGTCTCGTCGATAGTGGGCGCATCACCCAAGAGGAAGCGGCCGTGCATCCGCGCCGGTCGGTGCTCATGCGAGTGCTCGGCGACATCGATTCCGCTCCCGAGATCGACACGACGGTGTTCGACGTGGTGCCGGGTGACCGCTGGTTGCTCTGTTCCGATGGTCTCTCCAGCTACGTCTCCGACGACAAGATTGAGCACGCCCTCTCCTCGCTGCCCGATGTTCAGGACGCCGGGGACCGCCTGGTGAAG
>JAYTRC010000082.1:0-2198 GCA_043746355.1 Lacisediminihabitans sp. | reverse complement strand
GTGCCGCTCTATTTCGAACTCGACGGTACATTTCCCAACCACGAAGCCAACCCGCTCGAGCCGAAGAACCTGCTCGACCTGCAGGGAGCTGTCGTCGAGCACGGCGCAGACCTCGGACTCGCCTTCGACGGTGACGCAGACCGCTGCTTCGTCGTCGATGAGAAAGGCCAGCCGGTGACTCCCTCAGCTGTCGCAGCAGTTGTCGCGGTGCGCGAGATTGCTCGGGTTCGCGCGCAGCAGCCCGATGGCGATATCTTCGTGCTGCACAACCTCATCACCTCCCGGTTCGTGGCCGAATCGATCACTGCCGCCGGCGGCATCCCGGTGCGCACCAAGGTCGGCCATTCGCTGATCAAAGACCAGATGGCGGCGACCGGTGCGATCTTCGGGGGAGAGCACTCCGCTCATTACTATTTCCGTGATTTCTGGGGAGCCGACAACGGGATGCTCGCCGCCATGCACTTCCTTGCCGAGTATGGATCGCAGTCCGACCCGGTGTCGGCGATCTCGCGTCGGTACTCGCCCTACGCCCTCAGTGGCGAGATCAATTCAACAGTTTCGGACGTTCCGGCCGCCTACAACCGCATCGTCGAGGCGTACACCGGCATCGCCGAGTTCGACGAGCTCGACGGCCTGACAGTGACCGGAATCGTCGCGGCAGATGAGTCGTGGTGGTGGTTCAACGTGCGCCCGAGTAACACCGAGCCCCTGCTGCGACTGAACGTCGAAGCGGCAACGCCCGACACGATGCAGCGTGTCAGAGATGCCGTGCTCGCACTCATCACTGCGTGACTGTCGTCTTCGGTCGTAGTACGGTACTCGCGAATGACCCGCTCGGCCACCGAGAGCAAGCGCTCTGGTCGGGTCTGCGAGAATGGGAAGATGTCGTCTCCAACAGTCCTCACAGCTCTCCCGTTCAAAGTCAGGGACCTCTCGCTCGCTGAGGCGGGCCGTCATCAGATCCGCCTGGCCGAGAACGAAATGCCCGGCCTGATGGCTCTTCGACGAGAGTTCGGGGCATCCACGCCACTCGCGGGTGCCAGGATCGCCGGATCCCTGCACATGACAGTGCAGACCGCGGTGCTCATCGAGACCCTTGTTGCGCTCGGCGCCCAGGTGCGCTGGGCGAGCTGCAATATTTTCTCGACCCAGGATGACGCTGCTGCAGCCATCGCGGTAGGCCCGAACGGCACACCTGCTGAGCCAGCCGGAGTGCCCGTCTTCGCCTGGAAGGGCGAGTCGCTCGAAGAGTACTGGTGGTGCACGTCGCAGATCTTCGACTGGAGCGCGGAGGGCGCCGAGGGCCCGAATATGATCCTTGACGACGGTGGCGACGCCACGATCCTGGTGCACAAGGGGCGGGAATATGAGCTCGCGGGTGCTGTTCCGGCTGCCACAGACAGTGACAGCCACGAGTGGCGCGTTATCCTCGACACCCTTCGGGCATCGCTCGTCGAATCCCCGGACCGCTGGACCCGCATCGCAGCAGGCATCAAGGGTGTGACCGAGGAGACCACGACCGGCGTGCACAGGCTTTACGAGCTGGCCAAGTCGGGCGAGCTGCAGTTCGCCGCGATCAACGTCAACGACTCGGTCACCAAGTCGAAATTCGATAACAAATACGGCATCCGCCACTCGCTGCCTGACGGTCTGAATCGCGCAACCGACGTGCTCATCGGCGGCAAAGTCGCTTTCGTCGCGGGCTACGGCGATGTCGGCAAGGGTGCTGCCGAGGCCCTCAAGGGCCAGGGCGCGCGCGTCATCGTGAGCGAGATCGACCCGATCTGCGCCCTGCAGGCAGCGATGGACGGCTTCCAGGTAACCACGATCGAGGACGCCCTCGCCGAAGCAGACATCTTCGTCACCGGCACTGGCAATGAGAACGTCATCACCGTCGAGCACCTGATGGGCATGAAGCACCTCGCCATCGTTGCGAACGTCGGACACTTCGACAATGAGATCGACATGGCCGGTCTCGAATCGCTCGAGGGCGCCGTGCGCGTGCCGATCAAACCGCAGGTCGACGAATGGCGGCTGCCTTCCGGTCGCAGCGTGCTCATTCTCTCCGAGGGGCGTCTGATGAACCTCGGCAACGCCACGGGGCACCCGTCATTCGTGATGAGTAACTCCTTCACGAACCAGGTGCTCGCACAGCTCGAACTCTTCCTGCACCTCGATGACTACCCGGTGGGCGTCTA
>JAYTRC010000081.1:0-41934 GCA_043746355.1 Lacisediminihabitans sp. | reverse complement strand
CTGGAATACGGGGGGCTCGCTCGCGGCGAAGACCCGGGGCTCAACGCCGCTGTGGCCGATATTGCGGCACGGCACTCCCAGCAACTCGGGCTTAAGCTGGAGGCGTGACTACCGACGCCCTCGCCTCGTACTCCCTTGTCGCGGTCTACTCCGCGATGGCTATCTACCTGTTCGCGTTCATCGCGTTCACGCTCGACCTGGCGCAGCGGTCAGCCGTGACCACGGCGATTGCGACGATTGCGCGGCCGGCTGCAGCGGTGGTCGGGAGGCTGTCGAATGCAGGTGGATCCACGGCGGTGCTCGAGCGCCCAATCGACGGGCCGCCTGCCGTCGTCACGCCGCGGTCGAGCCGCTTCGAACGCGTCGCTTACGCACTGACCATCCTCGGCTGGGTGCTGCATGTCGGTGGTGACGTGCTGCGTGGGGTCGCTGCCCACCGCGTGCCCTGGGCGAACATGTTCGAGTTCTCGCTGACGGCATCCGCCATCATCGTGGGCGTCTTCATCTTTGTTCAGATCTGGCAGAACCTGAAGTTCCTTGGCGCATACATCACCGGGTTCTCGCTCATCGTGCTCGGCTTCGGCACGGTCGGCTTCTACGTGAGCGTCGTGCCACTCCCGCCCGCCCTGCAGTCGTACTGGCTGATCATCCATGTGTTCGTCGCGACGCTCGGCACGGCGTTCTTCGCCATCGGCGCCGGGCTCTCACTCGTGCAGATCATCCAGGCCCGCAAAGAGTCGAACAGGTTCGAGAATCTGAAGTTTCTCGACACCTTCCCCAACTCGATCAAGCTCGAGAACCTCGCATACCGGGTTATCGTGGTCGGCTTCGTGTTCTGGACGTTCACGCTGATGGCCGGTGCCATCTGGGCCGAGCATGCCTGGGGACGCTACTGGGGCTGGGACACCAAAGAGGTCTGGACGTTCATTATTTGGACCATCTTCGCCGGCTATATTCACGCCCGCGCGACCCGTGGATGGCGCGGCTCACGTTCGGCAACGCTCGCGATGATCGGCTTCGCGGCCGTCATGTTTAACTTCACGATCGTCAACCTCTTCTTCAAAGGGCTGCACGCGTACAGCGGCCTGTAAGGCCCGCTGACTCGCTGCTGCGCTCGCGGGCACAAATGCCCCTGGCTGAAGCCGGGTCGGAGATGTGCGACCCGTGCGGAGAGTTAGGCGGCCTTCGCGAAGCCTGTACGGCCGGCGATGATCGTGCCGTCTGCAATCGTCGCGTCACCGTTAACCCTGGCTCCGTCGCCAATTCGCACGTTCGCGCCGATCTTGGCATAGCTGCCGACCTGGGCACCGACTCCGATGCGTGCGCCGTTGCCGACGCGCACGTTGCTGCCGAGTACGGCTGCCGGCCCGACGATCGCGTCATTCTCGATCCAGCTGCCAGCGCCGATTTTGGCGCGCTGCCCGACCTGCACCCGTGACTCTACGTACGCGTTCGCTGCGATGAACGCCGTCTCATCCACCGATGCGCCCACCGCGACCATGCCGCGTCCGTTGGCGTGCCGACGATAGCGCAACACGGCGCCGCTTTCGTCCTCGATTTCTTCGATGATCCTGCTCATGGCGTTATTAACCACGACGGCAGGGTTGGCATTCCCAACCCCGCATTCCACACCGCAATCACTCAGCGAGCAGCGCGCTAACCTTCGGCGCGACCTGCTCGCCATAGAGGCCGATGCTCGACATCATCTGCTCGTGGCTCAGCGGACCGTTCGAGTACTTCAGGTCGAAGCGCGAGAGCCCGAGGGTCTTCGCGGTTGCGGCGATCTTGGCCGCGACGGTGTCTGGGGAGCCCACATAGAGCGATCCGACATCCGCCTCGTGCTCGAAGGATTCGCGGGTCGGCGGCGACCAGCCACGTTCGCGGCCGATCCGCGAGATGGTGGCGAAATAGTTCGGCCAGAGTTCTTCGCGAGCCTGGGCATCCGTTTCGGCGATATATCCGGGCGAATGAACCCCGATGGGCTGCTGCGCGAACTCGAACTGGGTCAGGGCCCGATGGAACAGGTCGACGTATGGTGCGAACCTGGCAGGCTCGCCCCCGATGATCGCGAGGGTGAGCGACAAGCCGTACCGGGCAGTGCGCACCACGGATTCAGGGCTTCCGCCGACCCCGATCCAGGTCTTGAGCAGTCCGTTCTCGACCGGTGGGTAGACCGACTTTCCCTCGACAGGCGGGCGCACGGTGCCGGTCCAGTTCACCGGGTTCTGCTTCCGGACAGCCGCGAACAGCTCGAGCTTCTCTTCGAACAGTTTCTCGTAGTCGCCGAGGTTGAGCCCGAAAAGTGGGAACGACTCGGTGAATGATCCGCGCCCGAGAATAACCTCGGCCCGCCCATTCGACAGGGCGTCAAGCGTTGAGAAGCGCTGGAAGACGCGGATCGGGTCATCTGACGAGAGCACTGTCACGGCGGAGCCGAGGTGGATGCGCTCTGTCTTCGATGCGATTGCAGCGAGCACGACCTCCGGGGCCGAGACGGCGAAGTCTTCTCGGTGGTGCTCGCCGATGCCGATGAAGTCGAGGCCGACCTGGTCGGCGAGTACGGCCTGGTCCACGAGGTTGCGGAGTACCTGGGCGTGGGGGAGGGGAGTGCCGTCCGGCCCATTCGTCACGTCACCGAAGGTGTCGAGTCCGAGTTCGAGTGTCATCAAAATCTCCTGCCGGCTCCGCACACTGGATGTTCATGCGATTGCATGGACTTGTAACAGGCGCGGGCCCGAGGCTATTCCAGCAGCGCGTAACTGCGTTCGATCCTGGCCCGCCACCATTCTGTTCGACCCGATGCGGCGGCGCTGGCGTCGAGCATCCGTGCCTCAGGCACCACCCGTCGCACATCGATCGCCCCCTCGACGGGGATGAGCGAATCGGAGGTGACATCTGCAGCGAGCAGGCTCACCGTCGCGAGACCGCAGTCATAGGCAAGGCTCTCGATCGACGCAGCGAGGTATGCCCCCATCGAGATGCCGATGGAGGTCTCCAACGCGCTCGACACGACGACGGGCAGCCCGGCCTCGGCGACGATGGCAAGCGACCTGCGGATTCCCCCGAGCGGCTGTGCCTTGATCACGAGCAGGTCGGCCGCTTTCGCGCGCGCAACCTCCACCGGATCTGACGACTTGCGCACGCTCTCATCCGCCGCGATCGGCACGCCCATGTACTTGACGCGTGTGCGGATGTCGGCCAACTCGTCGATCGATTCACAGGGCTGCTCGACATATTCGAGGTCGAGCTCGGCGAGGGCATGGATGGCGTGCTCTGCCTCGTCGACGTTCCAGCCGCGATTCGCGTCGATGCGAATGCGGCCCTCAGGCCCCAGGTAGTTTCGGGCGGCTGTGACCCTGGCAACGTCATCCGTCAGCTGCTGGCCGGGCTCAGCTACCTTTACCTTCACGGTGCGGCAGCCGGGGAATCGATCGAGGATGCCCGCGACTTTGTCAGGCGTGACGGCGGGCAGCGTCGCGTTGACCCGAATGTGACTGCGAAAGATCGCCGGGGTCGCGTTCCACCCGAAATCGATCGCGGCCGCCAGCCAGGCCGAAGATTCAGCATCGTCGTATTCGAGAAACGGGGAGAACTCCGTCCAGCCCTCAGGGCCCTCGAAGAGGGCGACCTCGCGTACGTCAATACCGCGGAATCGTTGTCGCATCGGCAGCGCGACAACGCGCAGTGAACCCAGGATGTCTGGCAGCGTCGGCAACATGCCTCCAGTCTGTACCCGGCTATCCTGATTGCATGTCGACCGAGCCGCTAGAGCCACCGAGGTTTCGCTGGCTGGGGGTAGCTGCTCTCACCGCCGCCGGGGCCTTTGCGCTTCTTGAGGTCGCCGCGATAGTGGTCGGATTAGAGCGACACTGGAGCACGGCGACCATCATGGGCGAGGCCGTCATAGTGCTGACGGCCGTGTCGTTTCTGGCCGGGGTTGCCGCGGTTGTCGTCAACCGGGGCCGGCCGTACGGTGTTGCCGCGATGGTTGTGAGCGCCCTGGCGAATCCCCTGGTGCAGATCGCAGTGCTGGGGTTCATCGGTAGATCGTAGGCTGGGCGCATGGTCTCAGAACTGTTCGATGCCGCATCGTGGAAACCCGTCGACGGGTTCGACGAACTGACAGATGTCACCTACCATCACGATCTCGCCGGTCGCATCGCGCGGGTGGCGTTCAATCGTCCTGAGGTGCGAAACGCATTCCGGCCGCAAACTGTAGACGAGCTTTCCCGTGCGCTCGAAGATGCCCGCATGAACCCCCGTATCGGTGTGGTGCTTCTCACCGGCAACGGCCCCAGCCCGAAAGACGGCGGCTGGGCTTTCTGCAGCGGCGGCGACCAGCGCATCCGCGGGCGGGACGGCTACCAGTATGCCGATGGTGTCGCGCCGACCGGCCGGCTGCATATTCTCGAGGTGCAGCGCATCATCCGGTTCATGCCGAAGGTGGTCATCTGTGTCGTCCCAGGCTGGGCTGCTGGCGGCGGACACTCTCTGCACTCGGTCTGCGACCTCACCATCGCGAGCGCAGAGCACGCCATGTTCAAGCAGACTGACGCGGATGTCGGCTCGTTCGACGGCGGATATGGCAGCGCGTACTACGCGAAGCAGATCGGCCAGAAGCTGGCTCGCGAGGTATTCTTCCTGGCCAGGCCATACACAGCGCACCGTGCATACGAGATGGGCGCAGTGAACGCGGTCGTGCCGCATGCAGAGCTCGAGACGACGGCACTGGAGTGGGCTAACGAAATTCTCACTAAGTCGCCGACCTCGATTCGAATGCTGAAATACGCGTTCAACGCTGTCGACGACGGGCTGGTCGGGCAGCAGCTGTTCGCTGGAGAAGCTACTCGCCTCGCCTACGGAACGGATGAGGCGGTCGAGGGTAAGGATGCCTTCCTCGAGAAGCGCGAGCCGGACTGGGCCCCGTATCCCTGGCAGTTCTAGTGCGACGGCTGGCGGTAGTCGATGCGGGTGATCCGCCGGCGGTATTCGCGGCCCTGCGGCTCGCGCTCGATGCTGACGGGCCTGCCATCCTGGTGAGTTCGGGCACTCCAGCCGACCTGCCGACGGAGGTCGAACAGCGGATCGCACTCGTTGTCGAGACGAGCGGATCGACGGGGACGCCGAAGCGGGTCGCGCTCAGTGCTGGTGCGCTGCTGGCGAGCGCCGCGGCATCCGATTCCTCCCTGGGAGGGCCCGGCCAGTGGATGCTCGCCCTCCCGGTGCACTACATCGCCGGCCTCAACGTGCTGGTGCGCTCGCTCGCCGCGCAGACGGAGCCTGTGATGCTCGCGCCGGGGCACTTCGAGCCGTCGGAGTTCGCCGCCGCATCCCTCGCGCTCACCGCCGACCTGCGCTACACGTCGCTCGTTCCGGCCCAGCTGGCAGCGTTGCTGGATGCGTCGGATGACGACATCGACATCCTGGAGCAGTTGCGGCGGTTCGATCGCATCCTGGTCGGGGGCCAGGCGACTCCGCCCGAGCTGCTTGTTCGGGCCATCGAGCTCGGGCTTGCCATCACCCGCACATACGGTTCGAGCGAGACGTCGGGAGGCTGTGTCTATGACGGAATACCGATCGGCGCGGTGAGGGCGAGGGTGACCGATGGGCAGGTCGAGCTGAGCGGCCCGACCCTCGCCGAGGGCTATCTGGGCGACCCGGAACGCACGGCCGCCACCTTTCACGAGGATGATGGCGCGCGATGGTATCGCACCGGCGACACCGGCTCTGTGGTCGACGGCGTCGTCTCTGTCAGCGGCCGCATCGACGGTCTCATCATCTCGGGCGGGGTCAAAGTCTCGCTCGACGAAGTCGAGCGCTTCGTGCGCACCCTGCCGGGTCTCGCGGATTCCGTCGTCGTCAGGGCGCCAAGCGAGCGTTGGGGTGAGGTGCCCGTTGTCGTCACGACCGGGGGGATGCCGCTCGAGCCACTGCGATCTGCGACAGCGGGTGCACTCGGCCGGGCAGCAGCACCGGCCGCTGTGTTCGTGATCGACGAAATTCCGTTGCTGGCTTCAGGTAAACCCGACCGGGTTGCACTCGCCACGCTCACTGCTGGCGTTGCTCACTAGGATTCATCCGTGGCAAATACCAGGAGACCAGCCCAGATGCGCATCGATCCCAGAAAGGTCGGCTCGCGCAGCGGACGCCCGGGCGGGCAGCCGCCCCGCGTCGTCGTTCGCAAGGCGACAGCGCGTGACTGGATCGGCGGGGCGCGGCTGCGCACGCTCCCGCTTGCAGTCTCGCCGGTTGCTTTGGGAACGGCATCCGCGTTCCTGGTGTCGACACCCGGCTGGCATTGGGTGCGTGCGCTGCTCGCTCTCGGCGTCGCGGTCTTTCTGCAGATCGGCGTGAACTACGCGAACGACTATTCCGACGGCGTTCGCGGCACCGATAAGTACCGCGTCGGGCCCTCGCGGCTGACCGGGTCGGGCGCTGCGAAACCTCGCACAGTACGCACGGTCGCGTTCGTCTTCTTCGGCTTGGGAGGGCTCGCCGGGCTGGCCCTGGTCGTGTTGACGCAGTACTGGTGGCTCATCGCCGTCGGCGCGGTATGCATCATTGCCGCGTATTTCTACACGGGCGGCAAGCGGCCCTACGGCTATTACGGGCTCGGTGAGGTCTTCGTATTCGTCTTCTTCGGTATCGTCGCAACCGCCGGCACCACCTACACGCAGATCGGTACGGTCAACATCGAGAGCTGGGTCTGCGGTGTGGCAGCAGGTCTTCTCGCCTGCGCCGTGCTTATGGTCAACAACCTGCGCGACCTGGAACAAGACAAGCTGGCGAAGAAGCGCACGCTCGCGGTGCTGCTCGGCAGCATGCCCGGCCGGATCGTGTTCACGATCTTCACGCTGGTGCCGTTCGTGCTGCTGATATTCTTCGTGCTGTTTTACCCGCTTGCACCACTCGTCTACTTCGCCTTGCTTCCGGCGCTCGCCGCGGTGATAATCACCCTGACGGCGAAGACCGCGCCAGAGTTCATCATTGCGCTGCAGCTCACCAGCCTGACGGCACTGCTGTTCGGCGTCGGCCTGGCAGCAGCGATCGCGTTCTAGGGCACCGCTCTAGAGGCCCTGCTGGCCCTTTTCCAGGCGGTTATTTTCGAGGCGATCGAGCGCCTCGTTCTCGATGTCGTTGTCGAGGTCACGCTCGGGTGTCGAGCGGATCGATGAGGATTTGGCCGTCACCATGGTCTTCGCGACAGCATCCCGCGGACCCTTAAGAAAGATGTACGAGACGCAGAAGCCGACGACCGCTGCGCCGAAAGCTGCGATCCAGACGGTGACGCCGACGACGAGCAGAACGGCGAGGGCGACGGCGAAGATTCCCAGCCTGATGAGGGAGTAGAGCACCCACTGGCGCGACGGTTTCACCGATCAAGTCTACGCTTCAGGATCTTGGGATTCCCCGTGCAGAAACTCGGCATACACTCTCCACCATGGTCAGGCTTGCACTCATCGTCGGCGTCGTCGCCGTGGTGTTCGTGATCTACGCGTTCATCGACAGCATCGTCACGGATCGAAGCCGTGCCCGCGCCCTTCCGAAGCCGCTCTGGGTTGTCATCACCCTCATCCCGATCTTCGGCGCTGTGCTGTGGCTGACCCTGGGCAAAATCCGGCTCTCCAGCCTTCCTCCCGTCTCCAATGCTCCGGATGACGACCCAGCCTTTCTGCGTACCCTCGGCGAAGACAAGGAGCGTGACGCCCGCATCCGCGACCTCGAGCAGCGTCTCGCCGAGTTGGACGACGACGACCACGACCCGAAGAAGATGTGAGCAACCCCGTCGCCCCCTCTGACTCGCCTTCGACCGACTTCGCGGTCGCGCTGCTCGGGGAGTTCGTTGCACGGGGAGTTCGCGATGTCGTGCTCTGCCCGGGATCCAGATCCCAGGCGCTCGCGCTCGCGGCCGCCGCGTATGAGAAGGCCGGCCTGATTCGACTGAGGGTTCGCGTCGACGAGCGGGTGGCCGGATTCCTCGCTCTCGGGATTGCCGTCGAAACTCACGTTCCCGTGCTGATCGTCACCACATCGGGCACCGCGGTGGCCAACCTCCACCCCGCTGTACTCGAGGCGCACCACTCCGGAGTGCCGCTCATCCTGCTCACCGCGGATCGCCCCTCTGAGCTGCGCGGCATCGGCTCGAACCAGACGACCGAGCAGGTCGGAATCTTCTCGTCGGCCGTCGGTTGGCTGCGGGATGTGCAGGCCCCCGATCACACCGGCTTCGACCTTTCGCTGCCGGGCCAGCTCGCGCACGAGTCGTACTCGGCGGCGGCTGGCCACTCGTCGCAGCCCGGCCCGGTGCAGCTCAACCTTGCCTTCCGAGAGCCTCTCTCCGGCCCGGTGAAGTCATTGCCCGCGATCCCGCCTACCGCCGTGACGCCCGCTGCGCGCCAGGGTGACTCGATCGGGTTGTCGCCGCACACGATCGTGATCGCGGGCCACGCCGCCGGCGACGCAGCGGAGACCGTCGCACGGCAACTCGGCGTGCCGCTCATCGCAGAGATCTCGAGCGGATCCCACTTCGGCCCGAACCTGGTCGTCGCGTACCGCGAGCTGCTGGCCGACCCGCAGTTCGGCGGGCGGGTCGAGCGGGCAATCGTCTTCGGGCATCCGACCATCAGTCGCGAGATCCCCGCGCTGCTGCAACGGTCGGATGTCGAGGTGATCGTGGTGCGCAGCGACGCAGCCGAGGCATACAACCCGGGGCATCGGGCGACGATAGTCACGGGTCCCCTCGCGGTGCACGGTGAAGCCGACGCATCTCGTGAGGGCCACGAGTGGCTCGGTACCTGGGTGCAGGCGAGCCGAGCCATCCTCGAGCCGCCCGCTCGCAAGCACGCGGATACCGCGTCGGACAGCTCACTCGCTCGGGAGCAGCTCGCCGCGTTCCGGGCGCCGGTGACCAGGCGCTCACTCGTCGAACTGGTCTGGCGCATCACCTGGCCGCACGATCGGCTCGTACTCGGCGCGTCTCGGATCATTCGCGTGGCCGACTCTGTCGTGCCAGGCAAGAAAATCTCGGTGCACTCCAACCGGGGCCTCGCCGGTATCGACGGAACCATCGCGACGGCGATCGGCATCGCGCTGGCCAGCCAGGATTCGCAGGATGGCGCCGCCGGCGCTGGCTCTGGCGCCGCCGGCGTCACGCGCGTGCTGCTCGGCGACCTCACCCTGCTACATGACGCCGGCTCGCTGCTGTTCGGCTCTGGTGAGGTGCGCCCGCGCATCCAGGTGATCGTGGGCAACGACGGCGGCGGAACGATCTTCGACAACCTCGAGGTCGCAGCAACCGCAGACAGCGAGTCGTTCGACCGGGTACAGTACACGCCGCAATCCGTCGACCTCGCGTCGCTCGCCGCCGCATACGGCTGGGAGTATCGCATCGCAGCGACCGCGGGCGAACTGGATGCTGCGCTCGCGGCATCCGATGCCCCGGTGCTCGTCGAGGTGCCGCTAGCGCGCTGAGCTCTCGGGAACCCTCCCATGGGCGTTCCCATAGGCGTTGAGACGGCAGTTGTTGCGGCATTCGCGTGCTCATAACCGCAACAACTACCAACCCAACGAAGAGTGCAGGTGGATGCGCAGAAGAAGCGCCTAGCTCGACCCGCCTAGCGCCTCGACGATCGGGCGAAACTTCATCCGGGTCTCGAGTAGCTCGCGCTGCGGCACGGATTCGCCGACGATGCCCGCCCCCGCATATGCGGTGATGGTGTCGCCGGTTACCT
The DNA here is from genome assembly GCA_043746355.1 of Lacisediminihabitans sp. GTDB lineage: Bacteria > Actinomycetota > Actinomycetes > Actinomycetales > Microbacteriaceae > Lacisediminihabitans. The sequence continues at coordinate 32,203 of JAYTRC010000081.1, read as the reverse complement.
GCGCGCTCCGCAGCGCAACGGCCCACTCGCCATCACCGTCAGCGGCGACCCAGCCGACCGGCCCTGCGTACCGGCCGCGGTCGAACGGCTCGAGCTCGTCGATCACGCGCAACGCGGTAACGGTCGGGGTGCCCGCGACAGCGGCTGTCGGGTGCAGCGCCCGCACGAGATCGAGCGAGGTCGAGCCATCCGTCAGCTCGCCTTCGATGTCGCTCGCCAGGTGCCACAGGTTCGGCAACTTGAGGGTGAACGGGGTCTCGCTGGCCGTGACATCCGCGCTGTGCGACCGCAGCGAGGCGAGCACGTTCTGCACCGCGAACTGGTGTTCGTCCTGATCTTTTACGGAGGTGGCGAGCGCGGTTGCCGCTGCTTGGTCCGATGCAGCATCCGTTCCCCTCGCCGCGCTGCCCGCGAGCACGCGTGCCCGCACTGTGCCGCGATCGACGCTGACGAGGGTCTCGGGGCTGGCGCCGAGAAAGCCGTCGACACAGAACGTCCAGCAGTCGGGGTAGCGGGCGGCGAGAGAGTCGATGAGCAGCCGGATGTCAGCCCCGGCCGGCAGCGTCGCGGTAGCGTCGCGCGCGATCACCACCTTGCTCAGCTCGTGGGCCCGGATGCGAGTGACAGCGGCCGCGACCGCCGCGACATACGCCTCGCGGTCGAGGCTGCCCTGGTCGAGCACCACAGAGAACGGGTCGCCGTATGGCACGAGCGGCGGCAGTTCCGGGGAAGTGCCATCGATCGTGGTGATCCACGAGCGGTCGTGGTCGCGCCCGACGATGAGGCGAGGCACGATGAGCACGCTGCTGTGCGACGAGTGATCCGAGAACGCGAAACTGCCGAACGCAAGGAGCCCCGTGCCGGTCTGCGCGAGCGGGTCGGTGATAGTGGAGGCCACAGCCAGCGAGCGCCAGGCTGCCGCGGCATCCTCGAATCTGCTCGGTCCGGTGAATTCGAGGCGGAGTGTTTCGCCGAAACCAGCGAGGCCGAAACCGCGGCGAGACCAGAGGAGAGGATGCCCGCGATCGAGCATCGGGACGAGCGGACCGGGGTCGGGCACCTCTGTCGTGACGACCGAGAGTGAGCGAATGGATGCCACCTGTCAACCCTACGCTCGACCCGCTGGCTCGCAGGCAGCCTCAACTACACTGGACGGGTGGCTAAGGCGGACCTGAATAAGCAACCAGACGAGGTTGCGGCGATGTTCGATGAGGTCGCGAAGCATTACGACCGCACTAATGGCGTGCTCTCGATGGGCAACTCGCTCATCTGGCGCATCGCGACTGTGCGCGCCGTGGCCCCGAAGGCCGGCGAGAAGATTCTCGATATCGCTGCCGGCACCGGCACCAGCTCGGCCGCACTCGCCCGCACCGGGGCGGATGTCACTGCAGCAGACTTCTCCGCCGGCATGATTGAGGTCGGGCGCAAGAAGCATCCGAACATCACCTTCGTCGAGGCAGACGCGATGGCGTTACCGTTCAAGGATTCCGAGTTCGACGCCGTCACCATCTCCTTCGGGCTCCGCAACATCGAAGACCCGAAGAAGGCGCTCGCCGAGATGTACCGGGTGCTCAAGCCCAACGGTCGCCTCGTGATCTGCGAGTTCTCAAAGCCGCCTCGGGCTCTCTTCCGGGCCGGCTATTCGGCGTACATGCGCTACCTCATGCCTGCCATCGTCGACGCGACGAGCTCGAACCCCGAGGCATACACCTACCTCGCCGACTCGATTCGGGAGTGGCCAGACCAGGTCACCCTCAGCCAGTGGATTCGCGGCGCCGGGTTCACCAGGGTGGCATATCGCAACCTCACCGTCGGGGTGGTTGCACTCCACCGCGGGCACAAGCCGGCTCGGCAGTCACTGTCGTCAAGCACACAGTCGAAACGGCGCCAGGCTACGGATAAGAAGACGTGACTTCCAGCACGCCGATTGCCCGGCGGTCGAGCCTCGGCTCGCAGTTTGGCCTTGGCGAAAAGCTCTTCTCCTCCGCCAGCGAGCGGCGGTTCGCGACCGCGCTCGAGGAGGGGCTCGATGCTGTCGAAGTCGGGCTGATCCGGGAGATGTCGTTCACTGACAGCCTCGCGGATGTCACCAGCCGATACCTGCTCGATGCCGGCGGGAAGCGCGTGCGCCCCACCCTGACCCTGCTTACGGCCCAGCTGGGAGAGGGGAACAACGACCAGGTTGTCACCGCCGCCGAATCGCTCGAGATCACGCATCTCGCCTCGCTCTACCACGACGACGTCATGGATGAGGCGAACCTCCGTCGCGGCGTACCGACGGCCCAGATCGTGTGGGGCAATTCGGTCGCGATTCTCACCGGCGACCTGCTGTTCGCCCGGGCGTCCAAACTCGTCGCAAGCCTCGGAGTGCGTGCCATCATGCTTCAGGCCGACACGTTCGAACGCCTCTGCCTCGGGCAGCTGCACGAGACCATCGGGCCGCGCGACGATGAAAACGCGATAGACCACTACATCCAGGTGCTCGCAGACAAAACCGGCTCACTCATCTCCGCCGCGGCCGAGATGGGCGTCATCTTCGGCAATGCGCCCGAAGAATATCGGATGCCCGTGAAAGTGTTCGGCGAGAAGGTGGGTGTCGCCTTCCAGCTCATCGACGATGTGATCGACCTCTCAGCCCAGCAGGACAAGACCGGCAAAGCCGCAGGCACAGACCTGCGCTCTGGCGTCGCGACCCTTCCGCTGCTCTTCCTGCGCGAGCTCGCCGTGACCGATGCAGCCGCGGCCGCCCTGCTCACGCGACTGGAGCGCGACGTCAATGCGGCCGTTTACGGAGCCGCGGATGAGGCGGAGTTCGCAGCTGCGATCGCGGAGTTGCGCCAACACGAGGTAACCAGGCGCACGCTCGACGAAGCACACCGCTGGGCGAGAGAAGCCGTCGAGGCGCTCGCACCCCTTCCCGACGGCCCGGTCAAAAAGGCCCTCACCCGTTTCGCAGATTCGATAGTCGAGCGCAGCAACTAACCACAATCGGGGGTCGAGCGTGCTTCGCGGGTCGAGCTCGTCGAGACCTCATCAGGGAGAAACTATGACCAAACTCAGGCTTGCCATCGTGGGCGCTGGCCCGGCAGGCATCTATGCGGCCGACATCCTGCTCAAGGCGGAGAAGCACTTTGACGTCTCGATCGACCTCTTCGAGCAGTTACCGGCACCCTATGGCCTGGTTCGCTACGGTGTTGCGCCCGATCATCCGCGCATCAAAGGCATCATCAACGCACTTCGGGATGTGCTCGACTCCGGGCAAATCCGGTTGTTCGGAAACGTCTACTACGGCCGGGACATCACCCTCGCCGATCTCAAAAAGCACTACAACGCCGTCATCTTCTCTACCGGCGCCAGTAAGGATGCGGCCCTCGACATCCCGGGCTTCGACCTGCCAGGCAGCTTCGGGGCTGCAGACTTCGTGAGCTGGTACGACGGGCACCCCGATGTGCCGCGCGAGTGGCCACTCGACGCAGAGAGTGTCGCGGTGATCGGCAACGGCAACGTCGCGCTCGACGTTGCGCGCATCCTTGCCAAGCACGCGGATGACCTGCTGCCGACCGAGATCCCCGGCAACGTGTACGACGCGCTCAACGCCTCCCCGGTCACGGACGTTCACGTCTTCGGGCGCCGGGGCCCTGCGCAGGTCAAGTTCTCGCCACTCGAGCTGCGCGAACTGGGCGAATTGCGTGACGTCGACATGATTCTCTACGACGAAGACTTCGACTACGACGGGGCATCGAAGGCCGCGATCGCTGCCAACAAGCAGGTTTTCGTGATCGACAAGGTGCTCAACCAGTGGCGTGCGCGAGAGACCGGCAGAGCGCCTCGCAGGCTACACCTGCACTTCTATGCCAAACCTCTCGCCGTTCTGGGCGAGACGGCGGTTGAGGGTTTTCGGTACGAGCGCACGGTTCCGGATGACGAGGGCGGGGTGAAGGGAACGGGCGAGATCCGCGAGCTTCCGATCCAGGCCATCTACCGCGCGGTCGGCTACTTCGGCTCGCCCCTGGATGAGCTTCCGTTCGACGACCGCCGCGGCGTCATCCCGAATCGCGAAGGGCAGGTGCTCGATGATTCGGGCCAGCAGCTGCACGGCGTCTACGCGACCGGTTGGATCAAGCGCGGCCCGGTCGGGCTCATCGGCCACACCAAGAGTGACGCTATGGAGACCATCAAGAACCTCATGAACGACGAGGCCAGCTGGTGGACGCCGTCGGATGCTGACGAGCAGTCTGTGCTCGACCTGCTCGAGAGCCGCGGCGTGAAGTACACGACGCTCGACGGCTGGCACCGGCTCGATCAGCACGAGATCAGTCTCGGCCAGCCGCACGACCGTGCGCGCGTGAAGGTCGTGCCGCGCGACGAGATGGTGGCGGTCAGCCGCGCCGAGTAGCCCGCTGCCGCGGGCTCGACCCGCGAGGGAGGCCTACTGCAGTGCCGCCGTCAGCCGTGCCGTGTTGTCGAGCACCTTCGAGCGGATCGGGCGCTTCAGCCACTCCTCGAGCGTGACCTCCTTCGACTCCGCGCGGTAGGTCTCCTCAACCTCGCGCAGGCGAGACACGGCGTCTTTTCCGTGCATCATGATTGTGATCTCGTAGTCGAGGCTGAACGAGCGCATGTCCATGTTGCTCGAGCCGATGACGGCGACGCTATCGTCGATCGAGATGTGCTTGGCGTGCAAAATGTACGGCGCCTTGTAGAGGAAGATGCGCACGCCGGCCCTCAGCAATGCCTCGTAGTAGCTGCGCTGCGCGTGGTAGACGACGGCCTGGTCACCGATCGCTGATGCGAACAACTGCACGTCGAGACCGCGATACGCGGCGTTGGTAATGGCGTACAGCATGGAGTCGTCTGGCACGAAATACGGGCTCGTGATGATGACCTTCTCCTGCGCGCTGTAGACGAGCGCGTTGAACAGCCTGAGGTTGTTCTCGAGTTCGAAGCCGGGGCCGCTTGGTACGACCTGTGCATCGAGCGGAAGCCGGAGCTTCGGGTGGGTTGCGTCTCGCGCCTCACGCACGAGCAGTTCGTTCGTCTCGCTGTACCAGTCGGTGACGAACAGAGCGTTGATTCCGGCGACGATCGGTCCCTCGAACCGTGCCATGAAGTCTTTCCATTGCAGGCCCCTGCTGATGTTGCCGCGCTTGTTGTAGCTGCGGTCGATGACGTTCTGCGAGCCGGTGAACGCCTCCTCACCGTCGATCACCAGGATCTTGCGATGATTGCGCAGGTCTGGTCGCTGGAACTTTCCACGAAGGGGCTGGATGGGCAGCATCGGGTGCCAGAGCGCACCCATCTGCCGCAGGCGGTGCAGCGTGCGGTGATAGTGCGGCGAGCGGAGGCAGGCGATGTGGTCGAAGAGCACCCGCACGGTGACGCCTCGTTTGATCGCGGCATCCATCGCCTCAAAGAAGGGTCGCGTCGTTGTGTCGAGGGCGAGGATGTAGAACTCGATGTGCACAAACTTCTTCGCGGTGCCGATCGCCTCGGTCATCGCAGCGAGCGACTCCTCGTACTCTGTGAAGAATTCAGCCGAGTTACCGCCGACGAGCGGCATCGATCCGAGGGTGCGGTTCAACTCGACGATCGGCTCGAGCCAGGGCGGGAAGTCAGGGTCGCGTTTAACCTCATCCATGCCCTCGGTGGTCTCGAGAATGTACTCGTTGATCTCTCGTTGCTTGTCTCGCCTTGACTTCGGCAATCGAGTGTTGCCGATCAGCAAAAACAGGATGATGCCTACATACGGAATAAGGAATATAGCCAGCAGCCAGGCAGCAGCCGTCTGCGGTTTGCGGTTCTGTGGCACGAAGATGACGGCGAGAACGCGGATGACAATGTCGACGACTAGCACGACGACGGCGTAGACGGCGCCGATCGTGTCAGTGTTCACGTGGGGTGTTCACGACAGGGTTTCGCGGGAGGGGTTCACGGGAGGCGATTACCTGAAGTTGACGAACTGCAGGTCGACTTCGAGGTCTGAGCCTTTGAGCAGGGCCATCGTCGCCTGAAGGTCGTCGCGACTCTTCGAGGTCACGCGAAGCTCGTCGCCCTGGATCTGCGACTTGACGCTCTTGGGGCCCTCGTCGCGAATGATCTTCGCGATCTTCTTCGCGTCGTCAGACGAGATGCCGTTCTTCAGCGAGATCTCGATGCGATATTCCTTACCTGACGCAAAGGGATCACCGGCATCGAGGCTGCGAAGCGAGATGCCGCGCTTGATGAACTTCGCTTCGAGCACCTCGAGAACAGCCTTGACGCGATCTTCGGATGATGCCTTCAGAAGCAGCTTCTCGCCGCTCCAATCCACCTCGGCACCGACCCCTTTGAAGTCGTAGCGCTGGGCGATCTCCTTCTGGGCCTGGTGGAGAGCGTTATCCGCCTCCATCTTGTCGACCTTGCTGACGATGTCGAACGTTGGATCTGCCATGGCAGCAGTTTAACCGTCGCGCACAGGCAAGATGGGTGCACCATGCGAATCATGCTGCGCGTCTTTCTCATCGTCGGGGCGAGCCTGGTCGGTCTCGGCATTATCGCTGCGATCTGGTTTCTCGCCCTGCCGGGCGTGAACCGGCAACTGGATGCGCCGGCTTTCTCCGGTGCCCGCTACGCGACGAGTGCCCCGGTCGTGGGTGCGACGGTGCCTGTCGGGCCGGGAGTCTCTGGGCTCGCCGATGCAAAATGGCTCGCGAAGACGGCTGATCGCACGGGTATTCCGCTTCGTGCGCTCGCGTCGTATTCGGGCGTCGCCATCACCATCGCGCAGGCGAATCCGACCTGCGGAATCGGCTGGAACACCCTCGCGGCGATCGGTGAGATCGAGTCGCGTCACGGCACGATCTTCGGTGGCGCGATCACCGCTAACGGTGACGCGGTGCCCGCCATCTTCGGAGTCTCGCTCGACGGGACGTCGACCGCGCACATCCCTGACTCGGATGGCGGTGCGATAGACGGTGACCCGAACGGTGACCGGGCGGTCGGGCCGATGCAGCTCATTCCTGAGGCGTGGCGCAACTGGCACGCCGACGGCAACGGTGACGGCGTCGAGAACCCGCAGAACCTCGACGACGCGACGCTGGCGGCCGGCCATTATCTCTGTCGGGCCGGTGGCAACCTGGCAACCGAAAAGGGCTGGCGGGCGGCGGTGCTCGCATACAACAACTCCGACCAGTACCTGAACGACGTGGTGCGGTACGCCACTGGCTACGCGAGCGCCGCAAAATAGGTATTCTTGTGACGCGCGTTTAACACGCATGGCAAGTTACCCAAGTGGCCAAAGGGATCTGACTGTAAATCAGCCGTCTACGACTTCGTGAGTTCGAATCTCGCACTTGCCACAGAACGCGGGTCGAGCCTGTCGAGACCTACCGCCCGTGATTCGCGGGCGAGGTCTCGACCGGCTCGACCCGCTTGTGCGTGAAGGCGCAGGAGACACCATGACCATGACGAACTCCGAACTACTCGCCATCGCGAAGACGATCGCCCTGGAGGCCGGTGCTCTCGCAGCACTGCGACGCAGTGAGGGCGTCGAGGTCGCTGCGAGCAAGTCGTCGACGGAAGACATCGTCACCTTCGCCGATCGTGAGACTGAGGCCCTCATCCGCCGGCGCCTCACAGAACTGCGGCCGCACGACGGTTTCTTCGGCGAGGAGAGCGGCGCAGAGCGCGGCACAAGCGGCGTCACCTGGGTGGTAGACCCGATCGACGGTACAGTCAACTTCTTTTACGGGATTCCGCAGTGGGCGGTCAGTATCGCCGTGGTTGAGGGGGAGGCGGATCCGGCCAGCTGGACAGCCCTCGCGGGCGTTGTCGTGAACCCCACGAGCGGCGAGGTGTTTTCGGCGACAGCCGGCGGTGGAGCATTTCTGGGGGATGACCCGATCCACGTATCCGCACCCGTTTCGCTCGACCAGGCACTCGTTGGCACCGGTTTCTCGTACCGCGCGGCGCTGCGAACTGAGCAGGCCACCGTCGTGGCCGGCCTGGTCTCACAGGTGAGGGATATCCGCAGGATGGGATCGGCGGCGCTCGACCTGTGTGCGGTGGCCTGTGGCCGACTCGATGCCTATTACGAACGTGAACTCAACCCGTGGGACCACGCAGCAGGCGCGCTCATTGCGGTCGAAGCGGGTGCCCTGGTCACCGGCGCAAACAGTGCCCGACCGGGCAAAAGTATGGTGATTGCGGGCGAACCGACTCTTGCCGCGACCCTCAATTCCGTGCTCGGCAAACTCGGTGCGTTCGTATAGACCTTGCCGACTGCGGCGATTATGGCTTACCCTTTATGAATTCGTTATAAAACGAAGTACCAACCAGACCGCCACCCGACCGGCCCTTGCGCATTTGCGCGGCCGCTAAGGAAAGCCTTGCTCCTCGTGACATCCAACTGCCTCGCTATGCGCCAGACGACTCCGGGTGAGGTTCTGTAGTGGGGTTTGACTGGTCTCTCGACGGCGGTTCAGACCTGCCATCCGATGCCCCGGACACCGAGCAGAATGCCGCTCTGGACGCTCTCGGGTTCGCTGCACCGGCCCCAACTGAGGCTGCCGCGGCTTCGGCCACCGTGCCAGCGACACTGGTTTCCCCGACCCGTCGTGAGCTGCGGATGGCCGCGCTCGCCAAGCCCGTTAAGGCGCCGCTTCCTGTGCCGATCGCCCCTGCCGCTGTTCGGCAATCACAGGCCGTGCCGACAGTGTCCCGGCCCCCGATGAACCCTGCACCCGGCCGCGGTTCCACTCGTCCGGCGAAGCGGTCACTGCGCCGCCGCATCCTGCCGAAAGTACTGAGCCTCGGAGCCATGCTGGGCGCGGGCGCCCTCCTCATCGCGACCTCTGTGCCCGCCAACGCACTCATGACCACGAACGCAGACGCCGTTGTTCCGGTCGCTCACCACCAGTCGCAGAGTCTCGCAGTCGTGAACGCGAAGGCCGTCGCGCAGACCTCGACGCGCGACAAGTACACGGTCATTTCGCTGTCACAGCAGATGGCGTTGCGCTTCACCAGCACGAACTGGGCATACACAAACGACCCGAACGGCACGATCCAGTGGCCCTTCCCGGTGCAGGTGCCGATCTCGAGCGGTTTCGGTCCACGAGATGTCATCGGGTGCAGTTTTTGCTCGACGTACCACGAAGGCGTCGACTTCGATCCAGGCCAGGGCGTTGCTATCCAGTCCATCGCAGACGGTGTGGTCAGCCAGGTTGTCAATTCGCATGCCGGACTCGGCAATCATGTCGTCGTCGACCACGTGATCAACGGCCAGCAGGTGCAGAGCGTCTACGCGCACATGCTCGACGGCTCCATTAAGGTCGTCGTCGGCCAGAAGATCAAGGTCACCGACCAGATCGGCCAGGTCGGCAGCACCGGAGAATCGACCGGAGCCCATCTCCACCTCGAAATCCACGTGAACAATGTGCCGATCGACCCCTTCGCCTGGCTCAAGGCCAACGCGAACTGAGCCAGACCGTGGTGTCGGGCAGGAGCGCTCCCGATCCACCGGCTTCTGATGCCAGCATGAGGTCACCTGCCGGCATGACCAGCTCGTCGTGGCCCGCATTGCAGAACACTCTGACATCCCCGTTGCGGAACGCGATGACGCTGTCTGGGTACCCCGTGAGCCATTCCACTCTGCCGGTGCCCAGCTTCTCGGTGGCGCGAAGCCTGAGGGCGAGGCGGTAGAGCTCCAACGTCGAATCGGGGAAGCCGAGCTGGGCGTCCCGCGCATACTCCTTCCAGTACGGGGGCTGCGGCAGCCACGACTCCGCGCCGCTACTGAAGCCGAACGACGGCGCTTCGGCCTCCCAGGGGATCGGTACGCGGCATCCATCCCGTCCATAGCGGGTGTGATTTGTGCGCGCCCAGGTCGGGTCTTGTCGGGAGGCATCGGGCAGGTCGACAACCTCGGGCAGGCCGAGCTCTTCGCCCTGGTAGAGGTACGAGCTGCCCGGCAGCGCGAGCATGAGCGCGGTGGCTGCGCGTGCCCGGCGCAGGCCGAATGCGCGGTCGGGGATGCCGGTGGAGGTGACTCCGAGACCTGCACCCTGCGGGTGGTCGCCGATGAGAGCGAGGCGCGTCGCGTGCCGAACGACGTCGTGATTGGAGAGCACCCAGGTGCTCGGTGCGTCGACGCTGGCGAAGGCGGCGATGGATGCGTCGACGACAGTTCGAATCGCCGGCGCGTTCCACGGCGTCTCGAGGTAGGAGAAGTTGAAAGCCTGCTGCATCTCGTCTGGCCGAACCCAGCGGGCAAGTTTCATCAACGGTTCGACCCAGGCTTCTGCGCAGAGCACGCGCTCGCCGGGATATTCCTCGAGCACCCGGTGCCAGTCACGGTAGATGGAGTGCACGGTGTCTTGCGCCCAGTACGGCGGAGTCGGCGACTCCTCCTGGCTCAGGATCTCGGACTCCGGACCGATCGCACCCATGCTGCCGGCATTGGCGGGCGGGGTGTAGTCGGGAAGCCCGGTCGCCTTCATCAGGCCATGGGCGACATCCACTCTGAATCCATCGACGCCGCGATCGAGCCAGAACCGCAGGATGCCCCTGAACTGCTCGCGCACCCACTCGCTCTGCCAGTTGAGGTCGGGCTGCGAGGTGTCGAACAGGTGCAGGTACCACTGGCCGGGGGTTCCATCCGGGTTGGTGATTCGCGTCCAGGCCGGACCGCCGAACACCGACTGCCAGTTGTTCGGGGGCTGGTCGCCATCCGGCCCCTTACCCGGTCGGAACATGTAGTGGTCGCGCTCGTCGCTGCCCTCGCTGCTCGCCAGCGCAGCCCGAAACCACGCGTGCTGGTCGGAGGTGTGATTGGGCACGAGGTCGACGATGAGCCTGAGACCGAGCGCGTGCGCCTCTCTTTCGAGGGTGGTGAAGTCGTCGAGGGTGCCGAACAGCGGGTCGACGCCGCAGTAGTCGGAGACGTCATAGCCGGCATCGTTCTGCGGCGAAGGATAGAACGGCGACAGCCAGACCGCGTCGACGCCCAGCTGGGTGAGGGCCGGAAGGCGCTTGGTGATCCCGAGCAGGTCACCGATTCCAGTGCCGGCTGTTCCGCCCGCACCGCCGTCGGAGAACGAACGCGGATAGATCTGGTAGATGACAGCCGAACGCCACCACTCACTGCCTGTGGCCATGAGAAAACCCTATGGCCTACGCTCGTATTACTCGGACAGGGGCGTCCCACTTCATTTTCAAGGAGCCGCGGATGACCACCCATCACACCCTCATTCCTCACCACGACGGGTCTGCGCTCTACGTCTCATCGCCGACCCCGTCACTCGGCGAAGCCGTGCGGGTGCGGGTGCGTATCCCGTCGACCTTCGGCCCTGTGCTCACCGTGCACGTGCGCTCCAACCCCGACCACGAGCCGCGCCTCCAGGTTGCGACGTTTGTGATGAGCCTCGACGGCTGGGACTGGTGGGAGGCGGAGATCGAGATTGAGAACCCGGTGCATCGATACCGGTTTCTGTTCGAACTCGACGACCACAGGATGATGTGGCTCAACGCGACCGGGCTGCACTCGATTGAGACGCTCGACTCCGAGGACTTTCGGCTGGTGACCTGGCCGGCGGCGCCGGAGTGGGCTTCGGGTACAGTGCTCTACCAGATCTTCCCCGACCGGTTTGCGCGGTCTGCAGCGGCCGACGACCGCTCGCTACCCGACTGGGCTGAACCCGCGGCCTGGAGCGACCCGGTGATCCACGTCGGGCCAGGAACCCCGCGCCAGTTCTACGGCGGTGACCTGCTCGGCATCCAGGAGCACCTCGATCACCTCGAGCGGCTCGGCGTCACGATGATCTACCTCACTCCGGTCTTCCCGGCGCAGTCCAACCACCGGTACGACGCGCTGTCGTTCGAGGTCGTCGACCCCCTGCTCGGTGGGGACGATGCGCTGGTGTCCCTGGTCATCGCTGCGCACCATCGCGGGCTGCGGGTGATCGGCGACCTCACGTCGAATCACAGCGGTGACGCGCACGAATGGTTCACGGCATCCCACCTCAACCCGGGTGCACCAGAGAGCGAGTTCTACTACTGGCTCGACACCGAGCAGACGCGCTACGTGTCGTGGCTGGGGGTGCCATCGCTGCCCAAGTTCAACTGGAACTCGTACGAGCTGCGCAGGCGGTTCATCCACGGCCCGGATTCCGTCGTCTCGAAGTGGTTGAGGCCGCCGTTCTCGCTCGACGGCTGGCGCATCGACGTGTCGAATATGACCGGCCGCTACCTCGACCAGGATCTGAACCAGCAGGTGCGCCGCATCATCCGCGACACGATGGTGGAGGCGAACCCAGACACCATTCTGCTGGGGGAGTCGACCAATGACGCTGCACCAGACTTCGACGGCGACTCGTGGCACGGAGCGATGACCTACGCCAACTTCACCCGGCCGATCTGGGGCTGGCTGTCGTCGCCCGGCTGCGCGGCGGCGGGTGGGATCGGGATGGCGCTCGGGCAGGTGCCCGTTTATGGCGGCGAAGAGGTCTACCAGGCGCATCTGCGGTTCACCGCGGCCTTCCCGTGGCGCGTGCGGCTGCACAACATGAATGCGCTCGACACGCATGACACCCCCCGCTTTCTGACGTCGGCGTTGCCGGGAACGGTGCCGGTCGCGTTCGGTCTCGCGGTGACACTGCCGGGAATTCCGGTGGTCTTCGCGGGCGACGAATTCGGCCTGGTGGGCAGTGATGGGGAGCATTCGCGGACGCCTATTCCGTGGTCGTCGATTGATTCTGCCGCTCCGACGATCTCGCTCTACAGCGCCCTGATTCACCTGCGCACGTCGCATTCTGTGTTGAGCGAGGGCGGCATCCGCTGGCTCCATGTCGGGGCCGAAGTACTCGTCTTCGTTCGCGAATCAGCGTCGGAGTGCGTGCTCGTGGTGGCCGCCCGCAGCTCGTTCTCGTTCACGCTGCCTCAGGATGCCGTGGCCGGCACCCCTTCCGCGCTGTACGGCTCGCTCGCGTTCGACGGTCTCACCCTTCACGGGGATGGGCCGTTCTTCGGCGCCTGGTCGCTGCCGGGCATCACGCTGCCCGACTTCGCCCCGCCCGGCACCGTGCTCGCGCTCGAGTAGTTGTGCCGATCGAGCTTGTCGAGACCTCACCGATGCCAGCTCGAGCTCGTCTCTCTAACCCGCGAATTTCGATGCCCGTCGGGTGCCTGCGCCGCCGGATGCTATTCTCTAACGGTGCCAAAATCGGGCGCGGTACGTTCACGCCCAGTTTTCGCCCCCTTAGCTCATTGGTAGAGCACTTCCTTGGTAAGGAAGAGGTAGTGGGTCCGATTCCCACAGGGGGCTCGCGCATCCTTCACTCGGATGCACCCGGCGGGGTAGCTCAGGTGGTTAGAGCACACGGCTCATAATCGTGGTGTCGCGGGTTCGAGTCCCGCCCTCGCTACTTTCCTTTACTTCCGGGCCTAGGGGTTCCTGGTCGTCAGTAGGGGAGCGGGGTCAGGAAGCGTAAAAGCGGAAGAGTGCGCGTGCCACCATCGCGGGCTTAGCGCCGCCCTCGATCTCGATGGTCTCATCGACTGCGAGCTGATAGCCACCCGAAACCTCGGTCACCTCAGCAATGACAGCACCCATTCGGATTCGTGAGCCCACTTTCACCGGGCTCACGAAGCGCACCTTATCGAGGCCGTAGTTGACCTTCGTGCCCACGCCCTCCACCTCGAGTAGCTGCGTCCAGAGCGGCACAGAAAGTGAAAGGGTGAGAAAGCCATGGGCGACGGTGCCGCCGAAGGGGCCATCCTTGGCCCGCTCCGGGTCGACGTGGATGTACTGCTGGTCGTCAGTGGCATCCGCGAACGTATTAACCCGTTCCTGCGTGACCTCGAAGTAGTCGGTGAAGCCCAGGTCGCGACCGGCAAGTGCGGCAATTTCGTCGTAGCGGATGGTGGTTGTCATTCTGTTTTCTCCTTAGTGAGGCCAAGCAGGCGCACGGCGTTGTTCTTGAGGATTTTGGGCCGCACTTCGTCCTTGAGCGTGAGGGCGGCGAAGTCCCTCATCCACCGGTCGGGCGTGAGCAGCGGGTAATCCGATCCGAACAGCACGCGGTCTTGCAGCAGGGAGTTTGCTTGCCGCACCAGCTGCTCGGGAAAGTACTTCGGCGACCAGCCGGAGAGGTCGATCCAGATGTTCGCCTTGTGGGTCGCCACCGCGATGGCTTCGTCCTGCCACGGAACAGATGGATGCGCCATGATGATCGGCAGGGCCGGGTGATCAGCGGCCACACCGTCGAGCAGCATCGGGTTCGAGTAGCCGAGCCGAAACCCGAATCCACCCGGCAGGCCAGCGCCGATCCCGGTCTGCCCGGTGTGCACGATCACCGGCAGGCCGAAGCCCTCGAGCGTCGACCAGAGAGGTGCATACTTCTCGTCGCTCGGATCGAATGCCTGCACCGTCGGGTGGAATTTGAAGCCGCGCACGCCGAGATCGTCGTGCTGTCGATGTGCCTCGTCGATAGCGCCCGGGTCATGCGGATCGACCGACCCGAAGGGAATCAGCACGTCGTTATTGTCTGCAGCGCCGTTCGCGATGTCGTCGATGCTGTTCGGCTGATGACCGAGGGAGGTGTGCGCATCGATGGTGAACACCACGGCGGCAATTCTGCGCTCGCGATAGTAGACCGCAACCTCATCAAGCGTCGGGCGCGCAGACTCGGAGCGAAAGTATGTGGTGGCCGCATCGATGAGCTGCTGCGGGAGCGGGCTGTGGCCGTCGACGCCCTGCTCGATGTGCACATGGGTGTCGATGGCAACGAGCGAGTCGACGTCGATTGCCGGCCGGTAGGTCACGGCTGGAGCTCTGTCGGTAGCGGCGGAAACTTTTCGCCGACGGTCTGCTGCGGCCAGCCCGCGACGGTGTCAAGGTCGGCGTATGCCCAGCCGCCATCGTGGTACTCGGTCTCGATGGCCTCGGGATGGGACCAGAGCTGGATGCGATCGCCGCCGACCCCGATCGCCTGACCAGTGACGTCGGATGCGGCATCCGATGCCAGCCAGGCGATCAGGCCCGAAACATCCTTGGCGGTGCCGAAGCCGAGGTCATGACGAAAGAAAGCGGGCATCGCTTCCCCCTTCTTGTCGGCTTCGATGGCGGCGGCGAAATATGGCACGGTCTCGGTCATCGCGGTCGCGGCGACGGGGATGACGGCGTTGACAGTGATCTCGGCCTTGGCGAGCTCCATAGCCCAGGTGCGCACCATGCCGACGATGCCCGCTTTCGCAGCCGAGTAGTTGGTCTGGCCGAAGTTGCCGCGCTGGCCGGTTGGGGAGCCGATGCAGATGATGCGGCCACCTTCGCCCTGCTCCCGCATTCTGATGGCAGCCTCGCGCACGCAGGTGAACGTTCCGCGCAGGTGAACGTTGATCACGGTATCGAAGTCGTCGTCCGTCATCTTCCAGAGCGTCGCGTCACGGAGAACCCCGGCGTTCGTGACGAGGATATCCAGTCGTCCGAAGCCGTCGACTGCCGCCGCGACGAGCTTCTGCGCGGTCTCTGTCGGGCCCACCGGTGCTACCACCGCGATCGCCGAGCCACCAGCATCCGTGATCGAGTGCACAGCGGCATCCGCGATCCCCTGTGAGACGTCGTTGACAACCACGGATGCTCCCTGGCGTGCGAGTTCCTGGGCGTACGCAAGACCAAGCCCGCGGCCACTCCCGGTAACTATTGCTACTTTTCCTGCCAGCGACATCATGGAGCTCCTAGACTGTGATTACGTGAATTTACCTATTATTGCTGAACTCAACGATCGTTGTGAATGTCAACCATCTGAGAACCGGCCGAGGCACGCGAGGAGCGCATGGACGACCGACTGCTGGCGACCGGCCTGACGGCGGAGATCGAGTTTCTCGCCGCGCGGTCGCTCGCGGTGGGCACGGCGAATGCAAATGCAGCACTGGCCGCGCTCGACCTGCGAGTGCGCTCATACTCCGTGCTGTCCCTGGCGGCGAGCGGAGCCGCTCCATCGCAGCGCGAGCTCGCTGAGTTTCTTAGACTTGACGCGAGCCAGATCGTGGCACTCGTCGACGAGCTCGAAGCACGCGGCTTGGTCGTGCGCACACAGAATCCCCGAGATCGCCGCTCGAAATCGATCACGGCTACTCGAGCAGGAAAGGCCTTGGCGATCAAGGCTTCGCTGCTCACGCGGAAGGCCGAGTCACACTCACTCGGGATGCTCGCCGAAGCTGAACGCGACCAGCTTCGAACACTGCTCAGGAAGACGGCGTTCACAGGCTGAACCTCGCGCGAAGGTCGGCTTTGCGAACCTTTCCGCTGGCCGTTCGTGGCAGCTCGTCGACCACGATGACGCGTTTCGGTATCTTGTAGCGGGCGAACTGCGGC
Organism: Lacisediminihabitans sp.; assembly: GCA_043746355.1. Taxonomy (GTDB): domain Bacteria; phylum Actinomycetota; class Actinomycetes; order Actinomycetales; family Microbacteriaceae; genus Lacisediminihabitans. Next base: position 15,855 of record JAYTRC010000081.1, on the reverse strand, counting down.
TCGAGGTGTGCTCGTACGAGAGCTGAATCCACCGTGCCCCGCGAGGTGACGATAGCGATCGGCACCTCGCCCCATTTATGGTCCGGTACGCCGATCACCGCCACTCCGGTGACCTCGTCAAGCTGCATGATCGCCTGTTCGATCTCTGCTGGGTAGATGTTCTCGCCCCCGGAAATGATCATGTCCTTGAGTCGGTCGGAGATGTATACGTAGCTTTCGTCGTCGATGTACGCGAGGTCGCCCGAGCGAAACCAGCCGCCGGGTGCGAACGCCCCGGCCGAATCCTCCGGCCGATTCCAGTACTCCGCGATCACGTTCGGCCCCCGCACTTGCAGTTCGCCGACCTCGCCGGGGGCGGCATCCGCACCACTCTCATCCACGATTCGCACGTCGGTGAAGAAGTGGGGAAGACCCGCAGAGCCTGCCTTGTCCCGGCTGCGATCGGATTGCAGACTGGTGGCGCCCGGGGCTGTTTCGGTCATCCCGTAACCGCCGGTGAACGAAAGACCGCGCGCCTCCCAGGCGTCGAGCACTCGCAGCGGAACGGGCGAGCCGCCGCAGGTGATGGTCCTGAGCGAACTGAGGTCGGTCGTGGCCCACGACGGGCTTTCGCAGAGCAACTGGTAGGTCGTCGGCACACCACTGATCCAGGTGATGCGATGGCGGGCGATCTGGGCCAGTGTGTTCTCGGCATCGAAACTCGCTTCGAGCACCACGGTCGCCCCCTTGAGAAATGCGGGCAGCGTTCCCATGCCGAGTGACGCGGCGTGGAAGAGCGGGGAGATCATGAGTGCCCGGTCGTTGCTCGTGAGGTCGTAATCGACGAGCACGTTGATCGAGTTCCAGCTCAGGTTGCCATGGCTGAGCACTGCGCCTTTCGGTCGCCCGGTGGTGCCGGAGGTGTAGAGAATGACCGCCGGATCGTCCAGCGCTACCGCCACGTCGATGACCGCGGGTTCCGCAGCTGCAATGAGAGCGTCGAGCTCAGCTCCGACGGTGATCGTTCTCGGCCCACTGACGGTGAAGTGCTGCGCCCGGATCAGCACAGAAGCACCGGAATCCTCAATCGCGTACTCGAGTTCCGCTGCGGCGAGGCGGGTGTTCAGGGGTACGAAGATCGCCCCTAGCGCGGTGACGGCAAACAGCGTTTCGACGAACGACGGATGATTGTCGCCGACGTAGGCGACCCTGTCGCCGACCACGACGCCCTCACCTCGTAATGCCGACGCGAGCGCGTCAACGCGAGCGGCGAGCGCTTCGTATGTGATCACCTGCTCACCGAAGATGATGGCGGCATGCGCGGCGGATTTGATTCGCCGTCGCTGAACCCATGAACCAATGCCCTGATTCTCCATCAGCCAGTCCTCCTGCCACGTCATCGTGCCTTGTCAGGTTACATGACAAATCAGATCATTGATAAAAACAATGAATGCTCCGCCTCTGCCCGCCCGGTCGATTTCGCTCACGCTGCCGAGAGACCCTCGGGTAGGCGAGAATCAACCTGTGAGTCTCCGTTTCGCCCTCCTCGCCCTGCTGACGGCACGGCCGATGACGGGCTACGACCTTGCGAAGGCCTTTCACAGCTCGGTCGGGCATGTCTGGCATGCGCCCGATTCGCAGATCTACCCGGAACTGCGCCGTATGGAGGCCGACCTTCTTCTCAGCGGAGAAGTTACCCAGCGAGGCACGCGCAGTAAGACCCTCTATTCGATCACCGAGAGCGGAGTGGAGGCGTTCAGGGCCTGGATGGCCGAGCCGCTCGTCTACGCGCTCGAGCGTGACCCCATGCACCTGCGGGCCGCATACTTCGAATGGACGGATGCCGAACGCGCGGTCGAGCAGTTGCTCGCTCATCGCGACCACTACGAAGCGTTGCGCGAACAGTGGCAGGGGCAGCTCGACGCAATCCGCGATCACACGCATCCGATCGTCGCGCATCGGCTCACCGTCTTCCCACCAGGCGAGTGGACGCGGATCGTGGAATTCAAAGCATTCACATACGAGGGGCTCGTCGGCCGAGCCGCCCTCGAGATCGCCTGGGCTGAGCGAGGGCTGCGCCTCGTCGAGCGTCTTGTGGAGAGCGGCGCCTGAAGCGAACCGGCCCAGTCACCCCCGACGTGTGCGGTGCTGCACGACGGTGTTGCGCAGGAACCGACTGCCTCACTAGCCTTAGTGCAAATATCTATCAACATAGATATTGAGATTCACGATCGTGCACGAGAGACAACGGAGTTTTGGCATGACTATTCTCAGCGACGAGCGGCAGGCGATCCGCGAGAGCAATGACAGCACGGTAAACAAAACACTCAACTTCCCGCTGAACGCGTGGTATGTGGCCGCCTGGGATCATGAGGTCACCCGCACGATCCTTGCGAGAACCATTGGCGACAGGCCCCTTGCGCTGTACCGCACCGAAGACGGCAGGCCAGTTGCGCTCGCCGATGCGTGCTGGCACAGACTGGCCCCGCTCTCGCAGGGCCGACTCGTGGGGAACGACCAGATCCAGTGCCCGTACCACGGCATCCGATACAACTCAGCGGGTCGTTGCGTTTCGATGCCCGCGCAGGAGACGATCAATCCGAGCGCCACAGTTCCGTCATTTCCCGTGGTGGAGAGGTACCGATATGTGTGGGTGTGGCTGGGCGACCCCACTCTCGCCGACCCCGACGCAATCCCGGATATGCACCAGATGTCAGACCCCGCCTGGGCCGGCGACGGCCTGACCATTCCGGTGAAGGCCAATTACCAGCTGATGCTCGACAACCTGATGGACCTCACGCACGAAGAATTCGTGCACTCCACCACCCTCGGCCAAGACGAACTCAGTGAGTCGGATTTCGAGGTCACACACGACGAGAACACCGTGACCTTCTCCCGGTGGATGCTGAACATCGATGCCCCGCCGTTCTGGCGTAAGAACATGCGCGATAGGTTCCCCGGGTTCGAGGGCAAAGTCGATAGGTGGCAGATCATCACCTTCGAAGCGCCGTCGACGATCAATATCGATGTGGGAGTCGCCCGCGCAGGCACCGGCGCACCCCAGGGAGACCGCAGCCAGGGGGTCAACGGATTTGTGATGAACACCATCACTCCTGAAACCGCCAAGACCTGCCATTACTTCTGGGCGTTCATGCGCAACTACCGGCTCGACAGCCAGCTCATCACAACCGAGTTGCGCGAGGGGGTGCGTGGGGTTTTTCACGAAGACGAGATCATGCTCGAAGCACAACAGAAGGCCATCGACGCCAATCCCGACTACGAGTTCTACAGCCTGAATATCGATGCGGGCGGAATGTGGGTGCGCCGGATTCTCGAACGGCGGCTCGCGGCCGAGGGGCGTCTGTGAATACGGCTGCGGTCGGGGCCGCCCGCCCGTGACGGCGTCCAACACGGAGGTCTGGCAGCTCGCGACAGTGTGCGAAGTCGTCGATGTGGCGACCGGAATCCGTCGCATCGTCGTGGAGCCCGATCTGCCGCTCAGGGCCAGGCCAGGCTCCCACCTCGATGTCATGGTGACGGTCGGCGAGACTCGGCAGCGGCGCTCGTACTCGATTGTGGACTCCACTACGCACGGAGATCGGCTCGCCATCACGGTGCTCGCGGCTCCGCAGTCGCGGGGAGGGTCGACATTCATGCACTCGCTCGGGGTCGACGACAGGATCGAAGTCACCCAGCCGCTTCAAAACTTTCCACTGAGGATCGGCGCTGATCGTTACCTGTTGCTTGCCGGCGGTGTCGGCATCACGGCGATCGCCGCGATGGCCGAAGTGCTGAGGGCTCAGGGTGCGGACTACACACTCATCTATGCGGGCCGCTCGCGAAACGTGATGGCATACCTGGATGAGCTTCAGGCCGTTCACGGCGCGCGATTGCAAGCCCACATTCGTGATGAGGGCACGCGCCTGGTTGTCGCCGACCTTCTGGGGGAGGCCGGATCTAACACCGAACTCTACATGTGCGGCCCGATTCGGCTGATGGATGAGGTTCGTCGCCAGTGGACAGAGCGGGGGCTCAGCCTGCCCAATCTGCGCTACGAAACATTCGGAAGCAGTGGTTGGCACGATCCGCAGGAGTTCGTGGTGCGCATTCCGAGGCTCGGTGTTGAAACCGTCGTCGACAAGAATCAGACCATGCTTGAGGCGCTCGAACGGGCCGGCGTCGAGATGATGTTCGACTGCCGACGGGGCGAATGCGGACTCTGCGAGGTTCGGATTCTCGAGATCGACGGCGAAGTCGATCATCGTGATGTCTTTTATAGTGAACGGCAGCGAGACGCCACAGCGCGAATGTGCTGCTGCGTATCACGCGTGGCTCGCACCGGCGATCGGGCGGTGGTGAGCATCGAGGTGACGTAAGCCGGGTGTGCTGCGCTGTCGCCTGGAACCAACGAAAGTGTGCCTGTTCCAGGCGTTTGAGATGTCTGCACTGACGTCGCTCAATCGAGCCGGCTCCAGGTCTACCGGGTCGAGCGTGGGGGCCGAGAAAACCACCACGAACTCCGCTGGCGACAATGAGTCAGTGTTCAGACGACTGACCAGGCCACCGGTTTCGGCGTCGAGAGCGGTGCATCGAAAGTTTGCAGGCCAGGCGATTTCTTCGAGTGTCTCGAGGATGCCGAGGCACAGGTCCGGCGAAATTGCCGCCCCAGTAATCGCGGCGCGACAAACCCCCTTTACCAACTGCGCCGGATCGTTGCTGACGCCCACCTGGTTCATGGTGTTGAGAAACGCGTCATTCCCGCGTCAGTTCCGTTCCTTTCCAGATGGGACAAGTTGTTAATCCATCCCTCTGATCTCGCGTGCCCGTTGAAGGATGACATCAGCAACTCGTGCCTTGATCTCGTTTGCCCCCGTTGGCCGCTCTTCTAGGCTTCTTGGAGCAGCTGAATAATTCATATCCCCGAGCATGGCCGCCGTTGAGCTGAGGCCCCCTGCGCTGTCTGCGATTGCCTGATCGACGAGTTCCGGATAGGCGACGAATGCCCGGTCGGCAAATTCGGTGACCCGTTGCAGTTCAGTCGTTGTGCTTTGTCGCGCGAAGAGCTCGTTCCGGAGCCGGTCGAGGCCGTGGGCTACAAGAAAATACCGCCCGCCCGCTGTCTTTTGGACGACCACTTGCGCTGGCGTGGGCTCTTGGGGCCAAATGTCGATCGCGATAATGCCAATTAGAGGATGAATCGGTGGCTCGACGGGTCCCCAGTTAGTCGCGGCAGCGAGATCAATGTCAGCAACCGCATAGCGCAACCTGTATGGCTTGCCGTCTGTAAGCGGGATCCGTAGGTCACCTGGGGTGGGTTCCCACCCCGTCAAGAACGTGTCTGTCCCGGCATGGAAAGACACCTCGACCACGTCATTCCAACCGTCGTCGAGAGGATCGGGTCGCTCGGTGTTCACGTGCACGTCGACTTTAAAATCTGCGTCCTGGACCGGTGAGCTGAACATAATCTCACCGGGGTTTCGGACCATTGTCAGAGACGTTTCCCCGAATACGGGCTCTATTTTCGGAGCACCCGTGCTCCGTAAATAGAACTGGGAGAAGCTAGCCCCGACCACCGTCGGATACGTCTCACGCATGACCACCCAGTTCCCCCGAACTTTCGACATTACGACTCTATATTGACGAATCCGCGTCCGTCTCACTAGGTAGCCGCTAATTGCTTCACCGAAGAAGCGAGTGCCGACAATCATCGCCGACGGGACAAATTGCAAATAAGCCCCTGCCACTCTCTCAGACGGCTGCAGACACACACCCTTGCGAGTGTCTCGATCGCTTTGCCGCGCGCAATCTTGACCGTTCCGTTTTGCGATGCGGGTGAGTGACATTTTTGCGGGTCGCCAACTTACTTATGTCATTGCGTAGATGGCTCTGAGTAACGGCTGGGCTTGGGCATCGCGCGTCCAGACCCCGGATCTCGCTTCCCACCTATACCACCCGCGTCTAATCGAGTCGATCCACCACGTCACGGGAGTGCACAGAGACACGACCTGATAGGCGGTGTCACCGTCCTGAGTGCTGGTATATCCGTCATCACTCACAAAGCGGACCAACGGCGGCGACTCGGGGTCGTCGGCGCAACACATGGCGAGCCCGTGCTGGTCGCCCATAATGTGCACCCAGTTGGGATTCCACTCCCATCGACCAAAACCGCGCGGGGGAGAACTCGTCATGGCCCGAAATCCTGCGAGGTAATCGAGCGACCAAAGCGCAAAGACCGGCAGTGCGCTGAAGGAGCCTGGCACGTCAAATCGACCGTTGTGCCATTCGAAAAGGGCGATCGCCTCCTCCGGTGCGATGAGACCACTTCGCGAGAATTCGGCAACGATGTCCGACCGTGAGGCGGGCGGTCGAAGGAATCGATCCAGCGGTACGCCTTGTTTCCGAACCTCCCGCTCAAGCTCGCCAAGCAGTTCCGTAAGCAATCCCGCGGAGGCACCTTCGACGCTGACACCTCTTGGCGTCCCGATTGTGGAAGGGAGCGACCTACTCATTGTCCGCAGATCGCGACAGAAGGTGAAGCAAGGATTGGTGCGACGATGTATTGATTCGCCTCGCTCGCGGTTGTGCTCGGAATGATTCCGCACGCGGCATAAAACTGCTGAAGTTGATTTCCCTGAGTTCGACTGTCAACCGCATTGATGTTCTGGAGCGACGCGCCGAGCGGACTGGCTGGCGTCGCGGGCCCAGCCTCCATTGTCGAGCAGAAGGGGTACTCGTCACAATTGGTAGCAGCCGGGGAGGGTGCGGAGACCACCGGCCCGCTGCATTTAGCGGTCGGGTCGCCGTACCAACCACTCGGGACGGGATCGGCGGTGGCGGTACCCGTCGATTTTTGAGTCGCGTTTTCGAAGTGCAACAGGAATGGCTGGTTTTGCGAAATCGCATATGCGTCGCGTTGCGCTGCTTGAAACACTTCTATTCCTGGCGAATAAGTTGGGATCGTCGCGCACACTTCTTTCGGACTCACCTTAATAATCGTGATGTCGTTCGAGTGATCGACTTGGGCAACGCACGCGGCGGCGATCTCCCGAGCAAGGGTTTGAATCGCTCTGGGTTTGGTTCCTAGTGTTTTTCGAGGGCGGCGGTTGCCGTCTCGGTGGGTTCGAAGTCAGCGTAGTACGCGGCCTCGGCTTCTGCGGGGGTGCGGTAGCCGAGCTCGGAATGTAACCGTTGGTTGTTGAACCACCACACCCATTCCAAGGTCGCGAGCTCGACCTGCTCGATGGTGCGCCAGGGGGCCGCGCTGACGGATCAGCTCGGTCTTGTAGAGCGCGTTGATGGCCTCGGCGAGGGCATTGTCATAACTGTCGCCGACCGTCCCCGTAGAAGGCGTGGCACCGAGCTCGATGATCCGATCGGTGTAGATTGTCACCAAACGATGTCGTCACCAAACGATGTAGTCGCGTCATACCGAGGTTTCGAACCAATCACCGATCTCGCCCTGGCCACCTTCGGCCGGGGATGGCACCGTGACGCCGCGACAGCCGCGCTGAGGCTGACTGTGCGCGGAACGTTCGATTGGTGTCCGAACCTTCGCGTTGTTCTCGGCCATTGGGCGCCCACCAGCGAAGATCATCGAGCAGCAGAACCGGCACAACCAGCACAACCAGATGAGGGGTTCGAGTGGAGGCGAAACTGGTGAAATTTGATCTCGTTATCAACGGGTACGCCGAATGACGTAGCTATTCACAGGGCGGCCGGTCAAGCCGTACTCGAGCGTGAGTTCAACTGAGCCGCGTCGTTCGAGATCGGTGAGATAACGCTGCGCGGTCGGTCTGCTCATACCCAGGTGCGCTGCGATGTCAGCCGCGCCGATGGGCTGACTTGAAGCGCGCACCTCGTCGAGCACTTTTTGCATTGTCGGATGAAGTCTGCTGGTTGTGGTTGTGCCCGTCTGTCCGTGGAGGATCTCGTAGAGGTCATCCACGCCCGCCTGGTCGAGGGCCCCGCCGCGTTGTAGCTGGCTGTGCCAACGCCGGTACGCCTCGAGTTGCTGACGAAGCTGGTCAAACCCGAATGGCTTAACGAGGTAATAGATCGCTCCGCTCCGCATCGCGGCACGCACGGTGCTGAGATCACGAGCGGCGCTGATTACCACGCAGTCCGGGCCCCCAGGCTCGACCTGCAAGGAGCGGAGGAGGGACAGACCGTTCTCGCCCGGCAGATAGATGTCGAGGAGGATGAGATCGGGGTGGAGTTCGGCAACTGCCTTCCGCGCAAGGTCGGCGTTTGGCACCGTGCCGACCGTGAGGAATCCAGGCACGCGCGAGACCCGTTCCGCGTGAATCTGGGCCACGCGGAAATCATCATCGACGATGAGGGTGCGGATCATGGAAGCGTTATCTCGAAAACTCCACCTGGCCCGGGGGTGATCTCGATAGTGCCCTCAAGCCTGAAGACGAGACGGCTCACAATGGCAAGCCCGAGGCCCCTCCGCATTCCGGGGCTGGAGGGCTTGGTTGTATAGCCATCGACGAGGACATCTTTGATCCTTTCTCGCGCGATACCCTGCCCGTTGTCGGTGACGACGATCCGTGTTCCATCTCCATCGATGATGTGCAGTCGGATGTTGCGGGGGCCTGGCTTGTCGAGCAGCGCTTCGATCGCATTATCGACCAGATTCCCGACGATGGTCAAGAGCGTGCGTTCGTTTGCTGGAGACGGGCCGACGTAAGAGTCGTCGGTGACAACGAGAGCGATGGACTGCTCGGCCGCGATCGTGATCTTCGCCAGCAGGAGGGCCGCGAGTTGACGCGACTCGATGCGCGACCTCAGCGTGAGAGCCACCGCAGCAGGGGTCGTCGACACGTCGGCGAGATAGCTGCCGAGTTCGTCGTACGCGCGCATTTCGAGCAGCCCCGTGATTACGTGCAGCTGGTTGGCGTATTCATGCTCTTGCGCGCGAAGGGCTTCGGTCAGGCCGTTGATGGCATGGAGTTCGCGTACCAGCCCTTCGACCTCTGTTCGGTCTCGGACTGTGATGACGGATCCGATGTCGTGCCCGGCCAGGGCAACCCGCATCCGGTTGACGACGAGAAGGTACTCATCGGTGACGATGACTACGTCGGTGCCCTCGATGTCGCCGGCCAGGATGTCGCGCAGTCGACTCGGTGGAACAACCGTCTCAAGTGTCCGACCGATGACATGGCCCTGAAGCCCGAGAAGTCGTCCAGCTTCCTCGTTGATCACGGTGATCCGCCCGTCCGCGTCCAGGCCAAGCATCCCCTCTTTTATGCCGTGAAGTAGTGCTTCCCGCTCCCGTAGTAAAGAGGCGATCGATGAGGGTTCGAGTCCAAAGGTGATGCGTTTGATTCGGCGCGCAAGAATTAGGGAACCGAGTGCACTGAGCGCCAGGATCAGAATCGAGTACCCGATTATCGCTCTGGTATCCAAAGCGAGCTGGGAATTCAGCTGAGTTTCAAGGATGCCGACCGAGACTTCGCCGATCACGTCACCGTGGCTGGAGAAGATCGGCGCAATTCCGTTGGCTGAACGGCCCAGGCTCCCGATGTCGATGCCGACGTGGGTCTTACCATCAAGGGCGAGGACGCCCTCTTCGAGCCTCTTGCCGATCAGCGCGCTGTTTGGATGTGAAAACCGAATACCGTACCGGTCTGCCACAACGACATAGGCAGCCCCGGTCGTCGACCTGATGCTCTCGGCGAGAGGCTGGATGCGGTGGTCAGGGTCGCCACTCTCCAGGTATTCGATCACATCAGGTGTTTTCGACACTGACTGGGCGATACCAAGCGCACGAAGTTGGTACTGCTGCTCAAGATTCTGCCCGCTGTCCTGGGAGTACAGCAGCGAACCGCCCGTAATGGTCAGCACCAGGATGCCAATCACGCCGAGCAGGATCTGCGAGGCGAGCGGCCACCTCTGCCAGCGGCGGAAGGGGGAGGGCATCTTCATCGGCAACCTCGCTCTCATACTCACGGGTTGAGCAGAATGCACGAAATAGCAATCAAGACACTGAATGCACGCAAATGCCACAACTCTGTAGACCTAAGCGGACCGTCAATACGCTGCTCACACAGCCCCAAGGTGACGGTTCATGGGAACCTCGGGAGGCCAACCTTACGATAAAGGAGTCGCATGGTGAAGGTCGTGGTCGGACGGCTACATTGGCATTATGGCCGACGACGAGCCCCAGGCTCCCAGTGTGATGCGCTCGGTGGAACGTGCTTTGGATCTGTTGCGTGTCATCGAGGAAAGTCCTACGCCCCTGAGGCTGTCAGACATAGCGAAGGCAGCAGGGCTCCACGTTGCAACAACCCAGCGGATCCTCAATGCGCTCATCCAGCACGACTACGTCAAACAGGAGACCACCGGCTACGCCATGGGCATTACCTCGATGCTCAATGCGCACGCGTTTCTCGTGACGAATCCGCTCATTTTCGCGGCAACGCCTGTGTTGCAGGAACTCGCTGCATCGACCGGCCTGACTACATCGCTTTCGATGCGAGCTGGCTACTACCAAGTGATTCTGGTTCGGATCGAAGGCAGTTCACCCCTTCGCTACCAGCTTCCGATTGGCGAGAAACTGCCGTTGCAGCTGGGTGGGGCACGAGTGCTTGCCGCCACGATGTCAGCCGCGCAGATCGCAGATTTCACTGATGCCATCGGTGAGGTCACCCTGGCTAGCGGAGACACGGTGGGCGGGGCCGAATTCATTCGCTCACTCGAAGAGATCTCCGAGCAGGGCTACGCGTTCGGAATCAGCCAGCGTGTGCATGGGGCGGCATCAGTGGCTGTTCCTGTGTACTCGCGCGACGGTGTCGTGCTCGGTGGCCTTCAGGTGTCTGGGTTGGAAGAGGACTTCGCGCCGGCCGATGTCGATCGACTCGTCGGCGAGCTGCGGCGCGCAAGCGCGGCAGTCACATACCGCCACCCCTAGCGGCCGCATCGGCACCGTCTTTACCCCCGGTTTGCACGGGGGTGTTGACAGGATGCGCCAGCTCGCTCTAAATTCATCCCATCACGTGATAAGACCTATCACGCACTGATAAGACTTACTCGCGCGATCGTCGCGCGGGTGGCACGTTACGACGAAGGAGTCGCATGACGGAGATCTTCCTTGCCATCGGGTTCGGGCTGGTTGTGGCATCAGTTCTGGCGCTATCGGCAGTAGGCCTGAGCCTGCAGTTCGGGATCACGAACTACATCAACTTCGCATTCGGCGATTTCATGGCCATCGGGGCCTACGTTGCATGGACGCTGAACACCGGCCCACTTCACCTCAATATCTGGGTCGCGATGATCGCTGGCTCGCTCGCGGTCGGCATCCTCGCTGTGTTGCTCAACCGATTCCTGCTCGCGCCATTTGCGCGCAAATTCCAGAAGCTCTTCTACATCCTCATCGTGACCTTTGGGCTCTCGCTGGTGCTGTTGAACCTGGTGAGCTCAATTTGGGGCACGGAGGTCGTGCGTTATGACATCTCGAACGAGAAGCCATTCCACATCGGGCCGTTCCTGTTCACTGTCGACCAGCTCGTGGTCATCGGGATCGCGATCGTTGCCATGGTCGCTATCCATCTCATGCTCACCCGCACTCGCATCGGAAAGTCGATGCGAGCAATGTCAGACAACTCGACCCTGGCGATGACAAGCGGCATCAACACCCGACGTATCACCACCCTCACCTGGTTTCTGTCTGGAGCGCTCGCCGGAATTGGCGGGACAGTGCTGGGCATCACCCAGGCGAGCCTCACGCCCGGCTCCGGTGAGACCTTCCTGTTCGTCATCTTCGCCGCGGTGATCGTCGGCGGGGTGGGAAGCGTGTACGGAGCAATGATCGGCGCCGTCATAGTCGGTCTGGCAACTGAAGTGTCGGCCCTCTTCATCGATGCCTCGTACAAGCTCGACATCGCATTCGTCATCCTCATACTCGCCCTTCTGTTCAGACCAAGCGGATTGTTCGCGCGACCGGGAAAGGCATAACCATGTCGCCGCTCTTTTACTACCTGTTCACCCTCGCGTTCTTCGTGTTCGCCTACTGCATCATGGGCTGGGGGCTCAACCTCCAGTTCGGCCACGGAGGCATCCTGAACTTCGCGTATATCGGGTTCGTTGCAATTGGTGCATACGTCACGGGGGCGCTCAGCCTCGGCAAGGCAGCCCCTGGCTCGGGTCAGGCCTACATCTTCGGGCTCTCGCTTCCGTTCCCGGTGGGCCTGATACTCGGCGGGCTTGCGGCCTGTGTCTTTGCGCTGCTGGTGTCGTTCCTTACCTTCAGGCGGTTGCGGACCGACTATCTGGCCATGGTGCTCATCTCGCTGTCGTTGGTTCTGTATGACATCATCAACAACTTTGTGCCCTTGTTCAACGGTGCAGACGGTCTGACTAACGTGCCAGAGCCCTTCGCGGATGCGCTGGGCCTCGACACCAACACGTTCGTTCCCTTCTTCGCCGGGGTGACTCTGGTCGTTGCACTGATCATGTGGTTCTTCATGAGCCGGATCACACGCTCACCATTGGGTCGCACCCTCCGGGCGACGAGGGATGACCCGGAAGCCGCATCGGCCCTCGGCAAGAACGTCTTCAAGTTCCAGTTGACCGCAATGCTCGTCGGATCGTTTTACGCAGGGATCGGTGGCGGATTGATCATCGAGTTCGCCGGCGCGTTCAATACGAGCGCCTGGCTGCCCGGGGAAACCTTCCTCATCTTCGCAGCTGTGATCGTCGGTGGTGTCGGTAACAACAAGGGAATGATCGTCGGCGCGCTCATCGTGCCCGTTCTGTTCACTCAGCTTCCCAAGTTCATCCCAGACATCCCGGGCCACCCCGGGCTGATCCTGAACATCGCGGCGATGGCAATCGGCATCCTGCTAATGCTGGTTCTCTGGTTCCGGCCGCAGGGGGTCATTCCCGAGAAGAAGCGATTGAGCCGTCTTCCAGCCGCGTTCGCAGGAATCGGTGGTCGACCCAAACCCGAACACCAGCTCACCACCGAGGAGACCCTATGAGTTCGCCGCAAACGATCGGCGTGCCCGACTCGACTGACACCGTATCGGCGCTCGCCTGCGTCGACATCCACAAGTCGTTCGGTGGCGCGAAGGCCGTAAACGGAGCCGCCTTCAGCGTTCCGAAGGGCAGGATCACCGCGCTTATCGGGCCGAACGGTGCCGGCAAGACGACAGTCGTGAACATTCTGTCTGGAGCGATGTCACCTGACAGCGGAACCGTGACCATCGGTTCCCAGGACGTGACCAAACTACCGAGCTACCGACGGGCACGGCTCGGGCTGATCCGAACCTTCCAGCTCTCTCGGGAGCTCGGCGGACTCACGGTCTTCGAGAACCTCCTTGTCGCCGCCAGGGTGCAGCCGGGCGAGTCGCTCACGAACATCTACTTCCGTCCGGGACGCGTGAAAAGTGCAGAAGCCGAGAACCGCGAGCGTGCCGCGGCGATCCTCGACCAGTACGGACTCTACGACCTTCGCGACAACTGGGCGCGTGAGCTCTCGGGAGGGCAGAAAAGGTTGCTCGAAATCTCGCGAGCCGTCATGGCTGAACCAGAGCTGCTGTTGCTCGACGAGCCGATGGCCGGGGTGAACCCGGTGCTGATCGATCGTATCGGGGAGCACATCCAGGACCTTAGGGAGTCCGGCGTCACGGTGCTGATGGTCGAACACAACCTCAATGTCGTTGAAAAGATCTGCGATCACGTCATCGTGCTCGCCGAAGGTCGCACGCTTGCGACCGGTCAGATGAGCGAACTGCGCGATAACAAGGATGTCGTTCGCGCCTACCTGGGGGGAGTCCTCGATGGACGCGTTGATCGCTGAAGGTGTCACAAGCGGCTATGGCCGATCGCCGATCGTACGAGATGTGAGCCTTACTGTTGCCGCAGGAAAGGTTACGGCGATTGTCGGGCCAAACGGCGCGGGCAAGTCAACATTCGCGAAGACCCTGGCGGGAATCCTGCGCCCCATGTCAGGAACGATCACGGTCAATGGAACCAATATCACGAACATCGCCGGTCACCTTATCCCGCGATTCGGGCTTGCATACGTGCCGCAGAACGAAAACGTCTTTCGCACCCTGTCGGTTCGGGAGAACCTCGAGGTGGGCGGCTACGCCTCCAAGAAAGATCCAAAGGCACGCATGTTGGAAGTGCTCGACATCTTTCCCGACCTCGCCGAAGCGGTGGATAAGAAGGCCGGCAACCTGTCAGGCGGACAACAGAATCTGCTTGCTATGGCGCGCGCTCTGATGGCTGAACCCACCGTGATCGTGCTCGATGAACCTACTGCTGGACTGTCACCCGCCTATACGGACATTGTCTGGAATCAGGTCGAAGTGATCGCGAGCGCCGGCACCGCGGTGCTCGTGATAGAGCAGAACGTCGAGCGCGCACTCACCCACGCCCAATTCGTGAATGTTCTTGTCGCCGGGGCGAACCACGTGCACGGGCCAGTGGCCGAAATTGCCAAGCTCGACCTGGGCGGGATCTTCCTCGGACGAGACACTTCTGCACCCAGTCATTCCTGATGAACGTTTTCAACCCAACACCACAAAGAGAAACGAGGAATCACAATGAGAACACCTCTCTCGCGGATGCGACGGAGTAGTCGCATCGCAGCAGGTGCAAGTATCGTCGTCGCGGTCGCCCTGACCGTCGTCGGCTGCTCTAGCGGAACCGCCGGATCCAGCGGATCGTCGAAACTGACGATCGGTGAGATTTTCCCCTTCACCGGCTCGAAGTCGATCCTCTCCGACTGGGGCGTTCACGGCGTAGCCACTGGCATCTACGAGGTCAACAGCAACGGCGGTGTCCTCGGCCATAAGCTGCAGGCCGCGAGCGCGGATGACGCAGCCGACTCAGTTGATACCCTCCCGGCATTCCGCAAGCTGCTCCTCGACAACCCGGTTGCGATCGTCGGCCCGTTTTCGCCCACCATCGAGGCGGTCATCGGAAACTTCGGCGCGAGCCACGTTCCCGACTTCATGATTGGTGGGGCGACGCAGCTCGACACCATGAAATACCCGTATGTGTTTCGAACCACCTCATCAGACTCGAACGAGTCTGTGGCGATGGCCTACTATGCGGCGAAGACGAAGGGTTTCAAAACCGCATCGCTCATCTTCGACAACTCCGCCAACTCGCAGGGCTTCGTTGCCCCCTTGACGGCGGCGTTCAAGAAGCTCGGCGGCACGGTGCAGCAGAGCCTGACGATCGTTC
Organism: Lacisediminihabitans sp.; assembly: GCA_043746355.1. Lineage (GTDB taxonomy): Bacteria > Actinomycetota > Actinomycetes > Actinomycetales > Microbacteriaceae > Lacisediminihabitans. Next base: position 675 of record JAYTRC010000081.1, on the reverse strand, counting down.
CCGGTCAGGGTTCGTATCGTTCGGAGCTCTCGAAGGCGTTTGCCGGGCACCCGGACGTGATCTTCTCGTCGTTTGACACGCAGACTGCGTCCACTCTGTGGGCCAATGCCGACCAGCTCGGTTACCTCGACACCCCGTGGGTCGGCGATGACCTCCAGTCATCCAAGGCATACGCGCAGGCGTTCGGAGCGAAAGCGCCGACCAACCTGTTCGCTGCGGTTGCCGCGTCACCGAGCGGCGCGGGCTACAACCACTTCCTCGCCGACTACAAAGCGGTATACAAGGATGCCCAACCACTGCCGACAACCTTCAATGAGTACGACTCGATCGTGATTGCATCCCTGGCGATGACCGAGGCGAACTCGACGGACCCGAAAGTCTGGGTCTCACACGTCGCCGATGTCGCGAGTCCCCCCGGGACAAAGTGCACCGACTACGCCGCGTGCGTTGCGCTGCTCAAATCGGGAAAGCAGATCGACTACCAGGGTGCGGGTGGTGACGATAACTTCAACGCCAACCACAACGTATTCAGTGGGTTCTCGGTCGTCGGTTTCAACCAGGACCTGACAAACACGGCCGGCACCTATGTCACGCCAGCCCAGATTGCAGCATCCGTCAAATAAAACTCGCACCAGCCGAACGGGACGGCGCCGCAATTCATCGGAACTGCGGCGC
>JAYTRC010000080.1:0-5636 GCA_043746355.1 Lacisediminihabitans sp. | reverse complement strand
ATGCGGCTGACTTCTTTGCGCTGCAGCGCCTGCACTGCCTTTGCCATCGCGAGGTACGTCTTGCCTGTGCCCGCGGGCCCGATGCCGAAGACGATGGTGTTCTCATCGATCGCATCCACATAGGCCTTCTGACCCAGCGTCTTCGGCCGGATGCTCTTGCCACGACTGGTCAGGATCGCCTGGCTCAACAACTCTGCCGGGCTCGAGCGTGGATCATCGCGCAGAATCTTCGCGGACTCGGTCACGCTGCGTTCATCCAGTTCGTTCTGACCGAGCTCGTGGTCGCTCCGCACCATGCTGATGAGTTCGTCGACCAGGCGCTCTGCAGCGTGCACCTGGGTGGCATCGCCCTCCAGCCTGATCACATTTCCCCTGACGAGCAGGCTCACCTCTGGGAATTGCGCCTCGATCGTCTTCAGCAGCCGGTCTTGCGGGCCGAGGAGTCGCACCATGGCGACCCCGTCGACGCGGAGTTCGACGTGTCCGATTCGAGCGTTATTCGAAGCCAAGGGAACCTTCCGTCAGGCCCTGTTCGCCAGGTTTGGCGCCCAGTACGTGCGCGTGCACATGAAAAACGGTCTGCCCCGACCGCTCCCCGGTATTGAAGATGAGGCGGAACTGGCCGCCGGTTCGCTCATCCGCCAGCTTCTGGCTGACGGCGACCACCTCGGCAAGAAGTGCCGGGTCTCCTGCGGCGAGCTCGGCGATATTCCGGTACTCGGCCGACTTCGGCACGACCAGGAGGTGAACGGGTGCCTTGGGCGCGATGTCGGTGAACGCGATGACGCGGTCGCTCTCAAACACGATATCCGCCGGAATCTCCCGGTCGACGATCATCGAGAAGATCGACTTCTCTCCGGTAGCTGCCATGCGACAAGCGTAACCGGGAGCACCGTCACCAGCGCCCGAGTTTCGCGCTGAGCACAGCGAGGGCAGCGGGTCCTGCGGTCGACGTGCGCAGCACAGTGTCGCCGAGCCGAACGAGCTCAGCGCCGGCCGCCTCGAACCGGGAGAGTTCTGCCGGCGCGATGCCTCCCTCCGGCCCCACGACCAGAACCAGGTCCTTGCTGTCCAGCGTGAGCGCGCTGAGCGTCATCGTTGCCGTTGGCTCGAGGACGAGCATCCGCGCCTCCCCCGCCAGCGCAGCGAGCACTGCTGTGGTTGCAAGGTCTGCAACCTCCGGGATCCACGGGCGCACCGACTGCTTAGTCGCCTCCCTGACCACGGCCGACCACCGGTCGTGGCCCTTGCGCACCTTCGCGCCCTCCCACTTCACGATCGAGCGTTGCGCCGACCACGGGATGACACCGTCGACTCCGAGCTCTGTCGCCTGCTGCACGGCATATTCGTCGCGGTCGCCCTTCGCAAGAGCCTGCGCCAGCCACATCGCCGGGCTCGCCGGCTCGGTGTTCGCCACCGACTCGACCTCGATTTGGAACTCGGATGCCTCAGCCGCGACGATCACTCCGGTTGCGACGAATCCCGAGCCGTTGCCCACCGAGATCCGCTCCCCCGGTTGCACCCGGCTGACGGCCACAGCGTGCCTCGCCTCGGACCCGCTGACCGTGACCCGCGCTCCGGGGTCGACCGGCTGTTGGTCTTCGCTCAGGTAGAAGTGCGCCATAGCTCGCCCTCCCTCTCGTGGGCCTTTCGGAAATTCAGGACAATGGTTCGCGCCGATTAGACATATCCCTGGGAACACGGGCGGCATTCAATCCACTCAAGACCATTGTCCTGAATTTCCGAAGGTACGGGGGTGCAGTGCGGGCGGCGCGGCGACGCGAGAGGGGCGGCCGCGCGGCTCAGATGTTGAGGAACCGGTCGCGGAGCTTCTGGAACAGGCCCTGCTGGAAGTGGGTGAGCATTGGCGGGGCAGGCTTCCGTCCGCTGGCGAACTGCCGGATGAGCTCCTGTTCTTTGGCAGAGAGCTTGGCCGGGGTCGCCACCTGGATGCCGATCTTCAGGTCACCGCGCCCGTTGCCGCGCAGCCGCGTCACACCGCGCTCCTTCACCGTGACCACCTCGGCACTCTGCGTGCCGGGCTTGATGTCGAACGACACCTCACCGTCGAGCGTCTTCAGCGTCGCTTTTGTGCCCAGGATGGCGTCAGTCATCTGTACTTCGAGGGTGGCGAGCAGGTCATCCCCGTTGCGGCTGAAGACGTCGTGGTGGCGCACCTTGACCTCAAGGTAGAGGTCGCCGCTCTGCCCTCCGGCAGGCCCGACCTCGCCCTGGCCTGGAAGCTGCAGGCGCAGGCCAGTGTCGACACCGGCCGGGATATCGACAGGGATCGTGCGGCGGGCGCGGACGCGACCCTGGCCCTGGCAGGTCGGGCACGGATTGGGGATGACAGTGCCGTAGCCGCGGCAGGTGCCGCACGGGCTCGACGTCATGACATTGCCGAGAAGGCTGCGAACCGTTCGCTGGATCTGCCCGGATCCGCGGCAGATGTCGCAGGTGACCGGCGTCGTGCCCGGAGCACAGCAGTCGCCCTTGCAGGTGTCGCAGAGGATGGCCGTGTCGACCTCGATCTCACGGGTGATTCCGAAGACGACATCATTGAGATCGACTTCGACACGCACCAGGGCATCCTGGCCTCGCTCGCGACGAGAGCGCGGGCCTCGGGTTTGCTGGCCACCGCCGAAGAACGTTTCGAAAATATCGCCAAAGCCGCCGAAGTTGCCGCCGCCGCTCCCGCCGAAACCGGCCTGCGGGCCGAGATCGTAGGTCTCCCGCTGTTGCGGGTCGGAGAGCACGTCGTACGCGTGCGTGACCAGCTTGAACCGCTCAGACGCGTCTGCCCCCGGGTTTACATCCGGGTGGAGTTCGCGAGCAAGTCGGCGGTATGCCTTCTTGATCTCGTCTGTCGATGCGCCACGGTCGACGCCCAGTACTTCATAATGATCAGCCAAAACGGGTTCCTTGATAAGCAGGCGCGGTGTGCGCCGAGTCAGTCCTCGCCGAGTAGGCGGGAGAGGTAACGGGCAACGGCTCTTACCGCTGCAATGTTGTTCGAATAGTCCATGCGCGTCGGGCCGATGACACCCAGCCGTGAGAGCTCACCACCGGACGACGTGTATCCGGTAGCGAGTACGGAGGTTTCGCCGAGGCCGAATGACGCGTTCTCCTGGCCGATGCTGACCGAGAAACCGTTCTGGTCGGGTTCCATCTCGCCGAACAGCCTGAGCAGCGTCACCTGTTCCTCGATGGCTTCGAGCACCGGGTAGATGCTGCCGGAAAAGTCTTCCTCCGTGCGCACCAGGTTCGCGGTTCCGGCCATCACCAGGCGCTCCTGCCGGTTGGCGAGTACCTGATCGATGAGCGCGGCCGAGATCTGTTCGACGGTCGGGGCGCTCTGGCCGTCGAATTGGCGCGGCAGGCCAGCCAGTTTCTCGGCTGCTTCCGCGAGTCCGAGACCGCCGAGGGTCGAGTTGAGCCTGGTGCGTAGCTGGGCGAGAAACTCCTCGTCCAGCTCGGTGCGAACGTCGATGAGCCGCTGTTCGACGCGCCCGGTGTCTGTGATCAGCACCGTCATCATCCTGTTCGCGGCAAGGCGCACGAGTTCGATGTGGCGGATTCGGGATCGGCTCAGAGACGGATATTGCACAAGCGCGACCTGGTGGGTCAACTGCGAGAGCAACCTGACCGTGCGGCTGAGCACCTCGTCGAGGTCGGTGGATGCTCCGAGAAAGGTCTCGATCGCTGTGCGCTGGGCCGGGGTGAGGGGTCGGAGATCTGCAAGCTGGTCGACGAAGACGCGGTAACCCTTGTCAGTGGGGATGCGCCCGGATGAGGTGTGGGGAGCCGCGATCAGCTCCTCCTCTTCGAGCAGGGCCATGTCATTGCGGATGGTCGCAGCCGAAACCCCGAAGGAATGCCGGTCGACGATCGACTTAGACCCCACAGGCTCGCGCGACGCGACGTAGTCCTGCACGATGACGCGCAGAACTTCGAGGCTCCGCTCCGAAACCATGCAACACCACCTTCGCCCTCAGGCGTGAGCACTTAGCACTCACACCCCCTGACTGCCAATTGTATCGTGACACACGACATCACAGCCATTGCACCGCAGGTAACAAAAGCAGTACCTTATGCACGTGCTTGCGCACTGGCACCACAACGGGGGCCAGTACGTGCGCAGCCCCAACCGCTTTCCTGCTCCCAGGACGGATCCGTTCCCCTCGAAAGGCCTCGCAATGACTGACCCAACACCTGCACCGCAGCCCGCAGCCCAGCCTGCAGCGCCATTCACCGAGGCGGAGGACAAGCAGTACTCGACTCTCGCGACCTTCCTCAACATCATCCTGCTGATCCCGGCGCTGGTGTTCTACCTCGGCTTCAGAACCCGCGGCCCGAAGATCGGTGAGCAGAGCAAAGAGAACCTGAACTGGACGATCAACATCACAGCCCTCGTGATTATCGTGCAGATTCTCTCGGTGATCTTCGCCTTCATCCCGTACATCGGCTTCGTCATCTCGCTGCTGCTCACGCTCGTCTTCTGGGCTGCGACGATCGTCAACCTGATCTTCTCGATCATCGGCGGCGTTCAGGTCAACAACACCGGCACGCCATACCGTTACCCGGTCAACATCCGCTGGATCAAGTAGTCGTTACCCGCGCGATGCCCGGAGCCAGGTGCCCCGGGCTTCGTGCTTTAAGCGGTCGTGGGTTTGAATGGGTGCATGTCTGAAACCACTCCGATGCCCGCCCGGCCGCTCACCGAACACGACGAGAGGCTGTGGGCGACGCTCATCCAACTGGGCGGCATCTTCTTCCACTTCCTCCCGGCGCTGGTCGGCTATGTCGTTCTGGCCGATCGCGGGCCGTTCATCCGCGAGCAGACACGCACCGCGCTCAACTTCCAACTCACGGCGCTGGTCGGATACGTCGCAGGGTTCATCACCGTCTGGTTCCTGGTCGGCTTCCTCGTGCTTCTGACGGTCGTCGTGCTGAACGTCGTGTTCAGCATCCTTGCCGCCGTCGCTGCCAATCGCGGTGAGCACTGGGCCTACCCGATCTCGATCACGTTCATCAGGGCATAGTCGACTACGCGCTAGCCGCCGAGCAGCCGCCTCACGACGAGATCGGCGAGCAAACGGCCCTTCAGCGTCAGCTGCACCCTGCCGGCGAATGCGGCTGCCGGGTCGACGAGTTCGTCTGCGATCAGACCTGCGATCGCGGTGCGGCCGGATGCCCCGAGCTCACCCACCGGCAGGCCCTCGCGAACGCGCGAGCGCAACAACACCCGCTCGACCCGCTGCGTCTCCGGGTCGAGCGTCTCGCGCCCGGCCGCCGGGGACTGGCCGGCGAGCATCCGCTCTGCATACGCCGCCGGATGTTTGACGTTCCACCACCGCACCCCGCCAACGTGGCTATGCGCGCCGGGGCCGATGCCCCACCAGTCGTGGCCTTGCCAGTACGCGAGGTTGTGGCGCGAAGCATGCCCCTCGCTTCGTGACCAGTTCGACACCTCATACCAGTCGAATCCGTCGCCGACGAGACGCTCGTCGGCCAGCTCATACATGTCGGCCTGCAGATCATCGTCAGGCGCCGTAATCTCGCCACGACGAATCTGGCGCGCGAGTTTCGTGCCGTCCTCGACGATGAGGGCGTACGCCGAGATGTGATCAGGATGC
>JAYTRC010000079.1:0-16324 GCA_043746355.1 Lacisediminihabitans sp. | reverse complement strand
CAGCACGGGAAGCACGCTGGTGCGGCCGGGACGGGCTCCAAATGAGTCGTTCACCGCAACCGGCGGCACCTGGGTCTTCTCATACTGCGGAGGGGTGTCCTCGTTGTTGTCCTGCACCTGCTGCTGATCGTTCCGCACGGTGATGAGGTCTGACCAGTTGTCGATGTACTCGCCCGACTGTTGAACGGCCCAGGTACCCCCGCCCCGAGGGTCACTGAGCACGACGCTGTTGCCGTTCGACACGAAGGTCATTCGTGCCGCCAACTCCGGTACTGAATCGAGGGTCAGGTTTGCTGCGGCACTCCCGTCACAGTGGCGCCATGCCGACCCGTCTGTCCAGGCCGCATAACTGCACTGTCCGACAACGATGGGGGCAACGGCAGAGCCGCTGTGCCCGCTTTCGATTGAGCTTGCGCCTCCCCCAGAGAACGGAACGTTGAGCAGTCCACCTGAATAGCCGACGAGCACGCTCGACCCGGTGGAATTGGGCTGCTGGAGCACCGGCAACCCGCGAGCCGGAATCTTGCTCGCAAGCGAGACGGCGCCGCTCGACGTCTGCAGCGTTCTGCTCGTCTGGTCGAGCACTGCCCAGCGCCCCCCAACGGAAGTGATCGACACGCCAGTCTTCGACGTGCTGAATCTGGCCTGAAAAGTCTGGGCGACAACGTCGGAGTTTGCTGCGTCGATCTGGTAGACCTCGTGGGCTGCCGTCGAGAAGACGAACAGCATTCCCTCTGGGGTCACGCTGGCAACAGCTCCAGCACCAAGGCTCAGGGTCGGCGCAGACTGGGCGTCGAAATGACCGAGATCGCTGAGCGCGATGATCCAGAATTGCCCGGTGCCTCCCGACCCGATCACGACATTGTTGCCCGCAATAAAAAGCTCGGGGTCGGCCGGCGGCAGCGGAACGCTATTGAGCACTGCCGACGTCGCAGGGTCGACAATGTCAACCTTTGCGTTGGTCCGGTCGAAGAGCAGCACTGTCGCACCCTGCTGCACGACATCGATCTCAGACCCGGTGCTTGCGACAACGGTGTTCAGCTCGAGCACCTGCGGGTTGGCCCGCCCGATGACCTGGGACGCCCCATTGGCCACCCAGACCGAACCATCGCCGACCGTTACTTTTTGCGCGGCGTAGCCCGTCGAAACGACAGCGAATGCGACGATCAACGCCGCGATTAACGCGCCACTTGTCACGGCGATGCTGAGTGATCTGTGCGCCAAGACCCAGCGCTTCACGAGAGACGCCTCATTGGCCGAAATCCACGCATTTCTCGCTGCTCGGAGCGCCTGACTTCCCGTCGCGGTTCACCGTTACCGTGATGCAGACGTGGTCGCCCTTCTTGGCGCCAACAATGTAGTCAGCGAGTCTCTGGATGCTCGATCCGCCCGCGTTGGTCGTGATCTGGTATGTGTCGCTCGCCTTGATTCCCGGGTCGTCCCAGGTGAACTCGATCGAACTGCTCGTCGAGCGGGCCGAGATATCGGTCACCTTGGGAATGTCGCCGCTGTTCGACCTGATCAGTACGACTGTCGCCGTCGCACCGAGGGCTAACACGAGCACTGCTGCCGCAACGAGGCACCAGGCGAGCGCCCGCATGCCCCTGCCCTGGCGCGGCGCGTTGGCGCCGTTGCTGCCCGCACCGGCAGACTGTTTGAGAATCGTTCCGATGCCTGAGTAGCTGGCTATCACGGCACGGCGACGCTTGCGGCCTGGCCTCGCTGGAACCGTGCCACCGACCCCGCGAATCCTGGTGCGATCTTCGAGATCCGACACCGTTGCGAGCGCCCAATCATCCATCGCGACCTCGATCGGGGTCTGAGTAACGCCGATCTCAGTTTCGATCGCCTGCAGTTCGCGCACCAGCGCGAGTACACTCGCCGGGCGCTGGTCTACTTTTCTCGACATCGCCTTCTGAAGCACGCGTTCGAGGCTCGGAGGCACATCTGAGCGCCCGATCGGTTGCACTTTGGCACGGTTGATACGGGAGATCAGGTCTGCAGACTTATTCGACTCCCCTGGGATCTCGAAGGGTGACCGGCCCGCGAGAAGAGAATAGACCGTCGCGGCGAACGACCAGACCTCCGACTCGATGCTGCCGGGGGTCTCATCCATGAGCACCTCGGGGGCCGACCAGGGAATAGACATTCCCACCGACTCGGTGTTCTGTGACTCGCTGAGCGTCGAGGCGATCCCGAAGTCGGAGAGCACAGGATGCCCATACGCGGTGAGCAGGATATTCGACGGTTTGATATCCCGGTGAAGCACTCCGGCACGATGGGCTGTCTCGATCGCGCTGCCGATCTTCACCGCGATTCGCAGAACCTCAGGCACGGGCACGCGTTCCCGTCGGTACCGCTCGCTCAGTGCTGACGAGCACAACTCCATCACAAGGTACGGTCGGCCATCTGCAGAGACGCTGGCCTGGTAAACAGTGAGGATCGAGGGATGCGCGCTCAATTGAGCCATCAGGTTCGCCTCGGCCTGGAACATCTGGCGCACCTGGTCATTAACGACCTCGCTCAGCATCACTTTTACAGCGACCTGTCGCCGAGGCATATTCTGCTCGTACAGGAAGACGTCGGCGAAGCCACCGGAACCCAGCACGTGCACGTGCGAGAAACCGGGGAGCACCGGAGGCTGGGATGGCAGGCGTCTGGCCAAAATGATCCCTCCCTCTCGGAGCCACTGGCTGCTTCAGTACTTCGTCGTTCGATAGATTTTGGGCGGCCGCCCGGGCGCCCGGTTTCTCATTGTGGGCATGTACTCCCCGGCACACACCGGCTGAATCGCTGGTCAGGAGCCTTCGGGTTTCTTCCTCTCAACGGTCATCTGTCACCCGATTTTCCGGGCACTATGGGACGCGGAGCGGTGTCTTCGAGGTCGAGCAATCCGGTGCTTTCGACGACGTCAACCACGATTGTCGACACGTTGTCGCGGCCCCCGCTGGCGAGGGCTGCATCGACGAGAGCCTCCGCCGTGGCCAGCGGGGCGAGGCCAGCGGCCAGGTGCAGCCTGATGTGCTCGTCATCGACTTCCTTGGTCAGCCCGTCTGAGCACAGCAACAGCCGAAGGCCCTTTCGAGCGGGAACTGCCCAGAAATCAGTGCGCGGCTCTGCGTTGAAACCGACGGCGCGGGTGATCACGTTGCTCTCAGGATGGTGCTCAGCATCCTCGCGCCTGATCAGGCCGGCTGCTACGAGTTCCTGCACGACGGAGTGGTCAGTCGTGACCTGCAGCAGTTCGTTCTGTTCGAACGCGTAGACCCGCGAGTCGCCGACATTGAAAACCGTCCAGTACGGATCGCCGTCCTGCATGGTCAGCGCGGCACCGGTTACCGTCGTGCCGACACCGAGAGACTTTTCGTCAGCGGCCAGGCCGATGTCTTCCGTGGCGACGTGGAGTGCGTACTCGATCGCTTCGGCCTCGACGAAATCAGAAACTACCGTCTCGGCCAGACGCGCCACGACGGCTGCACTCGCGACGTCCCCGGCTGAGTGGCCGCCCATTCCATCGGCGATCGCGAACATCGGCGACTCGGCGATGAGGCTGTCTTCGTTGTGGGCGCGTCGACGGCCCACATCGGTTGCCGCGCCCCAGGCGACGATGAGGCCAACCCCTGCCCTGCCGGGGAGCGAAAGGATGCGCTCCGCAGAATTGCGTCCGATCTCTGTCATGCTTTCTCGCTCGATTCGACGCGACGCGACGGGCTGATCTCGACCAGGTTGCCATCTCCGATGTCGACGACCGTGCCCGGTGTCACAACGAGCGATTCGCCCTGGCGGAGAGTCACCGGCGAGCGGCCGGGCAGGCATACAACGCTGCCGTTTGTCGAGCGCAGGTCGGTGACGATCACCAGCGCGCCCTGCTGACGCAGTTCTAGGTGAGTACTCGAAACCTCCCGCAGCGGGGAAGGCACGCTGATCAGACGCGGTGGCCTACCCTTCATGATGCGTGGCAGCACCGGTTTGCGGCCGATGAACGCCGGGGAATCCAGACTGATCGGCTCGGCAGAGTTGACGCTGAAGCTGTAGTCCTGGGGAAGGGTCGACAGCAGATCCGCCTGGATTTGGGTGACAGGGGTCTGCGGTACAGGGCTCCCGTGAACCGGGAGCTGTTCGAAGGGCACCGGTTTCGGTTCCCTGAGTTCGACCAGGGCTTCTGTCGGCACATCGGCGAAGGGGATGCGGTCGCGGATGAGTGTGTCAGCATCGATATCCGTTTCGGCGAGGTCGACAACAGGCGTGGGAGGCTTCACCACTGTGTCTTCTACAACCGTGCTCTCTAGCACGGTGTCGTGCTCGCCCTCGGACTCCATTGATCCATTGTCCGTCATTCAGGGGACCCGGTCGCGTCCCCTTTCGGGTGCCTGTTTGTCACATAAACCAGCTAGCCGATGAAGCTCATCACGTGCTTGACCCTCGTGTAGTCCTCGAAGCCATACGACGAGAGGTCTTTGCCATAACCCGAGTGCTTAAACCCGCCGTGCGGCATCTCGGCGACCAGCGGAATGTGGGTGTTGATCCATACGCAGCCGAAGTCAAGGTACTTGGCGAACCGCATGGCGCGGGAATGATCCTTTGTCCACACGCTCGATGAGAGGCCGTACTGAACGCCGTTCGCCCACTCGAGGGCCTGCTTCTCGTCGGTGAACTTCTGCACGGTGATCACCGGACCGAAGATCTCGCGCTGGATCGCGTCATCCGTCTGGCTAAGGCCGCTCACGATCGTCGCCTCGTGGAAGTACCCGATCGTGCCCTGGCGATGTCCGCCCAGTTCGATGTTCGCGTTGTCCGGCAGATCCGCGATGAATCCCTCAACCTGGGCGAGCTGGTTCGCGTTATTCACAGGGCCGAACAGGATGTCGGTCTCACTCGGTGCCCCTGTCTTCGCGTTCTCCCTCGCGTAGGCCGCGAGCGCCTGCACGAACTCGTCGTGCACCCCGGCCTGCACGAGCACCCTGGTCGCAGCAGTGCAGTCCTGGCCGGCGTTGAAATAGCCTGCGGTCGCAATTCCCTCGACGGCCAGCGCGATGTCGGCATCGTCGAACACGATCACAGGAGCCTTCCCGCCGAGTTCGAGGTGCACTCGCTTCAAGTCGGATGCCGCGGCCCTCGCCACCTCCATCCCGGCCCGAACGGATCCCGTGATGGAGACCATCTGCGGCGTCGTGTGCTCGATCATCGCCGCCCCGGTCGTGCGGTCGCCGGTAATCACGTTGAGCACGCCGGCCGGCAGAAACTCCGCAGCGACCTCCGCGAGGAAGAGTGTGGACGACGGCGTCGTGTCACTCGGCTTGAGTACCGTCGTGTTGCCGGCGGCGATGGCCGGCGCACACTTCCAAACGGCCATGTTGAGGGGGTAGTTCCACGGGGTGACCTGGCCGATCACCCCGATCGGCTCACGGCGGATCTGCGAGGTGTGGTCTTTCATATACTCACCTGAGGCCATACCGCTCAGGTGTCTGGCCTCACCCGCGAAGAACCGAATCTGGTCGACAGACAGCATGATCTCATCATCGACGAGGGATGCCCGCGGCTTGCCGGTGTCTTTGCACTCCAGGTCGGCGAACTCCTCTGCTCTGGCCTCCATGGCATCCGCGATCCTGAACAGCGCAAGCTGGCGCTCAGCTGGTGTGGTTTCACCCCACTGCTCGAACGCTGCGGCCGCCGCACCGAATGCAGCGTCGACATCCGCTCGCCCTGACACCGGGGATGATCCGTAGACACCTTCCGTTGCCGGGTCGATGAGGTCGAAAGACCCCTCACCCTTCGAAGTCACGTACTCGCCATTGATGAAGTTGCGGATCTCGTCGCTCATGCTCTCCAATGTAGTCAGGTGCCGTCACGCTCGCACTACCGAATTCGTCGAAAATAATGGCGCGTGGTTCGGATTCCCTTGTGAGAGTGCGATTCGGCTGACAGAATCGCGGTATGAGCCCCAATCCGAAGCCGGTCCAGCTCGATCTCGTCTCGAAGGCGATCATCGAACAGCTGCAGGCTGATGGCCGGCGCTCGTACGCAGAAATCGGCAAGGCAGTGGGCCTCAGCGAGGCCGCCGTGAGGCAGCGGGTGCAGAAGCTCACCGACTCCGGCGTCATGCAGGTGGTCGCGGTCACCGACCCCATGCAACTGGGGTTTTATCGGCAGGCGATGGTTGGCATCACCGTCACCGGCGACACGACACTGGTCGCCGAGGCGCTGAGCCGACTCAAGGAGGTCGACTACGTGGTGCTCACCGCGGGCAGTTTCGACATTCTCGCCGAAGTCGTCTGCGAGAACGACGAAGATCTCATCGACCTCCTGAACAAGGAGATCCGTGGGATCGAGGGCGTGCGCTCGACCGAGACGTTCGTCTATTTGAAGCTCCAAAAACAGTTCTACAACTGGGGAACAAGGTAAACGTGTCTGAGTACAACGAAGCAGAACTCCAGCAGAAGGCCAAAGACCATCTCTGGATGCATTTCTCCCGCCAGTCGGTCATGGAAGACGGCGCGGGCGTTCCAATCATCGTCAAGGGTGATGGGCACCAAATCTGGGATTCGACCGGCAAGAAATATTTCGACGGCCTGAGTGGCCTCTTCGTCGTCAACGCCGGTCATGGCCGCAAGCGTCTCGCTGAGGTCGCAGCGAAGCAGGCAGAGCAGCTCGCGTTCTTTCCGATCTGGTCGTACGCCCACCCGAACGCTATCGAGCTCGCCGACCGTCTCGCGTCGTATGCGCCGGGCGATCTCAATCGCGTGTTCTTCTCCACCGGCGGAGGCGAGGCCGTCGAAACGGCGTTCAAACTCGCGAAGTACTACTGGAAGCTCCAGGGCCGCCCGACCAAGCACAAGGTTATCTCGCGCAATGTCGCCTACCACGGCACACCGCAGGGGGCACTCGCCATCACCGGCATCCCCGCCATGAAGGAGATGTTCGAACCCGTCACGCCCGGTGGATTTCGCGTACCGAACACGAACTTCTACCGGGCAGCCGAAATGGGTGCGCCGGCCGAAGACCTCGAGGCATTCGGCCTGTGGGCGGCGAACCGCATCGAGGAACAGATACTGTTCGAGGGCCCGGAAACGGTCGCGGCCGTCTTCCTCGAACCCGTACAGAACAGCGGCGGCTGCTTCCCACCGCCTCCCGGCTACTTCACACGGGTACGTGAGATCTGTGACCGGTACGACGTGCTGCTTGTGAGCGACGAGGTCATCTGCGCGTTTGGGCGGATCGGCGAGTTCTTCGCCTGCGACGCTTTCGACTATGTGCCAGACATGATCACCTGCGCAAAGGGGATGACCAGCGGGTACTCCCCCATCGGCGCGACGATCATCTCCGACCGCATCTACGAGCCGTTCAAGCACGGCAACGCGTCGTTCTCTCACGGCTATACCTTCGGCGGGCACCCGGTGTCTGCCGCGGTTGCCCTCGCAAACCTCGACATCTTCGAGGAGGAGAAGCTGAACGAGAACGTCCGCACGAACTCGCCAGCCTTTCGGGCGACTCTCGAGAAGCTGCTCGACCTGCCGATCGTCGGCGACGTTCGTGGTGACGGCTACTTCTTCGGCATCGAACTCGTCAAAGACAAGGTAACTAAAGAGACGTTCGACAACGACGAGTCGGAGCGCCTGCTCCGCGGATTCCTCTCCAAGGGACTGTTCGACGCCGGGCTCTACTGCCGCGCGGATGACCGTGGCGACCCGGTCATCCAACTCGCTCCGCCACTCACGATCGGGCAACCCGAGTTCGACGAGATCGAGCAGATTCTTCGCGGGGTGTTGACCGAGGCGTGGGCGCGGCTCTGATCGGCGCCCATCTCCTCATCTCCCCATCTTCCCCATCTTTCTTACACTCGTAATTCTCTCCAACGAGTCGCCTCAGCCCCGCTGGGATGTCCGCGTGGTGAGCGCAGCGTCGTCCAGCTACTGGCACGGCAGCGGCGGGCCGCAGCTGGTCCGAGCGGCCCTGCCCGGTGACCGGAGCGTGGATGTCGCCATCGTCGGCGGCGGCCTCACCGGCCTGTGGACCTCGTCCTACCTGGCGAAAGCCGACTTTGCGCTCCGCATGGTCGCGCTCGAGGGCTACGGCGCCACACTGCCGAAGCCCGTCGGTGACGGGCTCAGCACCACGAACCTCGCCAGGCGTACCCTGACCGATCTCATCCTGCGGCGCGCGACAAAGCTGACGGGCCCGCTGACCGGGCACTGACTAGGAAGATCGAGCTTCGACCCGCACTATTCGACCGCGGCCGCGAACTGCGAGTTGTACAGCCTGAAGTAGGCCCCCTCGGCCGCCAGCAGCTCGGTGTGCGTGCCCTGCTCGACTATCGCGCCTGCCTCCATTACCAAGATCAGGTCTGCGTCCCGAATAGTCGACAGCCTGTGTGCGATCACGAAGCTGGTGCGGTCCGAGCGCAGCGCCTTCATGGCCTTCTGCACCAGTACTTCCGTACGCGTGTCGACCGACGATGTCGCCTCGTCAAGAATCAGCACGCTCGGCCGGGCGAGAAACGCGCGCGCGATCGTGAGCAGCTGCTTCTCCCCCGCGCTGACGTTCGAGGCCTCATCGTCGAGCACGGTGTCGTAACCATCCGGCAGCGAATGCACGAACCGGTCGACATAGGTCGACTGTGCGGCCTCCAGGATGTCCGCCTCGCTCGCACCGGGTCGGCCGTATGCAATATTGTCCCGGATCGTCCCTCCGAACAGCCAGGTGTCCTGAAGCACCATTCCCATCCGAGAGCGCAGGTCATCGCGTGTCATCATGGCCGTGTCGACGCCGTCGAGGGTGATGCGGCCCGAGCCGAGTTCGTAGAACCGCATCATCAGGTTCACCAGCGTGGTCTTGCCCGCGCCGGTCGGCCCGACAATTGCGACGGTCTGGCCGGGCTCGGCGATCAGCGACAGGTGCTGAATCAGTTCGGTGTCAGCTGAGTAGCTGAACGAGACATCCTCAAATGCTAGTCGGCCGGGCGCGGCTAACCCGGGAGTCAGCGCTGGCGAAGGGTCTGCGGACTGCTCGTCGGCATCCAGCAACTCGAACACGCGCTCTGCCGACGCGACACCGGACTGCAGCAGGTTGGCCATGCTGCCGAGTTGGGTGAGCGGCTGCGTGAACTGACGGGAGTATTGGATGAACGCGGTGACGTCACCGAGCCGCATGCTGCCGGAGGCGACAAACAGCCCACCGACCACGGCGATCGCGACGTAGACCAGGTTTCCAACGAACATCATCGCGGGCATGATGATGCCAGACACGAACTGGGCGCCGAAACTGGCCTGGAACAGCTGCTCGTTCTTGATCCTGAACTGCTCCTCGACCTCGCGGTGCCGACCGAAGACCTTCACGAGGGCGTGGCCGGTGAATGCCTCCTCGATCTGGCCGTTCAGCTCGCCGGTGTTCTTCCACTGCGCGACGAACAGCTTCTGCGACCGTTTGGCGATCATCGAGGTGATGACGATCGTCAGCGGAATCGTCACGAGCGCAATCAGGGCGAGCACCGGCGAGATCAGGAACATCATTACGAGCACCCCAACGACGGTCAGCAGCGACGTGAGCAGCTGGCTCATCGTCTGCTGCAGGCTGGTCGAGATGTTATCGATGTCGTTGGTCACCCTGCTGAGAAGCTCGCCTCGCTGCATGCGGTCGAAATAGCTCAGCGGCAGGCGGTTGATCTTCTCCTCGACGTCTGACCGGAGACGGAAGACAGTTCGCTGCACGATGCCGTTCAACACGAGGCCCTGCAGATAGCCGAAAATGCCCGCAAAAGCGTAGAACACCAGGAGCATCAGCAGAATCGAGCCGACAGCGGCGAAGTCGATTCCGTGCCCGGGGTTCAGGTCCATCCCGCTCAGCAGGTCCGCCTTTGCCGAGTCGCCGGATGCCCGGAGCCCCGCTATCACCTGCCCCTTGGTGAGCCCGGCCGGAAGCTGGGACGAGATGTAGCCGTCGAACACGAGGTTGATCGCGTTGCCGAGCAGGCGCGGGCCGAGCACGCTGAGGAACACGCTGACGACGGTGAGGACGACGACCAGGCCGATCCGCATGGACTCCGGCTTCAGGCGCCCGACGAGCCGTTTCGCTGACGGCACGAAGGTGAGGGATTTCTCGACCGGACCCTGGGCGCCCCCAAATGGGCCGCCGCCCCGGGGGCCGCGACGTGGCGCCTGCTGCGCGGTGCTCATGCTGCCTCCTCGGCCGCGAGTTGGGATTCCACGATCTCGTTGTATGTGGGCGAATTCTCGAGCAGCTGCTCGTGCGTGCCGATGCCGACGATCCGGCCGTCCTCGAGAACGATGATCTGGTCTGCGTCGACGATTGTCGAGATGCGCTGCGCGACGATCACCTGGGTTGCGTCGCCCACATCCCGCCTGAGCGCCTGCCTCAGTCTCGAATCGGTCGCGAGGTCGAGTGCCGAGAATGAGTCGTCGAAAACGTAGATCTCCGGATGCTTGACCAGCGCCCGCGCAATGGCGAGTCGCTGTCGCTGGCCGCCGGAGACATTGGTGCCGCCCTGGGCTATCGGGGCATCCAGCTTCTCGGGCATCGCACTCACGAAGTCGAGCGCCTGGGCCGTCGTCAGCGCCGCCCACAGTTCGTCGTCGGTCGCACCGGGCTTCCCGTAGCGCAGGTTCGATGCCACTGTTCCAGAGAACAGGTATGGCTTCTGGGGCACGAGCCCGATCCGCCCCCACAGGAGGTCGGGATCGAGGTTTCTGACGTCGACGCCATCGATGAGCACAGTGCCTTCCGTCGCGTCGAACAGGCGCGGAAGCAGGTTGACGAGAGTGGTCTTTCCCGCCCCTGTGCTGCCGATGATCGCCGTCGTCTTTCCGGCCGGCACCTCGAAGTCGAGGTCGACGAGTACGGGCTGTTCGGCACCGGGGTAAGCGAAACCCACCCCGCGGAACGAGATGGTGCCGTGCTGGGTCAGCGACATGACGGGATGCTCGGCCGGCTTCACCGTCGACTCCGTGTCGAGCACCTCGCCGATCCGATCGGCGCTCACCGTCGCACGCGGAATCATCATCGCCATGAACGTCGCCATCATCACAGCCATGAGAATCTGCATCAGGTACTGCAGGAAGGCCGTGAGTGTTCCGATCTGCAGGGATCCGTCTGCCACCCTGAACGACCCGAACCAGATGACTGCGACACTCGACACGTTGAGCACCAGCATGACGATCGGGAACATGAGCGAGGTCAGGCGGCCAACCCGAAGTGCCGTCTGGGTCACCGCCTCGTTGGCGTCGGTGAAACGAGCGGTCTCGACATCCTCACGCACGAAGGCCCTGACCACACGGATGCCCGACAGCTGCTCCCTGAGAACGCGGTTGATCGTGTCGATGCGCTTCTGCATGAGTCGGAACTGCGGAATCATCCGCGAGATCACGAGGCCGATCGCAATGATCAGCACCGGGATGCTGACCGCCATGAGCCAGGACAGCTGCAGGTCCTGCTGCAGCGCGAGCACGATGCCGCCGATCGCCAGGATCGGTGCTGAAACAAGCATCGTGCAGGTCATGAGCACCAGGATCTGAACCTGTTGCACGTCGTTCGTCGTTCTCGTGATCAGCGATGGCGCGCCGAAGCTGGTCACCTCGCGCTCGGAGAACTCGCCGACCCTCGTGAACACGGCAGAGCGCAGGTCGCGGCCGAGGCCCATGGCGACCTTTGCGCCGAAGTAGACCGCGGTGATCGAGCACGCGATCTGCACGACCGTGATGCCGAGCATCACGAGCCCGGTGCTGAGGATGTAGCCCGTGTCGCCCTTCGCCACCCCGCTGTCGATGATCTCGGCGTTGAGAGTCGGCAGGTAGAGCGACGCGATCGACTGCAGCAGTTGAAAGAAAATCACCCCGACCAAGAGCCTGGTGTGCGGCTTGAGGTAACGGCGCAGAAGGCTAAGCAGCATCGTCAGTCCTTTGTTCTCTGGTCGTAGTGGTGATCCCGCTGACGACAAGGTCGGTCAACTGGTCGATCGTGAAAGGGTGCGCTGCGGCGAGCGGACCGACGGACGACGCGAACGCTATCAGGCGAAGGTAGCGAGCTATCTCAATCGGGTCTACCCGAAGAATGCCGGAGTCGCTCGCAAGCACACTCGAGATGAGGTCGACGAAATCGTCGCCGGAGTCCGGCCGTCGAGGGCGTTTTCGGGGGCCCAGTGCGCCCAGGATCTGGATGACACCGGTCGTGCGCGCCTGCAGGTGGAAGAGCAGGTCGTGCACCTTGTCTCGTAGCGGCAGCCCCGGGTCAATGGCTTCGAGCATGCGACGAATCGGCTCGGGGTCGAAGAAACGCTCGACTGCCGCGTCGATGATGCTCTCCTTGTCGCCGAATGCCCGGAAGATGGTGCCTTCGGCCACGTCGGCTGCTTCGGCGATCTGCCTCGTCGTGATGTCACTGCCGTGCTCGAGGATGAGTGGGATCACCACGTCGACGATCGCAGCACGGCGGTC
Organism: Lacisediminihabitans sp.; assembly: GCA_043746355.1. Lineage (GTDB taxonomy): Bacteria > Actinomycetota > Actinomycetes > Actinomycetales > Microbacteriaceae > Lacisediminihabitans. The sequence goes on along the minus strand of JAYTRC010000079.1, from coordinate 3,881 downwards.
GTCGAGCGAGAGCGGTCTCGCTCGTGTTCTGGTCGGCATCCGCTCATCGTAACTGAGTGAGCACTCACTCACAAGCTCTTCGCCTAAGCTTGCCGAATGTCGAAAGCTGTCAGCTATTCCTCCCACGGAGGCCCTGAAGTACTCGAGATCGTGAACGTCCCCGCGCCGCATGCGGGCCCCGGCCAGGTGCGCGTTGCCGTGCGTTCCGCCGGCCTCAATGCCTACGACTTCAAGGTCAGGTCCATCAGCGGGTACCTTCCGTCACTCACCTTCCCGACCGGCCAGGGCAGCGAGTTTGCTGGAGTAGTGGATGAGGTCGGGGCTGATGTCAGCACTCATTCCCTTGGCGACGCGGTGCTCGGCTGGGCGTCGTTCGCCGCCCAGGCCGAGTACGTCGTCGTTTCTGCGGCCCATCTCGCGCCCAAGCCTGATTCGCTGGATTGGCCGACCGCTGGCGCTATCGGCGCGGCTGGCAACACAGCCCAGCGCACTGTTTCCTCGCTGTCTCCGCAGCCGGGCGACACCGTTCTGGTCAGCGCGGCTGCCGGCGGTGTCGGGCTGATCGCATGCCAGTTGCTTCGAATTGCCGGTGCAACGGTTATCGGCACCGCGAGTGCAGCCAATCACCGGTTCCTGGAGTCGATCGGCGTGATCCCGGTCGAGTACGGCGTCGGGCTGGTCGACCGGGTGCGCGCGGTCGCTCCCCAGGGTATTACCGCCGTGCTCGACAACGCCGGCGAGGAGACCCTGCTCGCCGGGCTCGAGCTCGGCGTTCCCGCCGGGCGCATCAACACGATCGTCTGGTACGAGGGTGCATCGAAGTACGGGATCGCGACCATCGGTGGCGGCGGAAAAACTGCTTCGGCGCTCGCCTCGCTGGCGAGGCTGATCGCTGCCGGCGACATCCGCGTTCCGATCGCTGCGACGTTCCCGCTGGCGGAAGTGCGCGCTGCCTATAAGTTGCTCGAGGGCAGGCATCTGCTCGGCAAGGTCGTGCTGACGCTTCCGTAGCGGCTTCCTCTCCTCCACCCCTCGGCCTGCCGATGTGGGTTCAGCCCAGGTCCGAAAAGTGCCAGCGTCGGAACGGATGACCGAGCTACAGTCGCATCATGACGATCAGCACCGCGCCAGCCACCAGTGCAACAGCCCATGGCACCTCCACCCACCTGCGCCGACTCGACAGCCCCATCGGGCGCATCGAGCTCACGGGCGACGGCTCCGCGATCACATCGCTCACCATCGAGAAAGCCGGTCGCCTCCCGCTCGAGGAGCAACCTGAACAGAGCGATGAAGTGCTCGACGCAGCAGCGCGACAGCTCGACGAGTACTTCGCAGGCACCCGAACCACCTTCGATCTGCCGGTGAATCTTTCCGGCACCGAATTCCAGAAAGCAGTATGGGCTGAGCTCGCCACCCTCGGCTTCGGCGAATTCGTTTCATACGGCGACCTCGGTCGCTCAACCGGTCGCCCGAGCGCCGGGCGTGCCGTTGGCGGAGCCGTCGGCGCGAATCCGGTGCCGATCATCGTGCCATGCCACCGGGTGCTCGCGAGCAATAATCGCATTACCGGGTACAGCGGTGGCAACGGTGTCCCGACCAAGGTGTGGCTACTGGAGCACGAAGGAATTGAAGCGCGAGCGTGAGCGTCGTCGTTGGAGAAGACGGACTCGCCCGCTGCGGCTGGGGCGCGAAAGATCCAGAATACCAGCGCTATCACGACGAGGAGTGGGGAACCCAGCTGCACGGCGACCGACCACTGTTCGAGAAACTCTGCCTCGAAGGTTTCCAGGCCGGACTGTCGTGGATCACGATCCTCCGCAGGCGTTCAGCGTTCCGTGAGGTCTTCCACCAGTTCGATATCGAACGAGTCGCCGCCATGGACGCCGCAGTGGTCGACGCGCTCATGCTCGATGCGCGGATCATCCGCAACCGGGCAAAGATCGAGGCGACGCTATCGAACGCTCGGATCGCGCGGGACATCACCAGCGACAGCCCGGGCGCACTCGACGAATTGATCTGGGGCTACGCACCGCCGCCCCGAAACCAGCCACCGCGCGATTTCAGTGCTGTTCCCGCCGTCACAACGGAATCCACAGCGCTGAGTTCGGCGCTGCGGGATCGAGGCTTTCGGTTCGTCGGACCGACGACGGTCTACGCCCTCATGCAGTCGTCAGGGCTCGTCGACGACCACGTGGAAGGATGCTGGCGAGCGTACGACGCCAACGTGTCTGCGACTCAGGCTGCTGGCGACTGAGGTGCGGTCGGCGCCTGGTAGGCGGCGGTCGCATAGTTCGGCACGACAGACCCGTACCCAGCGAGCGGCGGAGGGTAACCAGCAGCAGTCAGGAGTGCTGGTTCATACACAGCGTCTTTGCCACCGAGGATGAAAGCCCAGACAAACGGGAGCAGCACCGCCAGGGCGACATAGCCGCCGTCTTTGCGAAAGGCGATCCCATTTCGATATGCAGCGATGCCAAGAAACACTGCAGTGGCGATTCCACCATAGGGAATGAGTGAGAACAGCGAGAACCAGCCGCGCTGGCCGCCGATCTCGAGCCGCACCCAGTTGTTGTAGAACGGCACCCAGGCGATCCACGGCTTCACGCCCACCTTGCGGAAGAACGACATGAATGCGATGGCCGTGACCACGTATGCCGCGGCGACAACCAGGAAGATGGCTACGTAGAACGCGGCGACGAACAGGAAGATCAGTGCTGCGTACTGGCCGCCATTGCCATAGGAGTCGTAAGTCATGCGTCAACCCTAGAGGCTACCGTCGAGGCCCGGTGATCTCATCCACCGTCAGTTCGAGCTCCCCCGGCAGCCCGTGCACCAGCTCGATCCCACGCTCGTGAGCCCAGCCGAGCAGGCTTTCGACATTCGGATGTGGGATGCCGCACTCGACGATCTCCCGCACGAACTCTCCCTTTCCCTTTTTATTGAAGTGATTGAGAGCACGCCGGGTTCCGTCACCACCGCGTGCGACTACACGCACGAAAACCGCCCTCGGTGCAGGACCAAGCTCGCGATAGGCTTCGGATCTCAGGTCGAGAACAAGACCGGGCTGTGCAACAAGCTCAGCCGAGATCGCTCCGCGCCAGGCCTTTTTCAGCGAAACGGCGGGCAATCGCGAATCATGCGAGAGGCGGTATGCCGGGATCGGATCCGCTGCCCGCACAAGACCGAACATCGCGGAATGAATCACAACGTGCTCGTGTGCGAAAGACCGCGAAACGGGCAGAAGAGCTGCAGCATCGAAAGCGTCGTACAGCACCCCGGTGTAGCGGTCGAGGGCCGGCATCGTCGGCGAAGTTGCCAGGGCGCGATTTCGCATCACCTCGAAGTGCTGGGATGGGCCGAGGTGGAGGGCAGCCGCCATCGTTGACACGTTACGAGCGAGCGTGCGGGTGGCGGCGATTACGGCCCTTCTTTGCGGCGTGAGCGAGCTGAACCCGAGAGCCGAAAGATCCAGAGCCGAGCCATCCGCCCCACCGTCTCTCTTTGTCTCGGACGGCGGAAGAAGGATCAGCACCTGGCACCACAAGCACTGAGGGCGCGGAGAGGCCCTCTAGCCCTCGAGGAAGGAGAGGGCTGTTGCAACGTTGGAACCGAGAGAATTAACGGAGTCGAGCCGAATTCTGGGGATGGCCGCACTCGAACCGTGCCACTCTGAGTACTCGTCGAGGCTCTGCTCGACTGCATGCCAGGTCGGTTCATCGACGTGCGGAAGCTCCCGGTAGCGAGACTCGAGCCTGCCGCGGTGGAGGTCAGGGTCTGAGCAGGTGATCTCGATGAATTTCAACTTCTCGCCGGTTCGCTCAGCAAGACTGACCCACTGTTCTCGCGCCGGATCGACAGCGTTCACCGCATCGACAATCACG
>JAYTRC010000078.1:0-41499 GCA_043746355.1 Lacisediminihabitans sp. | reverse complement strand
CAGAGTCTGGGGCAGGTTACTCACGTGTTACTCACCCGTTCGCCACTAATCGACAGAGCAAGCTCTGTTTCATCGTTCGACTTGCATGTGTTAAGCACGCCGCCAGCGTTCATCCTGAGCCAGGATCAAACTCTCCATAAATGTTTGATTGCTCGAGTCGTAAACGACCCGGCACATCTAGCGCCACCCGCAACCGGAATGGGTTGGCGAGGTGACAAGTTTGAAACTGACAGAACAAATCAATACTGACTTGCTTTGTTGTTTATATCTTTTTCCAAAGGAATCCGTTTGCGCTTCTCAAACTAGATAGTTTGTAGCCACAGACGGGTTTTTGGCATTTGACATTGTGCACGCTGTTGAGTTCTCAAGGATCGGACGCTCCCGGTGCTTTGTCTCGCGACTCGGCTGCCGGGGCAACTTCTCTAACCTACCACCCTCGGGGCTTCTGTCAAGTTGACTGGCCGGCGACTCGGAAGTCTTCGGCGAGCTAATTGAACTGCTCTTCGAGTGGGTACTGCATCCAAATATTTGAGCAATCACACTACGAATAGGAGACGCTTTGAAACTGGATTTTGTCCCTCTTGAGGCCGGCTAGCTCTGCGGCTTTTCCGAACCTTTGGGGTGACAAGTAAGAACATTACGGTGCGGATCGGGGTCTGGCAAATTAGGTGCGATCCCGGGCGTGTCGGCCCGGGCACAGTACCGATCGACCCAGGTGGGCGCAGCTGCTGTGAGTGTGTTCGCCACGTCGAGTATGCGGCGACGGCATCGACGTAGGCCGGGATGCTCGAGTTGAGAGCTGGCCAGTCGAACGCAGGATCCGCGAGCACCCTCGGCTTGGCAGCGATGAGCCTGCACATGGGCTGACTACCCCCTCGCGGCGCTGCCCCGTTACCCTGACCGTTCTCGGAGTAGGAATTCGCCACTCCCCCACCAGCCAGGACGAGCGACATGAGCACTCCGACGACGATGGCTGCCTTGGAGCAGCGATGATGGCAAGCACAAGAGCGATGGCATCCAGCGGCGATCGTGACCCCATATCTGGCCGCTCGCCGACCTGCTGATCGCCTGTCTCCCTCTGCACCCCCAGTTAAGACAGGGCGTAGCTGAGACAGGGCGTAGCGATCGCAGGTGACGGCGATGTTCACGGGCTTCACCCCATTACGGCGGGGATGGGGTTACTCGACGAACACTCCCGCGAGGGTCTTCTTGCCACGGCGCAGCACCAGCATGCCGCCGGGGAGGGCCAGGCCCTCTATGGTGAGTCCGGCATCCTGCACCTTGGTGTTATTCAGGTACACACCGCCCTGCTCCACCGCGCGCCGTGCCTCCCCGAGGCTTGCCGTGAGGCCCGTGTCGACGAGCAGCTGGGTGACCGCGGCGCGGGGAGTCGTGGTCGTGTTCGGCAGCTCCCTGAGGGCAGCCTCGAGCGTCGCTGGGTCGAGGCTCGTGAGCTCCCCCTGACCGAACAGCGCCTCCGCGGCCGCAATGGCAGCCTCAGTCGCCTGCCGGCCGTGTACGAGCATCGTCACATCGAGGGCGAGCGCGCTCTGCGCCTCCCGCCGGAATGGCTCTGCGGCGACCACTCCCTCGAGTCGCTCGATCTCGGCGCGCGTGAGGAAGGTGAAGATCTTGAGGAGCCCGACCACGATTGCGTCGTCGGCATTGAGCCAGAATTGGTAGAAGGCGTACGGGCTCATCATTCGCGGATCCAGCCAAATACCGTTGCCCTCGCTTTTGCCGAACTTCTTGCCGTCTGCATCGGTGATGAGCGGCGTGCCGATTGCGTGAGCGCTGGCGCCCTCCGCGCGATGGATGAGGTCTGTGCCGCTGGTGAGATTGCCCCACTGGTCGCTGCCGCCGGTCTGCAGCACACAGTCGTAGCTGCGGTAAAGCTCGAGGAAATCCATCCCCTGGAGGATCTGGTAACTGAACTCGGTGTAACTGATACCGGCATCGCTGTTGAGGCGCGCACTCACGGCGTCTTTCTTCAGCATCGTGCCGACCCTGAAGTATTTTCCGATGTCGCGGAGGAAGTCGATGGCGCTCATGGGTGCCGTCCAGTCGAGATTGTTGACCAGGCGGGCGGCGTTGTCACCGTCGAAACTCAGAAACTTCGATACCTGCTCCTGCAGGGAGCCGACCCACTCCGCGACGGTCTCCCGGTCTTTCAGCGTGCGTTCGGCTGTCGGGCGAGGGTCGCCGATAAGCCCGGTGGAACCACCGACGAGACCGAGGGGTCGATGACCGGCAAGCTGCAGCCGCCGCATCAGAAGCAGCTGCACGAGATTGCCGAGATGCAGGCTTGGCGCGGTGGGGTCGAACCCGCAGTAGTAGGTGATCGGCGGGCCGGCCAACAGGGTTTTCAGCTCACCGGCGTCCGTCGAGACGTGCACGAGCCCGCGATAGAGCAGCTCATCCCAGACGTCATCGAATGAGTCGTCGTTGCGTTGAGCGGACAGGGCTTCGGATGCTGGCACCCCGAAAGAATACCAGCGGGCCTATGCCCGCTTCTTGGGCACACTGGCCTTATACGGCGAGACAGACGGGTCACCGGGAATCCAGAATCGCCACGGATAGTCGAGAGTGCCGCCTGGCCCGGAGACGCCGGTGCGCGGGCCAGTCGCAGCTGGAGACTGATGTGGGGGGAGTTCGAGGCAGAAAGGGGCTGCCGCGAGATTCGCTCCCCCGTCGGCGAGGGTGACTCCGAGCGCCACGACCAGGCGGGCAGGCCCACGAGCCAGCTCGGCATCCGTCGTGGACGCGAGGCGGCGAGACCTGGCCAGTTCGAGGCCATCCACGACCTCGCCAGCTCTCAGGAGCACTGCTGTGGCGACACCGGTCGGCGAGCACACGACGTTCGCGCAGACGTGCATGCCATAGGTGAAATAGGTATAGAGGCGGCCAGGGTCGCCATACATGACGGCATTTCGCCTGGTCTGGCCGCGGAAAGCGTGGGATCCGGGATCCACCTCGCCCAGATAAGCCTCGACCTCGGTGATGCGCACGGCCACGGTGCCGTCCGGTGTCGTTTTACTAAGAACGGCACCAAGCAGAAGGGGTGCGACCTCGACCGAGGGTGCGTCGAACAGCACTAGAAGAGCTTGACGCCGCTTCGGATCCAGATGACGATGGCGATGATCGCGAGCACCGCAGCGACACCGAAGATCACCCACATGACGATCTTGCCGGTACGTGTCTGCGGCGGGCGGCCGTTACGGCTGTCTTTGTTCAGCGTCATGACGACATCTCCTTCAGTGTGCGCACGCGCTTCGTCAGCGCTGCCAGTTGTTCAGCAACCCGATCCGGCGCGGTTCCGCCAACGCCGATTCTGCTTGCGATCGATCCTTGCACGGTCAGCACGGAGCGAACACCGGGCGACAGCAGCGGTGAAATTGCGGCGTACTCCTCGTCGGTCGGCTGATCGAGCTCGATCCCGCGGCGTTCGCAGTACGACACAAGAGCGCCGGTGATCTCGTGCGCGTCGCGAAAGGGAACTCGCTGCTTCACGAGCCATTCCGCGACATCCGTCGCAAGCGAGAACCCCTGCGGTGCAAGCTCAGCCATCCGCTCGGTGTGGAACTGAAGCGTTGCGACCATTCCGGTGAACGCGGGGAGCAGAACCTCGAGCGTCGTGATCGAGTCGAAGACCGGCTCCTTGTCTTCCTGGAGGTCACGGTTGTAGGCCAGCGGCAGGCCCTTGAGTGTCGCCAGCAGACCCGCGAGGTTGCCGATAAGCCGACCGGACTTACCTCGCGCCAGTTCGGCGATGTCAGGATTCTTCTTCTGGGGCATGATCGACGATCCCGTCGAATACGCATCACTCAGCGTGACGAAACCGAACTCTCGCGTGTTCCACATAGTGATCTCTTCTGCGAACCTCGACAGGTCGATTCCGATTTGCGCGGTGATGTACGCGAACTCAGCCACTACATCGCGACTGGAAGTTCCGTCGAGCGAGTTCTCGACCCCCCTGTCGAACCCGAGAGAGGTTGCGACAGCGAGAACGTCGAGCCCCAGGGTGTTGCCCGCGAGGGCACCAGAGCCGTACGGGGAGGAATTCGCGCGGGCATCCCAGTCCCTGAAGCGCTCGAGGTTGCGAACAAGCGGCCAGCAGTGCGCGAGAAGGTGGTGGGCGAGAAGCACCGGCTGGGCATGCTGCAGGTGGGTGCGTCCCGGCATGACCGCGGTCTGGTGGCTGACGGCCTGGGACGACAGAGCATCGATCAGGTCGACGACCAGTGCTGAGATGCGCTTCGCGTGATCGCGCAGCAGCATCCTGACCAGGGTCGCGATCTGATCGTTTCGGCTGCGGCCGGCCCTGAGCTTGCCGCCGAGTTCGGCGCCAGCGCGGTCGATGAGCCCGCGCTCGAGAGCCGAGTGAACGTCTTCGTCTGCTGCTGTGGGGCGGAACGTGCCATCCGTCACCGCCGCCTGGAGCTCATCGAGAGCTCTGAGCATTGCGACCAGGTCGCCGGGAGAAAGATACCCGGCGGCAGCGAGGGCGCGCGCGTGAGCACGGGAGCCCGCGATGTCGTAATCGGCAAGTTGCCAGTCGAAGTGCGTTGACCGACTCAGCGACTGCAGTGCCTCTGACGGACCTGAGGTGAAACGGGCGCCCCAGAGAGCACCCGCCTCGCCCGCGCGGTTGGCTACTTCGTCACCGGACGTCGCCACGTTCGATCAGCCCTGTTCCTTGGCTTCGCGGCGAGCACTGATCTTGCTCGGCAGCGACCAGATCTCGATGAAACCCTTCGAGAGCGACTGGTCGAACGTGTCGCCGGTGTCATAGGTCGCGAGGTTGAAGTCGTAGAGACTCTCAGCGCTGCGCTGTCCCGTGACGACAGCGCGACCGCCCTGGAGCTTCAGTCGGATGTCGCCGCTCACGTATTTCTGCGTGTCGTCGATGAACACGTCGAGTGACTTCTTCAGGCTCGAGAACCACAGCCCGTCATACACCAGGTTCGACCACTCGGCCTCAACCCCCCGCTTATAGCGATTGAGGTCGCGCTCGAGGGTGAGACTTTCGAGGGCCTCGTGAGCTGCGATGAGGGCCATCGCCGCCGGGGCTTCGTACACTTCACGGCTCTTGATGCCGACGAGGCGATCTTCGACGACATCGATGCGACCGACCCCGTGCTTGCCCGCGAGCGTATTGAGCTTCTCGACGATAGCAAGAGCGCTGTAAGCAACACCATCGATGGCGGTCGGGATGCCCGCGGTGAACGAGATCGTGACCTCGTCTGCCGGCTTCTCGACGCTCGGGTCCTGGGTGTACTCGTAGAGCTCCTCGATGGGTGCGTTCCACGGGTCTTCGAGGAAGCCGGTCTCAACCGCACGACCCCAGACGTTCTTGTCGATCGAATATGGGCTCGCCGCGCTCTGGCGGATGGGCAGATTGTGCTCGTTGGCGTAGACGATCGCCTTGTCGCGGGTCAGCGCGAGGTCGCGCACGGGAGCGATGCTCTTCAATTCCGGGGCCAGAGCAGCGACGGCGGCCTCGAACCGCACCTGGTCGTTGCCCTTGCCCGTGCAGCCGTGCGCGACACTGTCTGCGCCAAGCTGCTTAGCCACAATGGCGAGATGCTTCGCGATGACGGGTCGGCTGAGCGCAGAGACGAGCGGGTAGCGCTTCTGGTAGAGGGCGTTGGCCTTGAGCGCCGGCATCAGAAAGTCGTCGGCAAACTCCTCTTTGGCATCCACGACGATGGCGTCAACCGCGCCGCAGTCGAGGGCTCGCTGGCGGATGTCTTCCATATCTTCGCCACCCTGCCCGACGTCGACGGCGAGGGCGACAACCTCTTTGCCTGTCGCGTCCTTCAGCCAGCCGATGCCGACGGAGGTGTCGAGACCGCCCGAGTATGCGAGGACGACGCGTTCTGCCATGTGATGTGCTCCTAGTTTCGGTTGGAAGTTTATCTGGAGTGAGGTCTCGACACGCTCGACCCGCGTTAGTGCGAAAGCAACCAGACCAGCAGCGCCTTCTGGGCGTGCAGGCGATTCTCTGCTTCGTCCCAGATGACACTCTGCGGGCCGTCGATCACCTCTGCGGTGACCTCGTATCCACGGTCCGCCGGCAGGCAGTGCAGGAAGAGCGCATCGGGCTTTGCGAGGCTCATCAACTCGTCGTCGACGCGGTACTGCGCGAGGTCGACCAGGCGTTGCGCCTTCTCTTCTTCCTTGCCCATGGAGACCCAGGTGTCGGTCACCACGACATCCGCGCCCGCGACTGCCTCGATCGGATCGGTGTATATGCTGATCGACCCGCCTGTCTTCGCCGCTATGGTGTCCGCGTCTGCGACGACATCGTTGTTCGGAAGGTAGTCCACGGGGCAGGCAACGCGCACGTGCATCCCCGCAGTCGCTCCGGCCAACAGATACGAGTGCACCATGTTGTCTGCGCCGTCCCCGACAAAGGTGAGAGTGAGACCCCTCAGCTGACCGCGATGCTCGCGGATAGTCATCAGGTCGGCAAGCAGCTGGCAGGGGTGGAAAGCGTCCGAAAGTGCGTTGATCACAGGGACAGTTGTTCCGAGAGCCATCTGCTCGAGCCCCGACTGGGCGTACGTGCGCCAGACGATGGCCGCAACCTGCCGTTCGAGCACCCTGGCGGTGTCGCTCGGGCTCTCTTTGCCACCGAGCTGGCTGCTAGCGGTCGAGATGATCAGCGGCACTCCCCCGAGATCCGCAATGCCGACGGCGAACGATACGCGGGTGCGCGTCGACGATTTATCGAAGATCACTGCGACCGTCTGCGGCCCGGCCAGCGGTTTGGTGACCCAGCGGTCCTTCTTCAGCTCGACCGCGAGATCCAGGATCTCGGCCTGCTCAGCCGGGGAGAGGTCGTCGTCACGCAAGAAATGTCTAGTCATGCTGCAGCCTCCAGGGCTTTCGCGAAAATGGCGGCGAACTCGGTGAGCTCGGCATCGCCGACGATGAGGGGCGGTGCTATCCGGATGCTCGAGTCGTTCGGAGCGTTGACGATGAGCCCGAGCTCGAACGCTTTCGAGGCCACCTTGTGTGCGACCGGTTTGGTGAGACCGACGCCGACAAGAATGCCCTCACCACGGATTTCACCGACCAGCGACGACTGCATCGTGCTGATCAGTTCACGCAGCTGGGCGCCTCGCACCTGGGCGTTCTCGATCAGTCCCGCGCGCTCGATCTCGCCGAGCACAGCGTTACCCGCCCTCGTGGCGAGAGGATTGCCGCCGAAGGTACTGCCGTGCTGGCCGGCCGTGAAGAGCGACGATGCCGCCCCGAACGTGACCAGAGCGCCGATCGGAATTCCGCCGGCAATTCCCTTGGCGAGGCAGAGGGCATCTGGCACGATGCCCTCCTGCTGGAAAGCGAACCAGGTGCCAGTGCGACCGACACCGGTCTGGATCTCGTCGAGGATCAGGAGCGAGCCGAACTCTGTCGCCAGCTCACGGGCCCGCTTCAGGAAGCCATCCGGCAGGTCGAGCACGCCGGCTTCGCCCTTGATCGGCTCGATGAAAATTGCGGCGACGGTGTCATCCATCGTGCGCTCGAGATCTTCGATAGTCGTGTCGATGTGCTCGACGTCCGGCAGCAGCGGCTCGAAATCTTCCCTCAGCGCAGATTTACCGGTCAGCGAGAGTGACCCCATGGTGCGCCCGTGGAATGAATTCACCAGGGAAATGATGCGCCTGCGCCTGCCGTCGCCGCGGTTCAGGCGCGCAAGTTTGATCGCAGCCTCAATCGACTCCGCACCGGAATTACAGAAGAACACCCGGCCGTCATCGCCGGCACCAGTGATGCGCTTCAGCCGTTCGGCGAGTTCGAGCTGGGGCGGGCTGGCGAAATAGTTGGAGACATGCGCGAGAGTAGCGACCTGGTCGCTCACCGCCTCAACGAGAACGGGGTGGGCGTGACCGAGCGCATTGACGGCGATGCCGGCCAGGAAGTCGAGGTAGCGTTTGCCGCCGACATCCCAGACGTAGCAGCCTTCGCCGCGTTCGAGCATTGCGATCGGCTGGGCGAGAGAGCCCATCATCGCGTTCCCGAAACGTTCCCGCCACGAGTCTGGCGCAGTCATAGTTTCTCCTTGGTCGGCACAACTTCTGTACCTGAGCCGTTCGTGGTGAATACTTCGAGCAAAATCGAATGGGGCATCCTGCCGTCGATGATCGCTGCCGTGGGAACCCCGCCGCCGACGGCTTCGAGGCAGGCGGTCATTTTGGGGATCATCCCGGATTCGAGTGACGGGAGCAGGTCGCGGAGTGTTGGGGCGTCGATCGTCGACACGAGCGATTCGCGATTCGGCCAATCGCTGTAGAGGCCGGCGACATCGGTCAGGATGACCAGCTTCTCTGCCCCGAGAGCGATCGCGAGGGATGCGGCAGCGGAGTCTGCGTTCACGTTGAGGGTTTGGCCAGAGGCATCGGGTGCAATCGAGGAGACGACGGGGATCTGGCCAGCTTCGATGAGTGCCGCGATAACGGCGGGGTCGACTGAGGTGACATCTCCGACGAAACCGAGGTCCACCTCTTCACCATCGACAACCGTGCCCCGCCGGGTGGCGACAAACAGGCCGTCGGTCTCGCCCGAAACTGCTTGAGCGAGCTTTCCCTGTTCGTTGATGAGTGCTGCGAGCTCGGGACCAACCTCGCCCGCGAGTACCTCCCGGACCACGTCGATGGCCTCAGCGCTCGTCACCCGGAGACCACCCTGGAATTCGCTGGCGATACCCTTCGCCGTCAGCGCGGCCGAGATCTGTGGGCCGCCGCCGTGCACGACGACCGGACGCACGCCGACCTGCCTGAGGTACACCATGTCTTCGGCGAACGACCTCTTAAGGTCGTCATCGACCATGGCATTCCCGCCAAATTTGACCACGATGACCTTGCCGTCGAAGCGGCGCAACCACGGCAACGACTCGATGAGCGTCGCGGCTTTTGCCGAAGCGTCAGCGAATTCGGTGTCGACAACATGCTTCGCCATCAGCTGGAGTACGCGCTGTTCTCATGCACGTAGTCGTGCGTGAGGTCGTTGGTGCGGATGGTCGCGGTGGCGTCGCCGACGTTGAGCCCCACCAGCACGTGCAGCCTGCGCGGCGAGAGGTCGACCTCGTCGGAGGGGCGATCCGGTGCCCCTTGTGAGCACACCCGGATGCCATTCATCGAAACATCGACGTTGTAAGGATCGAACTCGGCCGCGGTCGTTCCGATGGCGGCGAGCACGCGTCCCCAATTCGGATCGTTACCGAAAACAGCCGCCTTGAATAGGTTGTTGCGGGCGATCGAGCGGCCGACCTCGACCGCATCTGTCTCAGACAGAGCACCGGTGACCTCGATGTCGATGTCGTGGCTCGCGCCCTCGGCATCCTGCTGCAGAAGCGTCGCCAGTCGCGCGCAAAGTTCTGTGACAGCCGCCGTGAATTCGGGCTCCGGCGGAGCGATTCCGGATGCCGCGGACGCGAGCAGTACGACCGTGTCGTTCGTCGACATGCAGCCATCGGAATCGAGGCGGTCGAAGGTGACGCGAGTGGCTTTCCTCAGCGCGGAGTCGAGCAGGTCGGAGGGCACGTCGGCATCTGTCGTCAGCACGACGAGCATCGTCGCGAGGCCGGGCGCGAGCATGCCAGCGCCTTTCGCCATCCCGCCAATCGACCAGCCATCGCCTTCGACGACCGACTGCTTGGCGTGCGAATCTGTCGTGAGGATGGCCGTCGCAGCGGCATCTCCCCCGTTCTCATCGAGCGTGACCGCGGCGCTTCTCGCACCGGCGATGACCCGCTCTCGAAAGGTCTGGTCCCCTGTGCCGATGATGCCGGTCGAGCACACGACAATGTCGCCAGCCGACACCCCGAGCGCGTCGCCTACCGCCTCGGCGGTGGAGTGCGTCGTCTGGAACCCGAACGACCCGGTGAAGCAGTTGGCCCCGCCCGAATTCAGGATGACCGCTCGTACGACCCCGTCGGCGACGGCCTGCTGCGACCAGATGACCGGGTTGGCCTTCGAACGGTTGCTCGTGAACACCGCAGCCCCAGCCTGGCTCGGGCCGCGATTGACGACCAGGGCGACATCCAGTCCGCCAGAGTGTTTGAGGCCGGCAGCGACCCCTGAGGCTTCGAAGCCCTGCGCATGTGTGACGCTCATGGTGAGACTCCATCCGTCGTGAGGCCCAGCGTCTCATCGAGCCCGAGAGCGATATTGGCACACTGGATCGCTGCTCCTGCCGTGCCTTTCATGAGGTTGTCGACGGCGGTGACGACGACGACGCGCCCAACAGCCTCATCGACCGCGAGGCCGATGAGAGCCGAGTTCGAACCGATCGTGTCGCCAGATCTCGGCATGCTGCCCTCAGGCAGGAGGTGCACGAACGGCTCGTCTGCGTATGCCTTCTGCCAGGCGGCCCTCACCCTGGCTGCGCTCGTGCCGGGCACGATGCGTGCGGTCGAGGTCGCGAGGATGCCCCGGGACATCGGCACGATAACCGGCGTGAACGAGATGGTCGGCGCAGACGCGCCCGCACGCCTCAGCGACTGCAGGATCTCGGGAATGTGCCGATGGGTTCCGCCCACCGCGTACGGGTTCGCCGAGCCGAGGATCTCGCTCGCCAGGTTCTGCAGCTTCAGGCTCTTACCCGCGCCGGACGGGCCGACCGCGAGCACAGAAACCAGGTCACGCTCCTCGATCACTCCGGCCGCAATGCCTGGCGCGAGCGAGAGGGCGACCGTGCTGGCGTTGCAGCCAGGCGCGGCGATACGTTTCGCCTCGGCAAGGTGATCCCGCTGTTTCGTCGACCCGACAGCGAGCTCGGGCACGCCGTATGCCCACGCACCGAAATAGTGGCCATCGTAGAAAGCGGCCCAGGCTGCGGCATCCGTAAGCCGATGGTCGGCGCCACAATCGACGACGAGAGCGTCTTCGGGAAGGTGAGCCGCGAGTGCACCCGATGCGCCGTGCGGCAAGGCCAGGAAGACGATGTCGTGGCCAGTGAGGCTCTCAGGGGTCGTATCCACGAGGGTGAGCCCGGCAAGCGAGCGAAGGTGGGGTTGCACCGCGATGAGTGGCTGGCCGGCGTTCGAATGGGCGGTCACTGTGGTGACCTCGAATTCGGGATGCGCGGAGAGCAACCTCAGCAGTTCACCACCGGCATAGCCGCTGGCACCTGCCACGGCGACGGTATAAGACATGGTCTAAGCCTTTTCGAGTGAGTGGACGGGGAGTGGTCCGGCGGCGCTCACACGAATCGTTCTGTGCCTGCTGGGATTAACCAGTGACAGCGGATCGGCTCTAGAGCGTCGCCCTCAGTCGCTCGGTGCGACGTATCTGAGCGGCGCGACGGAGGCTGCGGCGCGCGCCACGACGCTCTACCTGTCCGGTCCGCCAAGAGTTGTGCACCTCTCGAGCATAGTGGCCTACTCGCGGATCGTTGCGCCGAACCTCTCCGCGGCGAGAGACGCGCCCGCGAGCTTCGCCTCGGTGGCTTCCGCTGCAGTCAGGGTGCGATCGCGCGCCCGGAACCGAAGCGCGAGGGTTATCGACTTGCTACCGTCATCGACGCCGCTACCGCGATAGTCGTCGACGAGTCGAGCATGCTCGAGAAGGGGCCCTGCGCCCACCCTGACTGCGGCCAGCACGTCACCCGCCGGAACGTGGAGAGGAACCACCAGTGACAGGTCCTGGGTCGCAGCGGGGAAGACCGCGATCGGAGTCGGGACCACGTCGGGGCTCGCGAGCTCGATCAATAGCCCCAGATCTACTTCGAGCACAGCGACGACCCTGGGCAAATCGAGTTCCTCAGCGAGCGAGGGCAGCATTTCTGCTGCATAGCCGACACTTCGATCGCCCACGAACAGCTCAGCGCATCGACCAGGGTGCATTGCCGGATGCGCGCCCTGTCGAACCTCGATCAACACATCGACCGCTGCCGCCAGCTGCCGCGCCACATCGAGCGCGTCAGCCACACCGTACTGTTCCGCTGCCGTTCCAGGCTGCTTGTCGAGCGCCGCGCCGAGAAGGAGCGCCGACGCGTGCACAGGCTGCGGCGGAATGCTGCCGAGCAGTTCGCCCAGCTCGCGCTGGGTCGGGCGCACCACACCGGAGGGAAGTGGGCCGCTTCCGTAGGTGGTTCCGGCAACCGGTCGCACGACCGATCCCATCTCGAACAGAGCCAGGTCGACCAGGCCGCGCGACAGGTTGCGTCGTGCGACCTCGATCAGGCCGGGAATAAGGGAGGTGCGCAGGAACGGCGATTCGGCATCGAGCGGATTGGCGAGCCGAATCGCATTCGCTGAGCCGAATGTCGCATTCGAGAGCGCGGTGACGAACGGGTACGTAAGCACTTCGACCAGGCCGTTGGCGGCGAGCACCTGGGCAGCCGAGCGACGCAGCCGCTGTTCGCGAGTCAAACCCCGGCCCGGCGGCGCCACCGGAAGCACCGCGGGTATGCGGTCATAGCCGATCACCCTGGCGACCTCCTCGACGAGGGTCGCCTTGTCGGTCAAGTCAGGGCGCCAGCTTGGCGGCGTGACAAAAAGGCTGTCACCCTGGCGGTGGATCACTCCGCCGATAGCCGTGAGCGACGAGAGAATCTCGTCGGGCGAATAGTCTGCGCCCGTCAGCGCGCCGACGAAACCGTCGGGCAATTCAATCGGCTTCGATTGGCGCGCGGCCGAGAAACGCGAACCGAGCGGGTCTGGTGAACCCCCGGCAAGGTCGACAAGCAGGCCGACGACGCGGGCTGCTGCGGCATCCGCAATCGCCGGATCCACGCCGCGCTCGAAGCGACGCGACGCCTCACTCGGGAGTTTATGGCGCCTTGCGGTGCGCGCTATCGACACCGGGTCGAAGTTGGCGGCCTCGACGAGCACATTCTTCGTCGCGCTCGTGATCTCAGTGCTCGCGCCGCCCATGACACCGGCGAGGCCAATCGGGCCTGAGCCGTCGGTGATCAGGAGATCCTGCTGGTCGAGGCTGCGAACCTGGCCGTCGAGGGTCTCGAGCTTTTCGCCCGGCTGCGCTCGACGCACGACGAGACCAGCGGTGAGCCGGTCGAGATCATAGCCGTGGATTGGCTGCCCGAGCTCGAGCATCACGTAGTTCGTGATGTCGACGACGAGCGAGATGGAGCGGATGCCGGCGAGCGCCAGCCGCGCGATCATCCAGGCCGGGGTCGGCCGGGTTGGATCTACGCCGCGCACGACGCGCGTGACGAAGACCGAGGCCCCGACACGACCACGGATCGGGGTGTCGTCGGCGATTGTGACCGGAAAGGTATTGGTTTGTGAGGTCTCGACAAGCTCGACTCGCTTAGCCTGCTCGACCCACTCTCCGGCCGCGCCCTGCAGTGCGGGGTCGCGGAAAGCAGCACCGGTGGCGTGAGAGTATTCGCGGGCGATTCCGCGGATCGAGAACGCATAGCCGCGGTCAGGCGTCACGTTGACCTCGACGGCCCAGTCATCGAGACCGAGGAGCCGTGCAGCGTCGGTGCCGACTTCAGGGTCTAGGCCGAGGGATGAGAGCAGCAGAATGCCGGCGTGCTCCTCCCCCAGCCCGAGTTCGCGCGCCGACGCGATCATGCCGTCGGAGACGTGGCCGTAGGTTTTCCGTGCAGCAATGGGGAACGGACCGGGCAGCACAGCTCCGGGGAGCGAGACGACCACCTTGTCACCAACGGCAAAATTATGCGCGCCACAGACGATGCCCCTCGGTTCGGCCTCGCCGACATCCACCTGGCACCAGTTGATTGTCTTGCCGTTCGTCTGCGGCTCCGGTGTGAACGACAGCACCTGGCCGACTACGACAGGCCCGGTCACGCCGAACGTGTGGACGTCTTCCTCTTCAAGGCCGACCCTGACGAGTGCGGCGTGGACGTCATCCGGAGTCGCGTCGATCGGCACGTCGACGTACTCGCGAAGCCAGGACACGGGAACGCGCATCAGACCACCATGCCGAACTGGCGAGAGAACCGAACGTCGCCCTCGACCATGTCGCGCATGTCATTAAGATCGTTGCGGAACTGCAGCGTGCGCTCGATGCCCATGCCGAATGCAAAGCCTTGGTAGACCTCTGGATCGATGCCTGCAGCGCGCAGCACGTTGCTGTTCACCATTCCGCAGCCACCCCACTCGACCCAGCGTGCCCCACCCTTCGCATTCGGCTGCCACACGTCCATCTCAGCGCTCGGCTCTGTGAAGGGGAAATAGTTGGGGCGAAGCCGGATCTTCGCTTCAGCACCGAACATCAGGCGCGCGAAATGCTCGAGGGTGCCGCGCAGGTGAGCCATAGTGAGCCCCTTATCGATCGCGATGCCCTCGACCTGGTGGAACACCGGGGTGTGGGTCGCGTCGAGCTCGTCGGTTCGAAAGACCTTGCCGGGCGAGATCACATAGACCGGGAGCTCCCTGGTGAGCAGCGAACGGATCTGCACAGGGCTCGTCTGGGTGCGAAGCAGCAGGTGCGAGTCGACCGGATCGACGAAGAAGGTGTCTTGCATAGCCCGCGCCGGGTGATCTTCGTCGAAGTTCAGGGCGTCGAAGTTGAACCACTCATTCTCGAGCTCCGGGCCCTCCCCGACCTCCCAGCCCATACCGACGAAGATGTCGCCGATGAGCTCCTGCAGGAGGGAGAGTGGATGGCGCGCACCCGGCACGCGGCGGGTGGGTAGAGCAGTGACATCCACAGCCTCATCGGCGAGGCGCTTCGAATCCTCCGCCGCGAACAGCTCGGCTTCACGGGCAGCGAATGCCTGGTTAGCCGTGCCGCGCGCCTGCCCGACGAGCTTTCCGGCCGCTGCCTTCTGGTCTGGGGCGACTTCTCGCATCGCAGCGTTCAAGTGCGCGAGAGCCGACGCCTCACCGAGGTGAGAAGACTTGACCGATCTGAGCGTCGCAAGATCTGGCGCCTCGGCAATCGCGGCGAGCGCAGCATCGACGGCAGCGCTGACCGAGGCCTCTGTAATGGGTTCTGACACGGGTCACAAGCTTAATGCGTCAGGGGTGCTCGATGCGTCAGGGCTGCTGCGCGAACGCGCTTTCGTAGAGGCACACGGATGCAGCTGTGGCGAGATTCATCGACTCTGCATGGCCATAGATCGGCACGGTGATTGCGCGATCTGCTAGCGCGAAGTGCTCGTCAGACAGTCCGCGGGCCTCATTACCGAACAGCCAGGCGGTCGGACCGTTGAGCATGCCCTCTCGGCGGGCGGTTAGTAGATCGGCACCCTTGATATCGGCGGCGAGAATAGCGAGACCACTTTCCCTGGCCTTCTCGATCACCACCTCCAGCTCGACGCCGACAGCGACGGGCAGGTGGAAGATCGACCCGGTCGATGCGCGAACGACCTTCGGGTTGTAGAGGTCGACGCTGCGACCGGTGAGGATGACCCCGTCAGCGCCCGCTGCGTCTGCGGCGCGGATGATCGTGCCAGCGTTACCCGGATCGCGCACCTCTTCGAGAATCGCCACCAGCTTCGACCCGCGGAGGATGTCTTTGACCGAGGTGGGAAATTGGCGGCAGACCGCAACGATCCCCTGCGGCGTCACCGTGTCTGCCATTGCATCGAGAACGTGCTCAGTCACGAACTCGACATCGACGCCTGCTGCTGCCGCGGCATCCGCGATTGCTGAATAGCGCTCGAATGACGTTGGGGTCGCGAAGAGCTCTACGACGAGTTCGGGGCGAAAAGTGAGCGCTTCGGAGACCGCCTGGGGACCTTCGAGCAGGAACAGCCCCGTGGTCAGACGCGCGTCTCGTTTGGCGAGTTTGGCGACACTGCGCACGCGGGGGGAACGTGGATTATCGAGCACGGGGCCATCCTATGTATCCCGGCTTACCCCGCGGTGAAGGCGTGCCGCACAGCGTGGTCGATGGGCGAGCGCCCTCCCAGTGTCTTCCGTCTGGCCATTTTTCGAATGGCGCAAGAAAGGCCCGGTCGCCGAAACGACCGGGCCTTTCTCACGAGCCTGTTACGCAGAGACCTTCGGTGCCGAGGTGTCGGCTGGGAGAGCAGCCTTCGCCGTTGCGACGAGTGCGGCGAATGTCGCCGGCTCGGTGACGGCGAGGTCGGCCAGGATACGGCGGTCGACTCCGACGCCAGCCAGGTTCAGCCCCTGGATGAGACGGTTGTACGTCAGCCCGTTGGCGCGTGACGCGGCATTGATGCGCTGAATCCACAGGCGACGGAAGTCACCCTTGCGAGCGCGGCGGTCGCGGTATGCATAGACGAGGGAGTGGGTGACCTGCTCCTTTGCCTTGCGGTAGAGGCGCGAACGCTGCCCGCGGTAGCCCTTTGCGCGCTCGAGGATTACACGACGCTTCTTGTGGGCGTTAACCGCCCTTTTTACTCTTGCCATTGTTCTGAGTCCTTGTTCCGGTCGGCGCTAGCGGGAGTACTTGCCGAGAAGCTTCTTGATGGCCTTGACGTTGGCCGGTGCGATCTGCTCGTCGGTGTTGAGGCGACGCTTGCGCTGGCCTGACTTGACCTCCAGGTTGTGGCGCATGCCAGCCTGCTGCTTCATGATCTTTCCGCTGCCGGTGACCTTGAATCGCTTCTTGGTGCCCGAGTGCGTCTTCTGCTTCGGCATTTCTCTCCTTGATTGGTTACAACTCGACTGACTTAGTCAGTCGTTACATCTGCTGGTGCAGTCTTGGGGGCAATCCGGGGCTTCGGCGCGACGCCGGGCTTCGGTGCTGATGTCAGGTTTGGTTTTGGCAACACGGCTGGCTTCGTCGTTGCTACCGACCTGGCCGCTACCGCTGGCTTCGCAGCAACAGCAGGCTTCGCCGCTGAGACCTTTGGCGCAGCAGCCTTGGCAGGCTCTGCGACTGTCTCGGCGACAGGCGCTTGGACCTGTGCGACCTTCTCTGCCTTCTGCTCGACAGGAGCCTCGGCAGACGTTGCTGCCTCAACCGGCTTGTCTGCTTCAACCGGCTTGTCTGCTTCAACCGGCGCTGCGACGGCCGCCGCCGCTGGCGCCTGCTCGTCCGGCGCTGTGGCCGGTGCCTTCGCTACCGGCGCGACGATCGGCTCGGCTGGCGGGCGCTCGGTGCGCTCGCGCGGTGCCGGCTTCTTCGCGTCGTGCTCTGCCTTGACCTCGGCCTTGGTCTTCAGCGGGCCGATGACCATGACCATGTTGCGACCGTCAATAGTCGGCGTCGATTCGACGGTGCCGAACTCCGACACGTCTTCGGCGAAGCGCTGCAGGAGGCGGACTCCCTGTTCTGGACGCGACTGCTCACGACCGCGGAACAGGATCATGGCCTTGACCTTGTCGCCGCCCTGCAAGAAGCCCTCTGCGCGCTTGCGCTTGGTCTCGTAGTCGTGCACGTCGATCTTCAGGCGGAAGCGTACTTCTTTGAGGATCGTGTTCGACTGGTTGCGCTTGGCTTCTTTCGCCTTCTGCGCGGTCTCGTACTTGAACTTGCCGAAATCCATGATCTTGGCGACGGGAGGCTTGGAATTGGGAGCAACCTCAACCAAATCCAGGTCTGCCTCCTGGGCAAGACGAATAGCGTCTTCAATGCGCACTACGCCGACTTGTTCGCCGTTCGGGCCAACAAGTCTGACCTCCGGTACGCGGATTCGGTCATTGGTTCGGGGATCGCTGATGTGTGACTCCTTAGTCGGTTCTGGTGAAGGCCCGAGGAGAAGATTCACGCGCGAAAACGCCCCGACTCAAAATCGGTTCATCATCGGCGGCCCCAATCTGCCCGATACGCTTTTTTACAAGCAAATCAGGCGGGGGCGTACCCGGTAACCTTAGATGTCTGATCGACACAGGCGGTCAAGTCGACACAGGCGGTCAAGCGCGGGTGGGAAGAATCTCCACTTTCGTTTCGAGACCAGCGAGGCCTCGAAGCCAGCGTCAAGCATAACAGAGGAAATACCCTTGAGCGATAGCTCCCAAAGCCCGAACTTCAACGAGACGGATGCTGCGCGAGACATCGCGGATGTCCCGGCAATTGAGGTCATCAACACGGTGGCAGTTCACCTGCTGAGTGCCGCCGCCGTGAAGTGCGGCCTCGCCGACGACCCGGATACCCAGCTCGACCTCGACGAAGCCCGCAAGCTGATCAACGCCCTCGCTGGGCTGATCACAGCCTCGGCACCCGACCTCGGCGACCAGCATGCGCGGGCTCTCCGTGACGGCCTTCGCTCGGTACAGCTCGCATTCCGTGAGGCATCAGCGATGCCGGATGCCCCCGGTTTCGGGCCCGGCGAGAAGTACACGGGCGCGGTGTCATAAAAAGCAGCGCTTTTTCAGACACCGCGCGTGCGGAGCACGACGCGCCGCAACGGCGTCACCGGAGCACGACGCGCCGCCGCACGTGCGTCACTTGAACAGATTGGGCGGCCGCGGCCGGTTGCGCGACGACCTCACCGCGACCACGAGGTTGACGATGACCCAGACGACCGCGATGACGATGTACCACGGCTGGTCTGAAGCGCCGAACAGCAGCCCGAGCACGACGATTGCGAACCCGGCGTTCAGCCAGAAATAGATCGACCTGTTTCGCAGGGAAAATGGCGGCCTACGAGGGGGCTGGCGCTCCGGTGGTCGATCGTCATTTTCGAACAGGGACATAGCTGCAGCGTAGACCGACGACCTTAGAACCAGCGCTCGAGCACTTCGGCGACGGCCGAGTGATCGTGGTCCCCTGCAGTTTCGCTCGCAATCGCCTTCACCGAGTCATCCGCGTTCCCCATGGCGACCGAGTGGCCTGCCCACAGCAGCATTTCGATGTCATTGGGCATGTCGCCGAACGCGATTGCGCTGGACGGGTCGATGCCCCACCCCGCGGCGAGACCCGCGATGACTGTACCCTTGGTGATTCCTGCTCGGGAGATTTCGATGAGGCCGTCGTTCGTCGACCTGGTCAGGGTGAATTCGGCCGCATAGTGCGCGCCGAAGTGATCGACGATCGACTGCCCGAATCCCGGCTCCGGCCTGATCAGGAACTTGACCAGATATGAGTTGCAGATCTCGGCCAGTGACATTCGGCGCGGCTCGATGGGCCCCCGATACTGGAAGTCAGGCTCGGTGGCGATACCGAACTCCGGCAGGCCCTCACCGAGAACGGCCAACGCCAATCCGGCCGCGCGAAGATCGGTCACGGCCTGCTCCAGTGCCGTGCCATCGAGCGGATACGAGGCGAGCACCTCATCGGTGTCGAGGTCGAGCACGATGCCGCCGTTACAGCACAGGGCGAGAGACGACGGCACCGACGGGCGAACGTGCTCCAGCCAGCGCGGAGGCCTCCCCGTGGCGATAACCACGCGCGCCCCGGCTTCCACCGCTCGGCGCAGGGTCAGCGAGTTGCGCTCGCTCACCTCGCCATCCTCGCCGAGGAGCGTGCCGTCGAGATCGAGCACAATCAGCTGTGGGGTGTCGCCCACGCCGGTCTTCTCACTCACGAAACACTCACCCCGAGGGAATCGACCCTGTCGGCGATCACCGGATTGCTGGCCCACTCGGCCTGGAGAGTGTCGAGCAGGTCATCGAGCTGCAGCCGGTCGAGGCCGGGCACCAGGGTGAGCTGTACCAGCAGTTCGGGTCCGGCGAGCCGGGCATCCGGGTCCCCAGCCGCCAGCCTGACCGCAACGACCCGGCTGTCGTCGACTGCGGTGAACGCGGTGAGCACTTCGTCATCGAGGTAGCATGGCACCCACTCCCGCGACTGGCCGATCGCCCAGAGCGCGGGCCGCCGGATGACAAATTCGGTGTCGGATGTCGGGTCGAGCACAACCAGGTCGGTGCTTTCACTCGCGGCCGCGAGGGCCACCCGCACTGCATCTGCCGGCACCGGCCGCGCTGTCGGATCCCAGCGCCGCATCGCGTCAACCGAGCTGAACGCGGGCAGCACACTGCGCCCGTCAGGCGCGGTCACGGTCACTATCGCGAGCTCCGCGCTCGTGTCGACGGTGTGGCCAGCGTCGTTCGTGGCCGCTTCTTCGAGACGGGCGACGAGCGGCACCAGCAGCCGACTCAGCCTGATCGCGGCAACCACCTCGGCCTCCCCCGCCTCGCCGGTGCGAAAGCGGCCGAGCGCATCGATGAGGGCGACCGGGGCTGATCCGTCATCGTCAGAGGAGCGGTTGGGCTCGAAGTGTCGCCCCGCCCATGGGGTGCCTGCAGAGTCGGTCATCCGGCGACGGCGAGGGCTTCGACCAGCGTGAACGCTTTCGCATAAAGCGCTTTGCCGACGATCGCCGAGTCGACACCGAGGGGAACCAGTTCGCGGAGTGCCACCAGATCGGCAAGGCTCGAGATGCCGCCAGAGGCGACGACCGGCTTGTCAGTGCGCTCTGCAACCAACTTCAACAGCTCGATATTCGGGCCCTGCAGGGTGCCGTCTTTGGTGACATCGGTGACGACATAGCGGCTACAGCCCGCCTGCTCCAGTCGGTCGAGAACTTCGAAGAGATCGCCGCCGTCCTTCGTCCAGCCACGTGCGGCGAGCGTGGTGCCGCGCACGTCCAGGCCGACGGCTATCTGGTCTCCGAACCTTGTGATGACGGTTGCCGCCCACTCCGGATTCTCTAGCGCGGCGGTGCCCAGGTTCACGCGGCGTGCACCGGTTGCTAGCGC
The DNA here is from genome assembly GCA_043746355.1 of Lacisediminihabitans sp. Taxonomy (GTDB): domain Bacteria; phylum Actinomycetota; class Actinomycetes; order Actinomycetales; family Microbacteriaceae; genus Lacisediminihabitans. The sequence goes on along the minus strand of JAYTRC010000078.1, from coordinate 20,939 downwards.
GGCCTCCAGGCTCGCGTCGTCACGGATTCCTCCCGAGAGCTCAATATGGCATTCGGCGCCCACCTCGCGGATAACGTCGGCGATGATCGCGCGGTTCTCGCCCCGTCCGAAGGCCGCATCGAGGTCGACGAGGTGGATCCACTCCGCGCCCTGCGAAGTCCACTCGGCAGCGGCATCCACCGGGCTGCCGTAGCTCGTCTCACTTCCCGCCTCACCCTGGGTGAGCCGCACAGCCCGGCCCTCTGCGACGTCGACGGCAGGCAGAAGAATAAGTCGTTCGGTCATAAGAACTTTCGGGTTAGAGGGTGTCGAGCCAGTTTCGGAGCATGCGGATGCCCGGCTCCCCCGACTTCTCCGGGTGAAACTGGGTCGCGCTAAGTGGACCGTTTTCAACGGCAGCCAGGAACCTGCTGCCGTGCTCGGTCCAGGTGAGTTTCGGCTGGGGAAAAGGCGGCATCACGTCGAGAGACCAGTGCTGCGCTGCGTAGGAGTGCACGAAATAGAAGCGCTCGTCTTCTACGCCGGCGAAGAGGGCGGAGCCTGGGGCGGCATCCACCGTATTCCATCCCATGTGGGGCAGCACCGGAGCCGTTAGCTCTGTGACAGTTCCCGGCCATTCGGCGAGGCCATCCGACTCGATACCCCGCTCGACGCCGTTCGCAAACAGCACCTGCATGCCGACACAGATGCCGAGCACGGGGCGCCCACCGGCGAGCCTCTTGTCGATGACGTCACCACCCGACGCCGCGTCGAGCGCGGCCATCACCGCGGAGAACGCTCCGACTCCGGGCACCAGGAGGCCATCGGCCTCGGCCGCACGCTTACGGTCTGCGGTCAGTTCGACTCGGGCACCGGCAAGCTCAAGGGCCTTGGCGGCCGAATGGACGTTGCCGCTGCCGTAGTCATAGACCACAACGGATGGCTGGCTCACGACTACAGGGCACCCTTGGTCGAGGGGATGCCGCTCACCCGGGAATCCGGCTCGATGGCCTGCCTGAGAGCGCGCGCAAATGCTTTGAACTCGGCCTCGGCGATGTGGTGCGGATCGCGACCGCCGAGCACGGTGATGTGAACGGTAAGGCCAGCGTTGAACGCGATGGCCTCGAAAACATGACGGACCATCGACCCGGTGAAGTGGCCGCCGATGAGGTGGTACTCGAACCCTTCCGGCTCACCGGAGTGCACGAGGAATGGTCGACCCGAGATATCGACGACAGCCTGCACCAACGCTTCGTCGAGAGGAACAACCGCGTCTCCGAACCGAGAAATACCGGACTTGTCACCCAGCGCCTGTTTGATAGCGGTGCCGAGTGCGATGGCAATGTCTTCGACGGTGTGGTGCACATCGATCTCGATGTCACCCTTTGCCCGCACCATCAGGTCGATGAGCGAGTGCTTGGAGAACGCAGTGAGCAGGTGGTCGTAAAACGGAACAGTCGTGTCGATGTCTGACGTTCCTGTGCCATCGAGATCCAGCGACAGGTCGATGCTCGACTCGCTCGTTTCACGCACAACGCGCGCCACGCGCTCGGCGCCGATGTTCCCAGTGCTCATGGGGCAAGCTTACCGATCGCCTCGCTGCCGATCGCCGCCAGGAAGGCTGTTGTCTCGGCCTCGGTGCCCGCCGTCACGCGCAGGCTGTTCGCGATGCCGAGATCGCGGATGATGATGCCCTGTTCCAGCAGCGTCCTGAAGGCCCCGGCAGGGTCGGCGACGCCACTGAACATGACGAAGTTGGATTCGCTCGGCCAGGCCCGAAAACCCAGCTTCGGCAGCTCGACCAGCAGACGATCGCGCTGCTGCTTGATGTCATCGACCATGGCAAGCATTTCGGCGCTGTGGGCAAGGGCGGCGACAGCGGCCGCCTGGGTAAGCGACGACAGGTGATAGGGAAGCCGTACGAGACGGAGTGCATCTGAGATGACCGGATCCGCCGCGAGATAACCAACGCGAGCACCAGCAAAGGCGAACGCTTTGCTCATCGTTCGCGTGACGATCAGTCGAGGCCTGCCTTCGAGAAGCGTCAGCGCGGTCGCTGTTCCCGCGGGCGCGAACTCGGCATATGCCTCATCCACGATCAGGATGCCGTCCGTAGCGTCGTAGGCCGCGGCGATGGTCTCGAGTGACAACGGGGTTCCGGTGGGGTTGTTCGGCGAGCACAGGATGACGATGTCCGGGGAGGTCATGCTCACCCACTCGACGACGGTCTCTGCCGAGATCTCGTAGTCGGCATCGCGCACCCCGGCGACCCATTTCGTGCCGGTGCCCGCCGCGATGATGGAATGCATGGAATAGGTGGGCGGGAAGCCGAGGATGCTCCTTCCCGGCCCACCAAAAGCCTGCATAATCTGCTGCAGGATCTCGTTCGAACCGTTCGCCGCCCAGATATTCTCTGCGGCGAGCCCGTGACCGAGATACCCGGCCAGGCTTTCACGGAGCGCCGTGAATTCCCGGTCAGGGTAGCGGTTCACTCCCAGGACGGCCGTGGCGAGCGCCATCACGATATCCGTCGCCACCGCTTCCGGAATCGGGTGGGTGTTCTCGTTTACGTTGAGCTCGATCGGAACATGCAGCTGCGGTGCGCCGTACGGGCTGAGCCCGCGGAGGTCTTCACGGATGGGCAGGTCGGCGAGGGAGAAATTCTTCGAGGTTGACACCCCACAATTTTAGGGCGCCCAGTCGTTGCGCTGAGGACGCTCCTGCTCGTACTGCTCTCCTGCTCGTACCGCTCTACTGCTCGGTCTGCTCTACTGCTCGCGCTGCTCTACTGCTCGTACCGCGCCGGGATGGCGATCCGCTGGCCCGCCTGGATGTCACTGCTCGCGAGCTGGTTCAGGTTCACAATGTCGGCGACGACTTCACGAGGATCCGCTAACGGAGCGACCTCGCCGGCAAGCTGCCACAGTGTTTCGCCACCCTGCACCGTGACGTAGTGCAGTGCCGTACCCGGGTGGTTCGTGGCGATCGCTCCGCCGCCATTGACGATCACGAAGAGTGCAGCGATCACGAGCGGGATCGAGATGACCAGGGTGAGCACGGCTCGACCGCGCCTGGTGAGGCGAAGGCGAGGAACTGCGATGCCGTAACCGACTGTTGCCGTGCTCATGATCTCTCCTTGGTTCTGCGTATCCGGCACTCGGCCGGGAGCGCCGGATACGAAGTTATATTCCGAACATACATTCGATTTGTCTGATATACAACTACATTTTCGAACATTATGACGATTGCGTTCACGACACACTCGAACAAAGCTTTGTTAAACCGGCTTCGGCCGGATACAGTTTCGAGTGTCTGGTTCACACACCATCAGGCACCACCGACATTCGAACGAGAAACGGGCAGTTCATGGCTGACTACGGAATCAACGACGGGGGCAGGCGTCGACGAAAGAGTCTGAGCGACAAGCAGCTGGCGATTCTCGAGGTAATCCAGCGTGCTGTTGCGACACGCGGCTATCCGCCGAGCATGCGAGAGATCGGTGACGCGGTCGGGCTTGCTTCGCTTTCGAGCGTCACCCACCAGCTGAACCAGCTCGAGCTGAGCGGCTACCTGCGTCGAGATCCGAACCGCCCCAGGGCGCTGGAGGTGCTGATCGAACTCGACATCGCCGACCCCACTCGCGAGGGCGGCCCGGTTGTTTCAGACAACCCGACTCAGATCGGCGATGCCGCAATGGTGCCACTCGTCGGTCGAATTGCCGCAGGTGTGCCGATCACCGCTGAACAACAGATCGACGAGGTCTTCCCGCTGCCGCGCCAACTCGTTGGCAAGGGCAACCTGTTCATGTTGAAGGTCGTCGGCGAGTCGATGATCGATGCAGCTATTTGCGACGGTGACTGGATCGTCGTGCGCGAACAGCACGATGCGGAGAACGGAGACATCGTGGCAGCGATGCTCGATGAAGAAGCAACCGTAAAGGTGTTCCAGCGACGGGACGGCCATACCTGGCTGCTCCCCCGCAACTCGGCTTTCGCCCCGATCATCGGAGACAATGCACAGTTGCTCGGCAAGGTCGTCGCGGTACTGCGTTCCGTCTGACCTTTCCATGAGAGCACTTTGGCCGGTCGATGGGAGCGCACTTACCGGTCAGCGGGGGCGCTGCGGCAGGTTCGACCGGGCCAATTCGCGCAGCGCGGGCCACTGGGTCAGCCAGATCTGCACGAGCGAACCTTCGGCCGTTTTCGACCGCGATGGGCCTGTTCGGTCAGGAGGGGATGCCGCGGACACCCATTGCCGCCGAAGAGTCGCATTCCCGCGATCGCGAGAGCCGATTTTTCAGTCGCGGCGGGAATATCGCCTCGCGGACGGAGTAGCTACTCACTCCGCGAGTCGATAATCCCGCCGCGAGGGTTCGACGCACTGGAATGGGTCACTTCGTACGACACAGGCCCACACAGTGGGCCATGCTGCACGAACTGTCCCGGGTGACCGACCGGTGCCCCGCGGCTAGTGCGCGTGCTGCAGCCGCACTGCCCGCGTCGCCGCCACCACGTTCGTGAGTGACGCGACTGTTTCGTCGTATCCGCGAGTCTTGAGACCGCAGTCGGGGTTGACCCATACCTGACGCGCCGGAATCGATCCAAGCGCGATGGTGATCAGGTCGGTGACCTCGTCAACCGAAGGCACCCGCGGCGAATGGATGTCGTAGACACCTGGCCCGATCCCTCGCGCGAATCCGCTGGACTGGATGTCGGGCACGACCTCCATCTTCGATCGGGCGGCCTCGATCGACGTCACGTCCGCATCGAGCTGGTCGATCGCGTCGATGACCACGCCGAACTCCGAGTAGCAGAGGTGGGTATGGATCTGGGTAGCATCCTCAACTCCGGAGGTCGCGAGCCGGAACGACCCGACCGACCAGTCGAGGTACGCAGGCTGGTCTGCCTTCTTGAGCGGGAGCAGTTCACGAAGCGCGGGTTCATCGACCTGGATGATGCCGATGCCCGCTGCCTCGAGGTCTGCGATCTCATCGCGAAGCGCGAGAGCAACCTGGTTGGCGGTGTCTGCGAGTGGCTGGTCGTCGCGCACGAACGACCAGGCGAGGATCGTCACCGGCCCGGTGAGCATGCCCTTGACCGGCTTCGGCGTGAGTGACTGCGTGTACGTGGACCACTCGACCGTGATGGGCGAAGGGCGCGAGACATCACCCCACAGGATCGACGGGCGCGTACAGCGGCTGCCGTACGACTGCACCCAGCCGTTCTGGGTTACAGCGAAACCATCCAGATTCTCGGCGAAGTACTGCACCATGTCATTGCGCTCGGGCTCACCGTGCACGATGACGTCGAGCCCGATGCTCTCCTGCAGGTCGACGACGTTCCTGATCTCGGCGCGCATCGCCTCGGTGTACCCGCCTTCGCTGATGCGCCCGGCCGCGAACTCGGCTCGCGATTTGCGGATGTCACCGGTCTGTGGAAACGAGCCGATGGTCGTCGTCGGCAGGAAGGGTAGCGCGAGAGCGGCGTCCTGTGCTGCCAGCCGGTCGGCGTACACACCGCGAGCGAAGTCCGCCTTTGTCAGGCTCGCCGCGCGAGCACGAACCGCGCCATCGCGCACGCCGACGGCATCGTGGCGATTTTTCAGGGCTGCGGATGCCGCATCCAGGTCGCCCTCGATCGCGACTTTGCCCTCGACCAGCCCATTCGCAAGGGTGGCAACCTGGCCGACTTTCTGGTCGGCGAAAGCCAGCCAGCTCTTCAATTGGTCAGCCAGCAGGGGCTCATCGGCAACGTCATGCGGAACATGAAACAGGGAGGTCGAGGTGGTCACAGCGATCGACGGCGAGAGAGAGCGAAGCGTCTCGAGCTTCTCGAAAGCTGCGGCAAGATCGCCCCGCCAGATGTTGTGGCCGTCGATCACGCCGCCGACGAGGGTTTTTTCGGTGGTGAACCCGGACGGGATCGCGCCTCGCACGAGGTCGAGTCCGATCGCTTCGATCGGGGTCGAGTCGAGTACCGGCAGCGCGTCGCCAAGGCTCGCATATGGAGCGGAGACGAAGATCTGGGGCCGAACGGGCACGGCACTGAGAAGGTCGTACGCCTTCTTGGTTGCGGCGAGCACGACATCACGCGGCACATCGATGCTCTCACTGACGAGGCCAGGCTCGTCGAGCTGCACCCACTCGGCCCCGACAGCGACCAGCGCAGCCAGCAGCTCGGCGTAGACGGGAAGCAGATCATCCAGCCGGTCGAGTGGATGGTATCCCGCCGCAGCGCCCTCGCTCGGCTTACTCAGCAGCAGGAACGTTACCGGCCCGACGACAACCGGGCGCGTGCGGTATCCGCTGGTGGTCGCCTCAGCGACCTCGCGGATGAGCCGATCGGAGGCAAGGTGAAAATCGGTCTCCGGGCCGATTTCCGGCACCAGGTAGTGGTAATTCGTGTCGAACCACTTCGTCATCTCGGCCGGGGTGTTCTGCCCTTCGCCCCGAGCAATCGTGAAATAGCCAGCAAGGTCGATAGTGCCATCGGCCTTCACCAGCGACGCAAAGCGCGTGGGGATGGCACCGACGGTGACCGCCGTATCCAGCATCTGGTCATAGAACGAGAAGGCTTCCGGAATCGAGGAATCGACCTTTCCGAGACCGAGGTCGACGAGCCGAGCACGGGTCGCTGCGCGCAGGTCAGCCCCGGTCGCTTCGAGCTCATCAGCGCTAATCTTTCCTGCCCAGAATGCTTCCACGGCCTTCTTGAGCTCGCGACGGCGACCGATGCGGGGGTAACCGAGGATGCTGCCGGTGGGGAACGTCATACTGTTTCCTTGCTCTGGGTGATGAGGTGCAGTTCGTCAAGGACAGAGACGACCGCCTGATGCTGGTTGAAGGAGTAGAGGTGCAGCCCGGGCGCGCCGCCCGCAATGATCTCGCGTGCAAGATTCGTCGTGTGTTCGACACCCAGCGCGAGTTGCTCTTCGGTCGAGTCTGTTGCGTGCAGCCGACGCGAGAATTCCACGGGACGCCGCTCACCGGTGAGCTCGAGAATGCGCTCGAGCCGGATCGGGCTGGTGGCGGGCATGAGCCCGGGCAGGATGGGTATCGTCACACCGTATGCGCGAGCATCCGCGACGAAAGCCAGATAGTCGTCCGCGTGGAAGAACAGCTGGGTGAGTGCCATAGTGGCCCCGGACACTTGCTTGGCAACCAGGGTGTCGAGGTCTTGATTGGTACGCCTGGACCGCGGATGCCCGTTCGGAAAAGCCGCAACAGCGACCCGTACTTTGTCACGCCGCTCGGGTATCCGCCCACCGAATCCGGTGGCGTACTGAGCGCGCTCGGCCTGCACGCGATGGATGAGCTGCACGAGTTCTGACGCGCTGCCGAGATCGCCGAGGAATTCATCGCCCTCCACCGCGCCAGCAGGCGGATCGCCGCGCAGAGCCAGGAAGCTGGTGATGCCCGCGTCGAGAAACTCACGCACCATACGATTCGCCTCGAAATGGGATGACCCTACGCAGGTCAGATGGGCGAGCGGGTGAACGGCCGTCTCGGTGAGAAGATACCGGAGCACCTGGAGAGAGCTTCGACGCGAAGAACCATTCGCTCCGTAGGTGACAGACATGAAGTCCGGGCCTGTAGACGCGAGTTGCTGGATGGTGTTCCAGAGTGAAACCTCGGCTGTCGCGGAGCGCGGCGGAAAGAGTTCGAAGGAGAAGGGGATGCTCGCGTTCGCCACCTGCTGCCTCCTCTCGTCATCCGGTCACACGTCACAGTGTCACTGTGCGCGTGGGCGGGTGCCGGGCTCGGCTTTCGTCCTGGACCGCCCCCTTCGACGACCCGTCCAAATTCTATCCGCAGTGCTCGCCGTGTTTCGGAGTGTTACGCGGCAACCACAGCGAACGGTCGCAGCGCTGCTGCGAATTCTTCGGTGACCAGCACACTCACCCGTGTACCGCCCTCCTCATATTCAGTTGTGAGGATGCGCGAGTGATCGTGAAGGGACGCGACGAGCTCCCCGCGATCGTATGGGATGAGCAGGTCGAGGGCGATTGACGGCTTGGGTAGCGCTTCCGCGATGCGCGCGAGCAGATCAGCTATCCCTTCGCCGGTTCTGGCTGAGACGAAGATCGCGTTCGGCTCGAGCCCGCGCAGGACGAGTCGCTGGTCGGGCTCCACCAGGTCGCACTTGTTGAAGACCACGATCTCGGGAATGTGCCGCGCCTCGACTTCGCCGATGACATCGCGAACCGTCGCGAGTTGGCTTGCCGGGTCTGGATGGGACGCATCGACGACGTGAATCACGACATCCGAGTCCGCGATCTCTTCGAAGGTCGAGCGGAATGCCTCGACCAGCTGGTGCGGCAGATTGCGCACAAACCCGACCGTGTCAGTGAGCGTGTAGCCCTGGCCGTCTTCGGTGAGGTTCTTGCGCACTGCGGTGTCGAGCGTTGCGAACAATGCGTTCTCAACGAGAGCACCCGCGCGCGTGATTCGGTTGAGCAGGGAGGACTTGCCTGCGTTCGTGTACCCGGCAATTGCTACCGACGGCACCGAGTTGCGGTTGCGGTTCGCGCGCTTTGCCTCGCGGGCCGGCTTGAAGGCAAAAATTTGCTTGCGCAGGCGCGACATGCGGGTGTGGATGCGGCGACGGTCGAGCTCGATCTTCGTCTCACCCGGGCCACGGCTTCCCATTCCGTTGCCCGCGCCGACCTGGCCACCGGCCTGGCGGGACATCGACTCACCCCAGCCGCGAAGCCGTGGAAGGAGATATTCGAGCTGCGCGAGTTCGACCTGCGCCTTGCCCTCGCGACTCTTCGCGTGCTGGCTGAAGATATCGACAATGACGGCGGTGCGATCGATGACCTTCACCCGCACGACGTCCTCGAGCGCGCGTCGCTGGCTCGGTGCGAGCTCGCTGTCTACGATGACGGTGTCTGCTCCAGTCGCGGCGACGACATCCCGCAACTCCAAGGCTTTTCCCTTGCCGAAATAGGTGCTGGGGTCGGGATTAGGCCGACGCTGAAGCAGCCCGTCGAGAACGACAGCACCCGCCGTCTCAGCGAGGGCCGAAAGTTCCCGCATCGAATTCTCGGCCTCGGCAGCATTGCCCTGGCTGTAGATGCCGATCAGCACCACTCGCTCGAGACGGAGCTGGCGGTATTCGACCTCTGTGACGTCTTCGAGTTCCGTCGAGAGCCCGGCGACCCGACGGAGTGCCTGCCGGTCTTCCCGGTCGAACTGCTCGCCATCGCTGGTTCCCGCGTCGAGGCCCTCGGTCTGAACGGCCTGCGCCCCTGACCCCGTAGCGCCGCTCGTGAAGAGGCTGTATCCGGAGGCGCGGGTTGCAGCGCGCGCGAGAACCCTGTCGATGATGTCCACATCCTGTGGATCGGTCGGGTCGATTTGCGTCATTTCTCTTAACCTTAGCTCTTCGTATTTCGGTAGATTCGGTAGATGGCCACCGAGCATTACTTCTCATCCAGTCCGGAGAGTGAGCTCAAACTTCGCCAGATCCGGGTGCCGATCGCCGGCCAGTTTTATGAGCTCACCACCTCGAACGGCATTTTCAGCCCCGAACGGATCGATGCGGGCACTCACGTTCTGCTCTCGCACGTTCCGCCGCCACCACCCGGCGGCGATTTTTTGGACCTCGGATGCGGCTGGGGGCCCATCGCGCTCACCCTTGCGCTCGAATCGCCTCACGCAACGATCTGGGCCGTCGACGTCAACGAGCGGGCTCTCGACCTCGTGCGACGCAACGCCGCCATCATCGGCGTCGATAACATCAACGCAGTGCAGCCCCAGGATGTTCCCCCCGAGATCTCCTTCCGCACCATCCGATCCAATCCCCCAATTCGGGTCGGCAAAGACGAGTTGCATTCGATGCTCGAAGCCTGGCTGCCAAGACTTGAGTCTGAATCCGATGCCTGGCTGGTTGTGCAGCGCAATCTCGGCTCAGACTCACTGCACCGCTGGCTCGAAGGTACCCTTCCAGACGACACGTCCGTCTCGCGCGCCGCGACGAACAAGGGCTACCGCGTTCTCAGGGTGCGGCGGCGTTAGACGCTGAGGTCGCCCTCGAATACCAGCTCAGCGGGCCCGCTCAGCGACACATGCTCGCCATCTTCAGCCGGCCACATGCGAACTCCAAGCGTTCCGCCGGGCAACTCCACTTTCCAGTTGTTCGGCGCATTGTCCCCTGCCCAGTACCGCGTTGCGAGGGCAGCCGCCGCTGCGCCGGTGCCGCAAGAGAGGGTCTCGCCGCTGCCTCGCTCGTGCACCCGCATGCGGATGTGACCGACGCCATCCCGAACGAGCGGCTCAAGCGGCACGACGAACTCGATGTTCGCCCCGTCGGCTGGAATCGGGTCGAGGTGCGGGATGAATGTGAGGTCTGCACTCTCGAGTTCGTCTTCGCTCGAAAGAGCGACGACAACGTGCGGATTGCCGACGTTGATGCCAAGGCCTGGCCTCGCCACCTGCAGGTTCTTGGCCCGCACCAGAGGCTCTCCGCCGTCGAGCGACCAGCGACCGAGGTCTACCTGGAATCCGGTCGCGTTGCGCTGCACGTCGCGCACTCCCCCGCGCGTGCCGATGGGAAGGGTCTGCCCCGGGCCCAACTCGACCAGCCCGTTGTCAAGGAGAAAGCGCGTGTACACGCGAATGCCGTTGCCACACATCTCCGAGGGCGATCCATCGGCGTTGTGGTAATCCATGAACCACTCTGCAGCATCATCCTCGGCGAGAGCCGCGGCACCGGCCGGCAGGTTCTTCGAGCGAACCGCCCGGATGACTCCGTCGCCACCTACGCCGAAATGACGGTCGGCGATCGCCGCAAGTTGCTCTGCACTCAGGTCGATTTCGCCGTCAGGGTCGGCGAAGAACACGAAGTCGTTACCGGTTCCGTGGCCCTTGGTGAAGTGGATCTGAGGCATGCTCCAAGACTAGTTGGAGCGTGGATGTCACCCGCGCGGGATCGTCGTAGTCGAGCCAGTTCGCCGGGTAACGAGAGAACCAGCTCACCTGCCTGCGGGCGAACTTGCGGGTGAGAACAGCGGTCAGTTCAATCGCCTCGGACTCCGTCATCTCGCCGTTCACCTCTGCGATGGCCTGCGAGTAGCCGATGGCACGGCTCGACGTGACGCCGAAGCCACCCGGAATGAGGGCCCTGACCTCGTCGACGAGGCCGCTCCGCCACATTCCGGCGACCCGCGCATCCAGCATCACGACAAGCTGGTCTCGCGGAGCACGAAGGCCGATTATCGTCGTCGGCATCCACAGCCTCGTGTCGTCAGGAAGGCCCGACCCGAATGGCTCGCCGGTCAACTCGATCACTTCGAGAGCACGCACTATGCGGCGACCGTTGTGCGGTCCGATCGCCTCAGCAGCGACCGGGTCGAGCTCTCGCAATCGTCGGGAGAGGGGGCCAGGCCCGCTGGCGAGCAACTCTGCCTCGAGGCGCGAGCGGATCACGTCGTCAGTGCCCGGGAACCGGAAGTCCCAGACGACAGACGACGCATAGAGGCCTGATCCGCCGACCAGGACCGGGAGGTTGCCGCGATCGACTATGCCTTCGATGGCGGCCCGGGCATCCGACTGGAAACCGGCGACGCTGGCCTCATCCCGCGGGTCGAGCACATCGAGCATATGGTGCGGGATTCCGCGGCGCTCGCTCTCGGGGAGCTTGGCCGTTCCGATATCCATGCCGCGATAGAGCTGCATTGCATCTGCATTGACTATCTCTGCCGTGACACCCTTCGCCGCGAGTGACTCGGCCAGGTCGAGCGAGAGCGCCGACTTGCCGGTGCCGGTTGCACCGACCACGGCGACAAGCTGGGGCGCGCTGGTGGAAATGCTAGCGCTGCCCATCGTGAAGGTCGTAGATCGGGGTCGTGGCAACGCGCAGGGTGGGAAGACCGAGCGAGACCGGGCCAGCGGCCGTCACCTCGTGCGATGGCACCTCGCACGATGCCGCCTCCGCACGGTCCCATGCCTCGCCGGCGCGAGTATGGCGGATCTGCAACGGCGAATCATCGGTCGAGTCTGCAATCAGGTAGAACGGCTTCGCCTCGGTCACTGTCACCGTCACCACGTCGCCTGGGCGAGGCACCTCGCTGTGCGGCGGCACCTCAAAGTGCACCAACCGCGAGTCTTCTGCGCGTCCCGAGAGGCGGTGGGTCGCGGCATCCTTCGACCCCTCTGCCCCGACGAGAACGTTCACCTGCCGACCAACGATCTCGAGGTTGTTCTCCCACGAGATGCGATCTTGCAGGGCCATCAGGCGTTCGAAGCGCTCCTGGACGACAGGCTTCGGAACCTGGTCTTCCATGGTCGCGGCCGGAGTACCTTCACGCACCGAATACTGGAAAGTGAACGCGGTCGCGAATCGCGCCTGCTCGACCACGCGCAGTGTCTCCTGAAAGTCTTCCTCGGTCTCACCGGGGAAGCCGACGATGATGTCGGTCGAGATCGCAGCGTTGGGAATCTTCGCCCGAACGCGGTCGAGGATGCCGAGGAACTTCTCTGAACGGTAGCTGCGTCGCATCGCCTTGAGGATTCGATCAGACCCGGATTGGAGCGGCATGTGGAGTTGCGGCATCACATTCGGTGTCTCGGCCATGGCGTCGATCACATCGTCTGTGAATGCTGCCGGGTGCGGGCTGGTGAAACGAATTCGCTCAAGCCCCTCGATCGTGCCAGCCGCGCGCAGCAGCTTCGAGAACGCCTGCCTGTCACCGAACTCAACCCCGTACGAGTTGACGTTCTGCCCGAGCAAGGTGACTTCGATGGCTCCGTCGTCCACCAGGTAACGGATCTCGGAGAGGATGTCATCTGGCCGGCGATCTTTCTCTTTGCCACGAAGGGCAGGCACGATGCAGAACGTGCAGGTGTTATTGCACCCGACGGAAATCGACACCCAGCCGCTGTAGGTAGATTCGCGCTTCGTCGGCAGGGTCGACGGGAAGACATCCAATGATTCGAGGATCTCGAGCTGCGCCTCGTCGTTGTGGCGAGCTCGCTCGAGCAGGGCGGGCAGCGAGCCCATATTATGCGTTCCGAAAACGACGTCGACATAGGGAGCTTTGTCGAGGATGACGCTCTTGTCTTTCTGCGCGAGGCACCCTCCGACGGCGATCTGCATTCCGTCGTGCTCGCGTTTGATGCTCGCGAGATGACCGAGTGTGCCGTAGAGCTTGTTGTCGGCGTTCTCGCGAACGGCGCAGGTGTTGATGACGACGACGTCGGCCTGGGCGCCGTTCGCCGGCAGGTAGCCGGCGGCCTCGAGCGATCCGCTGAGTCTCTCGGAGTCGTGCACATTCATTTGGCAACCGAACGTGCGTACCTCGTAGGTGCGCTGGCGATCGAGTGTGGTCTCAGTCATGGTCGTACAAGTGTACGGCGGCCACTTCTCGGCCCGGTTTACGACGACTGTATTTGGACAGCGAAATCGTATGAACAGCGAAAACGTATGAACAGCGCACGGCGTGATCTTCGCACTAGCGGAAGCGAACCCCACCACCTCGCGAACCCTGCCGGCCAGACAGCGCTTCGTCGACGGCATTCCGCACGATGGACGAGGAGTAACCCTTGCGCATCAGGAACCCGTTGAGCCGGCGCTTCGCCGTTTCGAGATCGTATGAGCTCAGCTGGCCAGCGCGCTTCACCGCGAGCTCAGTCGCCCTGGACTGCTCTTCGTCATCGTCGACCTGTTCGAGGGCGGTGTCGATATCGTGCTGGGGGATGTGGCGCCTGCGCAGCTCTGCGGTCAGCGCGGAGCGACCGAGCCCCTTTCGATCGTGCTGCGTTCGCACGAGGGTCTCTGCGAGGGCAGCATCATCGATCAGGCCGACGCTCTCGAGCCTGGCCAGTTCTTCTTCGACCACGTTTTCGTCAAGATCACGGGACAGCAGGGTCTTCTGCAGTTCCCAGCGCGACATGCCGCGCCGGGCCAGCGCGTGCATCGAGACGTTCTCGGCACGCACCTCTTTTTTTCCACGACCAAGCTCGTCTTGTTTGGCTTCTGAAGTTCGTACCCCTGTGGCTTCCGCTGTGGCTACCGCGCCCAACGCATCACCACACTCGGATGCGCTGCCTGCACCGAAAAACTTCTCGAACTCCACCGGCGCCTGACGCTCTGCCGGAGGCGGACTCGGTTGCACTCCGGGCAGGTATGTCACCCGGGCGAGCCCGTCTCCGGCAGCCACGATTACGCGCCTACCGCGTTCTCGAACGAATCTTCTTCGTCGGCCGATGTCACCGGGATGACGGCCTTCTTCTTCTCGTTCGCAGCTGCTTTAGCGGCTGTGTCTGCCATAGCTGCGGCACGCTGGTCTGCAGCTGCAGCAGCGGCGATCGCCTTTGCGTCGACGATGACCCCGAGCTTGAGTTTGATCTTCTGCTCGATCTCGTCGGCAATCGCCGGGTTGGCAATGAGGAACTTGCGAGAGTTCTCTTTGCCCTGGCCCAGCTGGTCGCCGTCGTAGGTGTACCAGGCCCCTGACTTGCGCACGATCTCGTGCTCGACTCCGAAGTCGATGAGGCTACCCTCGCGGGAGATTCCGGTGCCGTACAGGATGTCGAACTCCGCCTGCTTGAACGGCGGCGCCATCTTGTTCTTGACGACCTTGACCCTCGTGCGGTTGCCTACTGCATCCGTTCCCTCTTTGAGGGTCTCGATGCGTCGGATGTCGAGACGTACGGAGGCGTAGAACTTAAGCGCCTTACCGCCAGCGGTGGTCTCGGGTGATCCGAAGAACACGCCGATCTTCTCGCGCAGCTGGTTGATGAAGATCATGGTGGTGTTGGTCTGGCTGAGTCCACCCGTGAGCTTGCGGAGGGCCTGTGACATGAGCCGGGCCTGGAGACCGACATGCGAGTCGCCCATCTCGCCCTCGATCTCGGCCCGCGGCACGAGTGCCGCTACAGAGTCGATGACGATGAGGTCGATGGAGCCGGAACGGACGAGCATGTCTGCGATCTCGAGCGCCTGCTCCCCCGTGTCTGGCTGCGAGACGAGCAGAGCATCGATGTCGACACCGAGCGCCTTGGCATACTCGGGGTCGAGCGCGTGCTCTGCGTCGATGAAGGCTGCAATACCGCCACCGCGCTGCGCGTTGGCGATGGCGTGCAGGGTGAGTGTGGTCTTACCTGACGACTCAGGACCGTAGATCTCGACGATGCGACCGCGTGGCAGTCCACCGATGCCGAGCGCGACATCCAGCGCGATAGAGCCGGTTGAGATAACGGCGACTGGTGCGCGCTCGTCGCTGCCGAGACGCATCACGGAACCTTTGCCGAACTGGCGGTCGATCTGGGCGAGAGCGGTCTCGAGGGATTTTTCGCGGTCAGCTGCTGATGGCATTTCTGGCTCCTTAGTGGGTCGTGCTCGGTGCGCCTATAGGCTGCCGCTCCGCCGGGAGAACCGATCCTGCAGGGTTCCGCCGACCTTCGACAAGGCTGGCTGTCTTCGAAAAAACAGCCTCAGTCGTGGCAATGACTAACAGCTTTGACGCTACGCGCGACCGGGGACATTGCCCGGTACATCCGCCAGCATGGTGCACAACCTGTCGTCGTTTGCCGCTGTTGAGGAGCCTAGCCGCACCCGAAGACATCTTCGAATTTGCCCTGCGGTGTGTCGCGAGAGATTAGAACGATGTGAACGGTTAGCTTTTCGGCGGTTTGACACCCCGGCCATACCAGCGACTCTCGGGAACATCGGTAGCGCGACAGAGCGCGAGCCAGATCTCGCGGGTGGTCATGCCTTTCGCGATGGCCTGCTCAGAGGTGAGGTCACCGAGGTCACCGAGCACGAGATCGTGGGTTAGAGTGCGCCCGTATGCCTGGCCGAACTCGTCGGTCACGGCGGTCCAAAACTCGCTGAGACGCATGGAATAAACCTAACTAATTCGTCGGTGAGGTCTCGATCCCCACCGAGCCGCCAGCCGGTTAATTAAGGGTGCCCGGCTCATGAGAGCCGGGCACCCTGTCACAGTCCGCACACACCGTCGCGGCCTGGCTAAGTTATGGGCTAACGCGAGACCAGACCCGCATCGAAGTCCGCGACGAGGTCGTCTGGGACGGTGTCGGGAATCATTGTTCCGGGAAGCCCAGTGCTGATTCCTTCGATGATCGCGAGGCGGTCTCCCACCTCGCGCATGATGACCGAAATCGGGGTTTCGAGTGCATCCGCAACCGAAGCGAGAATTTCTGAGCTGGCCTCTTTCTGGCCACGCTCCACCTCACTGAGGTAGCCGAGAGCAACACTTGCTCTGCTCGCGACCTGACGAAGAGTACGACCCTTCTGCAGGCGGAAGTCCCGGAGGACGTCACCGATTTCCTGACGTACTAGAACCACTGGACCCTCCTCCTATTACGTGACCCGCTGCTGGAGCAGTAACACTACAACCAACATTTACCAAACTCTAACCGCGGGTCACTGTATGACGCTTGTGAATCACTGTCTTGTAACGAGAACGAAACGAGAAAGATTCCCGATTTCACAGCAACCCGATTGCGAGCTGTGCCAGCAGTTCGGAGACGGTCTGCTCACGGATGGCCTGTCGGTCGCCATGAAGCGAAAGCCGAAGAGACCTCACAGAATCCCCGATCGCAATGCCGAGATAGACGGTTCCGGCCGGAAGTCCGTCCTGGGCGCCAGGGCCGGCCACACCGGTTGTCGCAAGGCCGACATCCGCCCGTCGCCCTCCGACCGCGAGCGCACCTCGCACCCGGTCGGCCATCTGTTCGACGACCCGAGGATGCACGGGTCCGTGTTCTGCCAGCAGGTCGGCGTCGACCCCGACGACGGTGTGCTTCAGCTCGGTCGAGTACGCGACTACTCCGCCGAGAACGACATCAGACGCGCCTGCGACGCTCACCAATTCGGCGACTACGAGCCCGCCAGTGAGGGACTCAGCGACTGCCACCGTGAAGCCGCGATCGCGGAGGAGGTCGATGAGAGCGGCCGTCTCAGCGATTGGCACGCACGTACTTGATCACGAAGTCGATGCCGGAGATGACAGTCAAAACGAAGGCGAGGCCCATGACCGCCCAGTTGACCCAGTGCACCCAGTCGCCGAAGAGTTTCCACAGGGGAAAGAGGAAGAGCGAGACCGCGACGGCCTGGAACACGGTCTTCAGCTTGCCGCTCGCGACGGCAGGGATCACGCTGCGTCTGATGACGATGAAGCGGAAGATCGTGATACCGAACTCACGGACGAGAATGACGATCGTCACCCACCACCACAGCTCGCCCAGCAGCGAGAGGGAGACGAGGGCGCCACCGACAAGCACCTTGTCTGCTATCGGGTCGACGATCTTGCCGAAGTCGGTGACGAGGTTCTGACGGCGGGCAAGAAACCCATCCAGGCTGTCTGTGATGATCGCAACGACAAACAGCACAGCCGCGATGTACCGCAGCGGGCCGAGCCGGCCGGCGTCATCCAGCAACAAAATGATGAAGACCGGCGCCAGGAGGATGCGTACCACGGTGATGATGTTTGCGATGTTTGCGGTCGATGCCGGGGTATCCCCCGCGCTGACCACCCGGCCCCGCCAGGGGCTGTGAGGCTCTACTGGCTCCGGCAGCGCCATGGGTTACTCCCTGTCGGTCAGGCTCCAGGCGTCTTCATCCGACGCTTCGACCTCATCGTAACCGCTCGTCATTTGCGCAACAGGGTCGCCAGCGTGAGTACCGGTGGGTACGTCGTCGCCGCGCAGTCGAGCGAGCACTCCGGCGAGCTGTTCAGGAGCGACCAACACATCACGTGCCTTTGACCCCTCAGACGGCCCGACGATCTCACGAGACTCGAGCAGGTCCATCAGGCGGCCGGCCTTCGCGAACCCCACCCGCAGTTTGCGCTGCAGCATCGAAGTCGAGCCGAACTGGGTACTCACAACGAGCTCGGCAGCAGCCAGAAGCACCTCGAGGTCATCGCCGATGTCACCATCGATCTGCTTCTTCTCGACTGAGACTGCGACGTCAGTGCGATACTCAGGACGCGCCTGTCGAGTCACATGCTGCACAACCGCAGCGACCTCACTCTCGGTTACCCAGGCACCCTGCACCCGAATGGCCTTCGAGGCGCCCATCGGCAGGAAGAGCGCGTCACCCTGACCGATCAGCTTGTCTGCGCCGGGCTGGTCGAGGATCACGCGGGAGTCGGTCATGCTCGACACCGCGAAGGCGAGGCGGGATGGCACGTTCGCTTTGATGAGTCCGGTGACGACGTCTACCGAGGGGCGCTGGGTTGCGAGCACGAGGTGGATTCCGGAGGCTCGCGCAAGCTGCGTGATGCGAACGATCGAATCCTCGACATCCCGCGGTGCCACCATCATGAGGTCAGCGAGCTCATCGACGACGACCAGCAGGTATGGGTACGGAGACAGTTTGCGTTGGCTGTTCTCCGGCAGGGTGATCTCGTTCGCAACCACCGCTGCGTTGAAGTCATCGATATGGCGGAAGCCGAAGCTGGCGAGGTCGTCGTACCTCATGTCCATCTCCTTCACCACCCAGGCGAGAGCTTCCGCCGCCTTCTTTGGGTTCGTGATGATGGGGGTGATGAGGTGCGGGATTCCCGCATAGGGAGCCAGCTCGACGCGCTTCGGGTCGATAAGCACCATTCGCACTTCGGTTGGCTTTGCACGCATGAGCAGCGACACGATCATCGAGTTGACGAAGCTGGACTTGCCTGAACCTGTGGATCCCGCGACGAGCAGATGGGGCATCTTCGCCAGGTTCGCGACGACGAAACCGCCCTCGACATCCTTACCAAGGCCGATGGTCATGGGGTGCTTGCTTGAGGTACTCGCCCGTGACCGCAGTACGTCTCCGAGTGAGACGATCTCGCGGTCGGTGTTCGGGATTTCGACTCCGATGGCACTCTTGCCGGGAATCGGCGACAGGATGCGGACCTCGTTTGAGGCGACAGCGTAGGAGAGGTTCTTGGTGAGGGCCGTGACGCGTTCGACCTTGACCCCAGGGCCAAGCTCGATTTCGTAGCGGGTCACCGTCGGGCCACGACTGAACCCGGTCACGCGCGCATCGACCTGGAATTGCTTCAGCACCTCAGTGATCGATGCAACGATCTTGTCATTCGCCTCCGAGCGGGTCTTCGGCGGGTCACCTGGCTCGAGTGTGCCCGCTGCCGGCAGCCGATACGGAGCGGTCTTCGCGGGCGGCGGAGGCGCGGCGAACTCCCCCGCGATGCCCTTCTCAGAGGCTTTGTCTGAGAAGCCGGGAAGCAGATCGGCGATAAGCGGACCGCCGTCGTCACGGATGCCCGTTGCCGGCGTGACCTCGCCGGTGAACCGTTTGACAGCGCCCTCAGCGTTCTCGAGCTCGTTGAGCAGCTCGATGTCGAACTCCTCATGCCGCGTACGGTCGATGACCTCGGTGACCTGTTCGGTTGGCGACGTCGTGACAACCGGGGTGTCGAAGGCCGGGTCATCTTCACGCTTGCTCTTGTTGCGTCGCCACCACGGGAGCGCATCTGCGTCTTCTGCGCCATCACCGAGGCCCAGGTCATCCAGCGTTCCGAAGCTCACGCTGTCTGCACTCGCCTTCTGCGCTGGCTCGGCGAGCTGTGCGCCGAAGAGGTATGAATACAGCTCGCGCAGCCGCACGCCGATACGGTTCGGCGGGGTTTTGGTGATGATGAAGAGGGACAGCACCAGGAACGCGATGACAATCGGTGTCGCGAGATAGGCCGTGCCGATCGCGATGAGAGGTGACGCGACTATCCAGCCGAGAATTCCGCCAGCGCGGGCGAGAACGTCCACTCCAGCGGAGGGCTGTGGCTGCCCGCCGAAGATGTGGCACAGTGCTGCGACTGTGGTCAGCAAAATCGCGAGACCGATGCCGATTCTGCCGTTGTCATGGACCGATGACGGATGCCGGAAGAGCCACACCGCGAACATCAGCATGATCACCGGCAGAGCGAAGGCGACTCGGCCGAACAGGCCGCCGAAAGTGTAGGAGTCGAGGGCGATAGCAATGGGGTCGGCCGGGTTGAACCACTCGACGACAGCGCCGACAATGGCAAGGACGAAGAGGAAGAACGGCACGCCGTCGCGGCGCTCGTCTTGTGCCAGAGTCTCTTTGCCGAGCACGCGTGCCGCCCCGCCGACTGCATGCGCAAGACCGAGCCAGGCCGTCGTGATCAGACCGGGCTTTTCGACCTGCTGCTTTGCAACCGGGAGTTTGCGGGTGGTGCCCTTACCAGTCGGTCGGCGCGTCGGCGTCGTCGCGCGCGAACGCGAGGTCGACCTGGTACTCGTAGCCATGCGTCAACGCTAACGGCGAGGGGCGACAACGCCTCGGTGACACGCTTAGGCCTCGATGACTACCGGCACGATCATCGGGCGACGGCGGTGCGAGGTGTTCACCCAGCGGCCGACGGTGCGGCGGATGACCTGGCTGAACGCGTGCGTGTCGCGAGTACCGTTCTCGGCCGCGTCGTACAGCGCCTTGATGATCATCGGCTTGACCGCGTCGAAGACCGCCTCGTCTTCCGCGAACCCACGCGCCTGGATTTCCGGGCCGACAATTGCCCGCCCGGTCTGCACATCGATGGCCACGAAGATCGAGACGAACCCCTCCTCTGCGAGGATCCTGCGGTCTTTGAGGTCGGCATCCGTGATCTCGCCGACGGTCGAACCGTCGACGTACACGAAGCCGACGTCCAGCTGACCGACGACGCGTGCGACGCCGTCTTTGAGATCGACGACGACGCCGTTCTCGCCGATGATGGTGTTCTTCTCCGGCACGCCGGTCTCGATCGCGAGAGCCGCGTTCGCGGTGAGATGGCGGTACTCGCCGTGCACCGGGAGCACGTTCTTGGGCTTGATGATGTTGTAGCAGTAGAGCAGTTCACCAGCCGCGGCATGGCCGGAAACGTGAACCTTGGCGTTGCCCTTGTGGACGACGTTCGCGCCGAGTTTCGTGAGCCCGTTGATGACGCGGTAGACGGCGTTCTCGTTTCCGGGAATCAGACTGGATGCCAGG
>JAYTRC010000077.1:0-2852 GCA_043746355.1 Lacisediminihabitans sp. | reverse complement strand
CAGGAAGAACGCCGCGACCACCCGACCGACGAGCTTCTTGTTCCAGCCCGAGAGCAGGAGCGAGCCGAGCGTGATCTCGACGGCGCCGGATGCCAGGACAGTCACGTCCTCATCGACTGGCATCCAGGTCGGAACCTGGGCCCGGAACCCCTGTCGGGCGAAGGTGAGATGGCTGATGCCGGCGAACACACAGTCGCCGGACACGCCGGGGGGATTCCTACGACCTTCCCGTGAGGGCCGCGACATCTCCGCTCACCGATCCCGCCGCGCCTCCTCGCGCAACCTCGTCCTGGGGTGCCTGACGGGTTTCGAGTGGACCGCGAAGGCCGAGTCTGGTCCTCAGCGGCAGACGCGGTTCATGTCTACGCGCAGACGGGGGAAGAGCTGCTGAGCATTCCTGTTCCCGAGGTGATCGCGAACCTCTGCTTTGGTGGCGTCGATGGCAGCGAGCTGTACATCACCGCGTCCACCAGCCTCTATCGCGTTCGCACCACGACGTCAGCCGCATCAAGCTCGACCGTTGCTTCTCAGTAGGCTGGTGGGCATGGAATATCGTCATGTGGGCCGGACAGGTCTCCAGGTTTCGACCGTCAGCCTCGGGACGATGGGCTTTGCGGGCACGGGCTGGGCGACACCGATCGGACACATCGATGTGAACGGTGCGCGGCGCCAGATCGATATCGCTTCGGCTGCTGGCGTCAATCTGATCGATACTGCTGATGTGTACTCCGATGGTGCTTCGGAGGAGATTCTCGGCGAAGCTCTCGGCTCCAAACGTGACGAGATGCTGATCGCGACGAAGGTGCGCGGGGGCATGGGTGCGGGACCCAACGATGGCGGGCTCTCCCGACACCACATTGTTCGTGCTGCGGAGGCTAGCCTGCGTCGGCTTCGCACGGACCATATCGATCTATATCAGCTGCATGGTTGGGATGGTTCGACTCCCCTGGAGGAGACCCTTGCCGCGCTCGACGACCTGGTTCGTTCGGGCAAAGTGCGCTACGTCGGTGCCTCCAACTTCTCCGGATGGCATCTCATGAAAGCGCTGTGGGCCTCGGGCACGAACGGCTTCGAACGTTTCGCGAGCCAGCAGATCTATTACTCGCTGCAGTCCCGGGATGCCGAGAACGAGCTGGTACCGATCACGCTCGATCAGGGTCTGGGGATTCTTGTGTGGAGCCCGCTCGCGGGGGGCCTGCTGACTGGCAAGTACCGTCGCGGGCAGGATGCGCCGGAGGGTTCGCGTCGCTTCGAGGGCTGGACCGAACCGCCGATCTACGACGAGGACCGCCTGTACAGCACCATCGAGGTGCTGATCGACATCGCTCATAACCGCGGCGCGTCCGCCACCCAGGTCGGCCTGGCGTGGACGCTAGCGAAGCCAGGTGTGACGTCTGTCATCGTCGGTGCCCGCACCGACGAGCAACTGAACGAAAGCCTGGGGTCGGCAGATCTCCGGCTGACGGATGCCGAGATCGGCCGCCTCGATGAGGCCAGCGCCACGTCGTTGCCTTACCCGTATTGGCATCAGGCGAACACCGCAGACGGACGTTCCAGCGCGGCAGACCTCAGCCTGATCGCGCGACACATCAGCTGAGCTGTGGCCTCGTCGAGCCAGTCGCGGAGTCGCGTGTCAGCGGCCGCCGGTCATCGTGCGGTTCCGTTGCTGCACGCCTGCAGTTCCGTAAGGGTAGTCATCGACACGAGGAGCACTAGCGTCCGTGAGCTGCTGCAGTTCTTCTGACGTCAGACGAAGATCGGCAGCGCCCATGTTGTCGGTCAACTGCTCCACAGTCCGCGCGCCGAGGATCACCGACGTCACGGCCGGCTGGGCCCCCAACCACGCCAAGGCAACCTGCGAGGTCGAAACTCCATGGACATCCGCGACGACACGCAGGGTATCGATCACGTGCCAGGTGCGTTCGTCAGCGTTGCGTGCAGCCCACGCCTCCATGCCCCGCTCCGGGTTCTCACCCAAGCGTGTGGAACCAGTCGGGCTGACATCGCGCTGATACTTGCCACTGAGCCAACCGCCCGCAAGCGGTGACCACGGCAGAAGACCGATCCCCGCATCCAACGATGCCGGCACGACCTCGTGCTCGATATCGCGCACGAGCAGGTTGTACTGCGGTTGCAGCGTGACCGGCGCCGCCCAGCGGTGGGCAGATGCCACATGCACCGCCTTGGTGAGCTGCCACCCCAGGAAGTTGGAGAACCCGTAGTAGGAGATCTTCCCGGCAGCGACAGCGTCGTCAAGAAAACGCAGCGTCTCATCAATCGGGGTGAGAGCGTCCCAGGCGTGCATCTGGTACAGGTCGATGTGCTCCACAGCGAGGCGCTTCAGTGACGCGTCGAGCGCAGTGCGAAGGTGACGGCGCGAGATTCCGACATCATTCGGCCCCTGACCCATCGGAAATCGTCCCTTGGTCGCAAGCACAATCTGTGCCGCCTCCGTCGGGTGCGCACCAAGCCAGCGACCGATGATCTGCTCAGACATTCCCGAGCTGTAAACATCTGCGGTGTCGAAGAAGGTACCGCCGCCCTCGACAAAAGTCGTCATGATCTCGCCAGAGGCGACCTCGTCCGCTTCGGCCCCGAACGTCATCGTGCCGAGAGCCTGCGATGAGACAACAGCGCCGCTGCGCCCAAGATTGCGATATTCCACGGTGTTCCTTCTCTAGTGTGTCAGTGTCAAGGTTGTTGAATGGGCGTCTGAGAGCTACGCCGTTGTGGGGGCTCCGCGCCAGCTGTGCTGCGGCTCGTAGCCCAACAGGCGGCGAGCCTTGTTGATCGAGAGCAGGGTTTCGTGCTCGCCGAGTTCTTTCGTGACCGTGACGTCGGGGAACACCTCG
>JAYTRC010000076.1:0-25394 GCA_043746355.1 Lacisediminihabitans sp. | reverse complement strand
GCGAGCTGAACTCCCGCGTCCGCGATGAGCGCGTTCAAAGGGGCGACGTGGACGGTAAACGCACCACGACCGGCAGCGACGGGCTCGCCATCGGCGCGGGTGATGTCATCCAGACCCGGAAAAACAACAGCGACCTGAAGGTGGCGAACCGGCAGAACTGGACCGTGCAGAGCATCGGAGCCGACGGGACGGTGTGGGCAAAGGAGAACGCCACCGGACGGAAGCGGCAGCGCACCGTCCGACTCCCGGCGCAGTACATCAGTGAGCACACGCACCTGGCCTACGCCTCTACCGCCTACGCCGTGCAGGGCATGACAGTGGAGGAGTCGCACACCGTCCTGTCCGACGTGCTCGACGCCTCAGGCGTCTACGTCGGCCTGACCCGCGGCCGCAACACCAACCACCTCCACATCGTCGCGGGCGATATGAACGACGCCCGCGAACAGTTCAGCGCCGCGCTTGAGCGCGACCGCGCCGACCGGGGACTTACCACCGCCACCGCGGCCGCACGCGAAGCCATCGCCGGACTTGTGGCAGGTGGGCCTGTCCGCCTGGTTGATACGCAGCGCGCCCGGCTCACCGACCAGATCGAGCGCGCCGACCAGCAGGCCGCCCGTTGGGAGCGCGCCGTCGCCAAGCTGAATCGACAGGCACGGGAGCATCGGACTAAGGCCGACGAGCAGCAAGCACTTGTCGCCGCGGCCGAGACAGCCGCCGGACAGGTGCGCTCGGAGGTTGCCGCGCTGCTCAGCGAGCAGGCCACCGCAGGCGGAACCGCCTACCTCGCCACACGGAGCCGAATGCGGGAGGCATCGGACGTCCACCGCACTGCCCGCGGACTCCGCAAACGCAGCGCCGCCCGTGCGCTGATCGCCGCCGACGAGGAACACCGCATCACCGAAACGGCCACATGGCAGCGTTGGGGCAGCACCCCGCACGCACTCGAGGGCATCGAGTCCTGGGCTGTCGCGGTCGCGCAGCAGGCAGCGGATGTCGACCCGCGCGTGACCGAGACGCAGAAACGGGCGGTCGAGGCACGGCAGGCGCAGCAACACCTCACCTCCGAGCAGGTGCGCGAGCGCGCGGACCTCCGCCGCGAGGTGCTCGGGAACCGGCCTGCGGGCGGCAGCGCCCATGCGCAAGCCCGCTGGTGGCGCGAGCGGGCCGGATCCGCCCGGCGCGACCTCGCCGCAATCGAAGCACTCCCGGTCACCGAGGCCGCCCACCTCCTCCACACCCGCGCCGAGCAGGAGAAGACGCAGCGCGAAGCGGCCGAGCGCGCCCTGACCCAGAGGCAGACCCGCGCCGCCCAACTCGACGACTTCAGTCGGCGGCCATCCGAGTACAGGCCGTCGCCGCCTGACCGCGGACTGGCGCTGTAGGCCCTACGGACCCATCCCGTCCCGGCGGACGGTGCGGCCAGGCTGCGCGGCACCGAACTTGCTCAGGTTCGGTAGGGCGGGGCCGAGCCTCGGTTTGCGATCCTTGGTCTCGCCACCGCCGACCCGGTTGCTTCGTTCAGTGAGTGCGACGAGGGCGAGGTGCCGGTCGGCGGTCCAGCAGATCAGCCGGCCCTTTTCCTTCGCCCGGCCTAGGACCCCGGCCTCGGCCAGTTCGGTCAGTGCACGGTGCGCCGCCGCTGGGGACACATCCAGCCGTGCGCTGACGGACTCGGCGGTGAGTACCGGTTCGGAGGCGAGAGTGTCGAGGATGCGCAGTACCACCGCATCCCTGCGTGGCACCGCCGGGCTCAACTCGCGCTCCCGGCGGAAGGCAACCAGCTCCTCGCGTACCTGAACGTCCAGGGCGGTGATGTCCTCGGAGAGCCGGACGGCGTTCCCGGCGGCGCGCTCGGCGGCCTGCGCGAACCCGATCACCCAGTCGTCCAGTTTGGGCGCGTCCCGGCGGTAACCGGTCAGGCCTGCGATGTAGGAGTCGGTATCGCCGGCGAAGACGGTGCTGATCGGAATCAGGGTGTTCCGCAGCGCGTCAGCGCGCCGCAGGACGGTGTGAATGAGAGCACGCCCGGTACGCCCGTTGCCGTCGATGAACGGGTGGATCGTCTCGAACTGCGCGTGGGCGATCGCCGCCCGCAGCACTGGGTTCCCCGTGGTGTCGGTCGCGAAGCGAGCCAGATCAGCGACCAGGCGCGGCACCTCGCCCTCCGGTGGTGGCACGAATGCCGCCCGGAGTGGGGACCAGCCCGGCCCACCTACCCAGTTCTGCTCTTCCCGCAGCCCGCGCGTCAGGCGCGGCTCAATCACATGCTGGAGGTCCACGATGTCCTCAACCGTGATCGCCCGATCCCGATCGGCCAGTTCGGCGATCGCGTTCTCGGTCGCCCGCACGTTAGCCACCACGTCCAGCGCCTGTCGTGGACCCTCGTGCAACAACTCGGCAATCGCCAACCGTTTCGGAGTCACCCGGTTGCCCTCGATCCACGACGAGGAGATCGACTCCGACCGGATCAACAGATGGTTCAAATAGCGGCCCCGTGGCCCGATCCGCTCATCCGCCCGCGCCAACACCGCCAACGCATCCTCCACAGCCCCCTGCGCCTCGACGCCCAGGGTCGGAAGCCGATCGCCCAACTCATCCGGCACATACGCCAGGTACCGGCCCGGCTCCCGGTCCTTCCGGCTCAGACCGCCCGCATCCTCCGGATGCCACAACCGCGCCACATACTCGGCCATCAGAACCTCCAACCCGCTCTCAAACTTCTACTTTAGGCGTACTAACCGAGAAATATGATGGCGGCGCTCACGGCTAGCCCAAACACGTCACGACCCGTGCGGGAGCACAGTCGTACACGATATCCACAACCCGGATCGCACGATCCTGGGCCATTTCCGGGCCATTTTCGACCAGGAAACTAACTGCGAGCAACTGCGACCATTCAGAAAAAGTCCTGATCAGAAGGAGGCCACCACCATAGATACAGCATGAAATCGACCCGGAACTGACTGAAAATCGAGAGGTCACGGGATCGACGCCCGTCGGAGCCACTGGCCCTACTTCCCGGCTTCTACGGGGAGTAGGGCCTTCTTTTATTGGTGCCGCGAGTGGCGAATGTCGCCGCGTGACTACATCTGAATCGCTCGATGCCGCCAACTGTTTTCGTTAGCCCCTCTGGCCACGCAAGACAAGATCTTTCAATGGTGACGTAGGGCTACGCATAATTCGAAGATGACACCCCGATCGTGCCCCGACTGCGGCAAGGCGCTCACGCCACCCGCCGCAGAGGATCCGTTTGAACTGTGGTCCTGCGCCGATTGCAACGCTGAATGGCCGTGACGGGTTCGCCCAGGAGCCGCGACGAACAGCCCTGCGACGCGTGACAGCAGTGCACCTGTGAACTCTAGAGCTCCACTGGTCTTTGCAGCCGCTCGATAGCATACGGAGATGCCTGCTCAGAGGAAGACAATGCCGACCTGGGCAGCACGGCTCGCAGTCGTGACGATCCTTGTGGGGGTCGGCGGTGGCGTCGCAGGAATCATCGTCAGCCTTGCGCTCCATCTGATTGAACATGTCGCGTACGGCTATGCCGGCGGCTCGTTTCTCAGCGGCGTCATGACATCGCCCGGCTGGCGACGCGTAACCGCACTCGCCCTAGCGGGCGTGATAGGCGCTATCGGTTGGTGGGCACTTCGTCGATGGGGAAGAGCAGTCGTCTCCGTGGAACAGGCAGCCGGCGGGCACCCCATGCCGGCGCTGGTAACAGCGGTCCATGCAGCCCTGCAGATCGTGATCGTGGGGCTTGGGGCCTCGATCGGGCGGGAACTGGCACCCAGGGAGTTAGGCGCATTAATGGCGCAGTGGATCTCCACTCGCGCGGGCGTAACGGCTCGAGAGAGACGAATTCTGGTGGCCTGCGGCGCTGGGGCCGGGCTCGCAGCGGTGTACAACGTGCCACTGGGTGGTGCGATATTCAGCGTGGAGATTTTGCTGGCTGAGATCAGCCTCGCAACGATCATTCCCGCTCTCCTGGCATCGGGAATCGCCACCCTGCTCGCGTGGGTCGTGATTTCTCCCGCCCCAGTGTTCACGCTTCCTCGACTCACGGCCAGCCCAAGCCTGATCGTCTGGTCTCTCATCATCGGCCCGATCATCGGGATCTGTGCGTGGGGTTTCACAGCGGGTGCGAGATTTGCTACGAACTGGCGCCCTCATAACTGGATGATCATGGTCACCATGCCGGTGATCTTCACGCTCGTGGGTGTCACCTCGATCTGGTTCCCGGAAATTCTCGGGAACGGTCGGGCACTCGGCCAGGTCGCCTTCACCGTGGGATTGACGACGGCTGGCGGCTTTCTCCTCGCTGTGCTGAAAAGCGCAGCCACCCTGGGCACGATAGGAAGCGGAGCCTCCGGGGGAACACTGACCCCGTCCCTCGCCATCGGGGCAAGCCTCGGAGCGGGCTTCGGCGGCCTGTGGATGCTTGCGTGGCCGGGCACCGAGATCGCCGCGTTCGCACTCGTTGCCGCAGCAGCTTTTCTCAGCTCGACCATGCGCGCACCGTTAACAGCGATCGTTTTGGTGATTGAATTCTCAAACCAGGGGCTCGCCCTTGCAGTCCCGATACTGCTCTCGGTCGCCGGCGCGAGTGCAATCAGCTACCTTCTCGACCGTCGTCGGCTCGCCGGGGTCGATTAGCCCACCAGACTTCTTAGGCACCCAGCCTGGGCGGGATACAGGGACTTCCAGGCTGCGTGCAGATGGATCGCGAACGGCCTTCTGCGGAACATCGTCGGCTGATCGTCAGGGACATGCCCTCCCAGGATCGACTCCGGAAGAATGTTTGCCATCGTCGAGAACGAGGGTGACCTGCGTCGAGGCTGAGACGGGGGCGCCGGGCGCTGGTGATGTCTGGGTCACGGTGCATTCCTGTGCAGCCGCACCGGAGACCCAGGAGTAAGTGACCTGGGAAGGAGGAATGCCGCTGGCGCCCAGGTCAGCAACTGCGGCCTGTCTCGTTTTGCCCAGCTCGTTCGGCATCGACGAGGCGAGTGAGCCGTCACTCGTATAAAGCGTGACAGCGCTGCCGATCGCAGAGACGGATCCGCTGGGAGGATTTGACGCGCTGACCACTCCCTGCGGCAACGATGACGGCTGCGGTCCGCCGTCTGTTACCGAGAAGCCAAGGCCGGTGAGCACAGATTCGGCGGTGGTGAGAGATTCGCCCACGACATTCGGAACAGTCGACCCGGCCCCCCGGAGCAGCGAGGGGTCGACGGCCGGGAACGCCGACCCTCGATAGAGAGGATTGGTGTCCAACGACGCCATGGCCGCCTTGAAAATGTTGAATTTGGTGTTGTACCCGTTGGTGCCGGCGAGTGTGACGTTGCGCAGACTCTGGTGGCCCTGGGTATTGCCAACCCACACCGCGAGAGCCACTTTTGTTGTCGTTGCGATGAGCCAGTTCTGGTCAGCGACATCGGTGGTGCCCGTCTTACCCACGATGGGAACACCGTCGCGAGGATTGCCGGCCGTGCCGGTTCCCCCGTTCATGACTGTCGCGAGCGCATACGCGACCGTGCTGGCGATGTTCGGGGGGAGTGCCTGCGTGCACTGTTGGGCCTGGCCGGCGAGCTGCTTTCCTGTCGGGTCGACGATCGTGTCGATAATTCGTGGCGCACAATACGTTCCACCGGCACCTATGGTCGCGATGGCACCCGCCATGCTCAGCGGTGCGATCTCGTTGACGCCCAGGACAGATGCCGGGGAAACCACCAACGGAGTGCCGTCTGCTCGGTGGACCCCCATAGACACCGCTACGTTGCGGATATCGCAGAGATCGAGTTGCTGCGCCATGGTGATGAAGGCCACATTGACTGAGTTCTCGGTGGCCTTGATGACGCTCATCGAGCCGCCCTCGCTGGGTGAATCATTGTGCGGCGAGTATGTGCCGACGAACGGCGCGGAGCAGGATGCCGCGAAGCTGGACTGTTGGAACGTGCGCACACTTCCGTTGACCACCTGTTCAAGCCCATGACCATGCTCCAGCCAGTCGGCGAGGGTGAAGATCTTGTACGTCGAGCCTGTTTGGAATCCGGATGACCCGCCGAGATTCTGATCAGTGTTGTAGTTGATTGCGGTGGTCGTCGGCCCGCCCCCGGGGCCCGAGTCATCGAATGTCCTGTTCTGTGTCATGACCAGGATTCGACCTGTACCTGGTTGGACCGAAACCGCTGCCGCGCCCAAGGCAAAGCGAGTCTCGGTGGCGGGTGCATCGGCCCGAACCGCGGCCTTCGCAACATCCTGCTGGGTCAAGTCGATACTGGTGTAGATCTTGTAGCCGCCACGCTGCCATCGGCGGTTGCGGCCCGCGACGGTGTGACCGAGGGAGGTCAGAGTGGGCACCAACCGTTGGATGTAATCACAGGCGAACTTGGCATCGGCCGCATAAAGGCATCCGCTGTTCGACGCGCTGAGCTTGACCTCGGCAGCGATTGGCGTCGCAAGCGCAGTAGCCAGCTGCGCTTTGGAGATGTGCTTTTCCTGGTACATGGCGTTGAGAATCTCGTCGCGACGCACTTTGTTTGCCGCGTAGTTCTTGGGGCTCGCCAAGTTCTGGTAGGAGGGCTGTTGAACGATCGCGATCAGGCTCGCGGCCTGCGCGA
The DNA here is from genome assembly GCA_043746355.1 of Lacisediminihabitans sp. Classification (GTDB taxonomy): domain Bacteria; phylum Actinomycetota; class Actinomycetes; order Actinomycetales; family Microbacteriaceae; genus Lacisediminihabitans. Next base: position 18,774 of record JAYTRC010000076.1, on the reverse strand, counting down.
TGGACACCTTGCTGGCATCCTCACTGAAGTATTGATGGGCGGCGGCCTGCACGCCGTAGGTGTTCCCGCCGAATCCGGTGATGTTCAGGTAGCCGAGCAATATCTGTTGTTTGGAGTAGGTTTTATCGAGACCGACGGCAAGCTTCATCTCGCGAAGCTTTCTCGGGATCGTGTCGGTGATCGCAGCGGCGTAAGCCTTCTTTCGCGCCACCGGGTCGGAGATCTGAAGAGCTTCCTGTACCAAATTATTCTTCACTAACTGCATGTCGAGCGTCGAACTGCCACTCGTGATGGCGTTGTGGACGACGTTGCCGATCGCTGCTCGCACAACCGAGGGGAGATCGACCCCTCCGTGCTGATAGAACCGCCGGTCCTCACCGTCGACCGCGGCCTCTTTGAGGTAAGGCGATACAGAGTTCCAACTGACATCCTGGCGATTCTGGTTGTAGATAGTCGCTACGGGCACTTCTGCACCGTTGCGGATCGCATAGATGGTGTTCGCCTGGGAGAGCTTTCCCAAGACGATGTACGAGGGCAGGTTGTTGAAAAGATTCATGGATGCTTTTGCCACACTGCTCGTCACCGCAACCCCAGGAGCAACCGCAGCTGTAATGAGAATCGCCGCCACCACGCTGAGCGAAATCAGGCCAAGAGCGCCCGAGAAGATACGTGACGCCGGTCGGTTTGAATCAGCCATTCCTCCAGTCGCGCCCACAATGCTGGGAGTTCCTCGCACTCCGGCCGTTGTTGCTGCGAATCAAACCTGAGAATGAATAGAGAAAGCGTCTACCAGGTGGCCGCAAACCGGGGCAGAGCATCCTGGCTCGGCGCGACGCGCTCCGTTTGAAGCACGTCGGATGTGATCTGTCGGAAAGCTGGGGCCACGGCCGCCGACGTCTTCCCCAGTGAGGGTTTCGTGAACGTCACGACCACGACGTATTGCGGGTTCTTCGCGGGGAGTATGCCCGCGACCGACGTGATGAAATCCTGGGCATACGTTCCTCCAGGGCCGTCGGCGACCTGGGCTGTTCCCGTCTTCGCTGCGAGGTCGTACCCGGGAATCGGAACCATGGAGCCGAGCGTGCCAGCTGTGAGGACGTTCTGAAGCATAGCGACGGTCTCGTCTGCAGCGGTCGCCGAGACCACACGGGTGCCCACCGTCTTCGGCTCTTGCGTTACCGTGCCGCTAGCTGATGAGCACCGGGAAATGAGCTTCACCGGCTCGCGCACACCATGGTTCGCAAGCGTCTGGTAAGCGCCAGCGAGTTGGAGAGCGGTCGCTGCGACGCCCTGCCCAAACATGCTGTTGTAGTTCGTTTGCTTGTCCCACTTGGATGCCGGGCTGAGGGCGGCACGAGGTTCACCTGGAAAGCCCACGGCGGTCGGTGAACCCAGGCCGAAGCTCTTCATGTAGTCATATCTCTTTTGCGCGGAGAGACGTTCCCCGAGGATGCCGATGCCCACATTTGACGAATTCTGAAGCACTCCGGTGAGTGTGAGCTTCTCGACCGGATGTGATTCAGCATCTCGCACCGACCCGCCCCAGGAGAAGCGACGAACATCAGGAACTGTCGCCTCGCTCAGAGGCGTTGCCATCCCTGCGTCGAGCAGCGACGCGGCGGTGAGGGCTTTCATAGTAGAGCCTGGCTCGTAGAGATCGCTAAACGCTTTGGATCCTCGGTATGCCGCGCTCGTGGCGCTGACGTTGTTCGGATCGACGCTTGGGTAGTCAGCGACAGCAAGTAAGGACGCGTCCGATACCTTCATCACGACCGCCGTCGCCGACCGCGCACCAAGTGCCGTCGCTTGTTGGGCGAGTTCTACTTGAACCTGATACTGCAGGTTCGCGTCAAGTGTGGTAGCGATTGTCCCCCCGGCGCGAGCAGCCGAATCTACGTGGATCGTGCCAGGAATCTGCACACCATCCGCACCCACTTCGTAGGACTCCGACCCGGATTTGCCGGCAAGGCAAGTATTGTCTGCGTACTCGATGCCGGCCTGCGGACCGTCTGTCCCAACGAATCCCACCAGATTTCCGGCAACTGAACCGTCGGGGTACGAGCGACCGGATACCTGCTCGGAGTACACATACGGGATCTTGAGCTTTACGATCGCGAGATAGGTGGGGGTGTCGACATCCTTCACCAGGTAGGCGAATTCAGACTTCGGGTGAGCGGTCAACGCCCCGAGGAGACCTGCCACATCTTGTTGAGTGAGCGCGGCAATCTCCGCCATTGCCTTTGTGACTGACACCACCTGATGGTCCTGGGTGAACGGTCGGGCCGCATTCGGTGCAGCCGTGATGTTGTAGCGCGAAACATCCTCAGCGAGCACCACGCCGTTGCGATCGGTGATCTCGCCACGGGCCCCGGAGAGAGTGCGCCTGACGGATCGTCGGTGCACCGCGACGCTTGCGAGCGGCTGCGCTTCAACGATCTGAAGATCGACAAGGCGGGTGATAAACAAACTAACAATCGCGAATATCAGCAGTATCGAAGCTGAAGCCCGCCTTCGTGTGCGTCTCACTTTTTCTCCAAATGTCTGTCGCGTGCCGTTCTGAACGTTACGAAAGAACAGCCGTATCACTCGTGCGAACGTCACGCCCTCAGAACCTTCTCAGGCTTGGCCTCAGGGACCGTTTGCTGCGCGGCCCTGCAACCGGAGCTCACCTGGTCAGAGTGCTGCACCGTGCCCGCGCATTTCACAGATGCGGCTAAGAAAGGCCCTGATTCGATGCCTGCGCGGTGCGGCTCGCTTCCGGGCGAAAGCCCGACGTCATACTCATCCGATGAGCACCAATGAACGTCGGCCGGGCGTGCGACGTTCGTGGTCCGTGCGTGCTCGCCTGTTGGTCGGCCTGCTGATTGTCACGACCCTGGGGATGAGCGCTGGGGGTGCAATCACGTTCCTGGTGCAGAAGGATCACGTGCTCGCCGGCGTCGACGCCACTCTCACTACCCGAGTGGCCGAGGCGCGGCGCGTGGTACTCGGGGCCGCGAATAGCAAACCGACCGTGCCTGGCGTCGACAACACAAGACCAGAGGCGTTCACCTCCGCGAACGACGCCGTGCAGGCTGTTGTCGGGAGAGTGCTCCCCAACAGCCACGAAGACACACTGGGCATCGTGAACGGGAAGGCGAAGTTCGTTCCAGGGGTACCGACCGAATTTCAGCTCGAGAAAATCAGCGGCTTCGTCGTTCACGCCGACTCGGTCAGTCGAAATGGCGAGACCACGATCGGGAGCGCGGTGTCGAAATGGGGAACAATTCGCTACATCGCGGCCCCGATAGGTGTGGCAGGCAGCGCTGACACGGCTGTCTTCGTAGCGGCTACGAATCTCTCCTCGGAATTAGCCGACCTCTCGAGCGCTTTCGCAACGTACTGGGAGGTCGAAGCAATGACCCTCCTGGTGATCGCCTCTCTCGGTTGGTTCATTTCTGGGCGGCTGCTGCGCCCGATACGAGCCTTGCGGCTGGCTGCTGCCCGCGTTACGTCGAGCAGTCGTTCCGAGCGAATTCCCGTGCGTGGTCGGGACGATGTCTCCATCCTCACTGAGACAGTGAATGAGATGCTCGATCGTCTCGACGGCGCATTCACAGCTCAGCGCCAACTTCTGGACGATGTGCGACATGAGTTGAATACACCGATCACAATTGTGCTCGGTCATCTTGAAGTGGTAGATCCATATGATCCTGACGATGTGATCGCTACCCGTGCGCTGGCTGTGGATGAACTCGACCGCGTCGCAGCGCTTGTGCAGGATCTGGCGCGATTGGCCGAGTCCGAGCAACCCGACCTCTCATTTCAGCCAACGGATGTCGCGGAGTTGACCCGGCAAGTGTTCGACAAGGTTCGCATCTTGCAGGGCCACCACTGGTCGTTACAGGAGAGTGCCGACACGACTGTGATCGTCGACCGGGCGCGCGTCACCCAGGCGTGGCTGCAGCTGGCTGATAACGCTGCGAAATATTCGCCGCCGGGTACGCAGATCGAAATAGGCTCTACGCGCGTGCCTGCGGGAGTGCGCTTGTGGGTGACTGATCATGGCCCTGGCGTGCCGCCCGAGTCACGCGCCCGCATCTTCGAGCGGTTCGGACGGGTCGAATCGCACCGGGGCATCGCAGGTTCCGGGCTGGGACTGTCGATCGTAAGCGCGATCGCAGCGGCCCATCACGGCACCGTAGATCTCGAATCGTCGCCGGTCGAGACGCGATTCTCGCTGGTGCTGCCGATCGACAAGGGGGAAAAGGAATGACCAACATCCTGATCGTAGAAGACGAGGTACGCATTTCGACGTTCGTCAAGCGTGGTCTTCAGTCTGCCGGCTACGCCTGCACTGTCATGTCGGATGGCGTCGAAGGACTGATCGAGGCCGAAACCGGCGCGTACGACCTCGTGTTGCTCGATGTCGGACTGCCCACCATGGATGGCTTCGAAATCCTGAGGCGGATTCGCGTTTCGCACAGTCAGCTCCCCGTGATTATCCTCACGGCCCGGAACTCGGTCGAAGATACCGTTCTCGGGCTGGATGGCGGGGCGAATGACTACCTTGCCAAACCGTTTAAGGTCGATGAGTTGCTCGCGCGGATCCGGTTACGTCTCAGGGAAGCGCCGCAAGTCGCCTCGATGGAATTACGCCACGGATCCCTGAGCCTTGACCTCAGCACCCGAAGGGTGCGGATCGGAGAGCGGGTGGTCGATCTTTCTGTTCGAGAGTTTGCGCTCGCAGAAGAATTTCTCCGCCACCCGGAGCAGGTACTGAGCCGCGAACAATTGCTCAGCCGGGTCTGGGGATACGATTTCGACCCCGGGTCGAACGTGCTCGATGTCTACATTCGCTATCTCCGCAACAAAATCGGAGTCGACGCGATCGAGACCGTGCGCGGGATGGGCTACCGGCTGCGTTGACCGATGGCAGTTAGGGCTTGTTGCCCTTGGCCTTGCCGTTGCCGTTGTTGCCTTTGCCATTTCCCGGCGAGTTCTGGTTCTCGCCCGCGTTGCCGTTATTGCCGTTATTGCCGTTCTCAGGCTTCCCTACTGCGTTGCCGTTGCCGTTGCCTTGTGGTGAGTGAGCCGCATCTGAACTTCCTTTGCCGGCCGACTTGCCCGGCTCTGAAACGGATACTGACGATGAATGCGACGGAACAGGAACAGCCGAGACTGAGGGCGTATCCGACGAATTACCATGCTGGTTGAAGCCCGGCTCGACGGGCGTGCCTGATGCGACGGTCTCTGCCGGGTCTGCGTTCACAACCACCAGTCCGTTCCGAGAGCGCGTCGACGGCGCAAAACCCGGGGGCTGGTACCCGACTGGGATCGACAGCGGTGGCACCTGCACAAGCTTCGCGGACACCGCGCGTTCCGGCGCGGCGTATGCCTGTGCAGCGATCCCGCAGAGAACGCTCACTCCGACGGTCGCACCAACCGTGAGGAAGAGCAGTGGACGCTTCATGGATTCCATTCTGTCTGGGCTGGAAAGATTTACCAGTTGTGGCTGGAAGGGAGACGAAAGATCTGGTGCCCGGTCTGCAATAGACCGGGCACCAGCATCCTGTGCGACATGGCCGGCCCCGAACCGCCCAGTCGAATACAAGTCCGCCGTCCCTATGGAATTCGAGACATGGCCACCACCCGAAGGTAGCCATATTTCGGTCGGCGTTCCCCTGCCAGGGCCCCTGAGGATCCCTCTTCGATAACTATGACCTCTGAAGATGAGACGAAATAGTGCCGAAGATGAGAACCGTCTCATCTTGAGTGGTCAGCCCTGAGAGCCGATGAGCGCTCCAGATTCGGCTCCAATGACGAGAATGCTTCGACAACCGGCGCGCCCTCACGAGCCGCGAATTACTGCGCACCCATGATTTTGACTGAGCAGCCGATAGGCACCATATCGAGCTCGGTCGCGACCTGCTTCAGCTGCTCGATGAAGTACTGATCGAGAACGTTATTGAGCGCGGCCGCGATTCGCGACTTCGCTGAGGTGGGGTGACCGCCTAGCCCAGCTCGTTGGCTGGCGACCCTGGTCCAAAATGGGTGCGCACGACGGAGTCGCCTGACAGAGCACCGTCACGCCGGGACGGGCCTGCGCACACGCCTTACCAGTTCGACGAGGAGTCCCAGCACAAAGGTGAGGCCCAGTGAAACCGCCAGAGCGACGAGGGGATTCGCCGCGAAGGTTCTGCCCGCGAAAGTCGCGATCGCCACGTGGTAGCTCGTGTAGATGACGGCAGCTACAAGGGAGCCCGCGAGATAGCGGCGAACGCGCAGCGGGCTGGCCCCGGCCGACATCGTCACAGCCACCCGAAAGAACGGGATGAATTTTGCGATCACCAATGAGCTCAGCGGTCGGCGCGCGACTCGGTTGGCTGCCCAGCCGAAGGCGCGAGCGATGGCCGGCCTGCGCATCCATCCCCAGCGAGCAAGGCCGATTCGACGCCCGATCAGGAATGCCAGGCCGTCGCCGAGCATGGTCGCGGCGATGGAAACGAGCAGCACAGAGAGCACTGAGGGGCCCGCCCCTGCTGCACCGAGCGTCGCGAGAATCACCACAGTAGTCTCCGCGGGAACAACGGGCAGTATGCAGTCGACCACGAGCAGTACGACGAGCACAACGAACACCCAGGGCGAGTGCACGACCACTGCGAGGAGGCCGGTCATCATGGGGGTCATCTGGCCAGAATGCTCTCCACGCCATCAGAAAGCACTAAGAGATTTTCTGTGACGAATCTTGGTGGGCAGCACGCAGTGTCGATCGAAATGAACTGGACTGGACTGCGCGATCGGATGACCGTACCGGTCGCGCTGGCCATCCTTGTCGTGGGCTCTGTCGCGGAATGGCTTCGCCTGCCCGCCGTCACTCGCGGCACCCTCTGGGCAGAGGATGCACGGCGCTTTCTCGAGTCCGCTGTGGCAGCTGGCCCGGCTCCAGCAGTGCTAACCCCCTATGCAGGTTACTTGCACACTGTCCCACGACTGATCGCCGGTGCAGCAGTTCAATTCGCCCCGGTGCGCAGCTGGGCACTGGTTATGTCTGCTGGCTCGTGCATCGTGGCCGCAGGCGTGGCAGCTCTGGTCTTCGTTCTCTCGCGCGATGTGGTGGAGGGCATTGTGCCGCGACTGTTGCTTGCCGCGATAACCCTCCTCGATCCGCTGTCGCCACGTGAGGTGCTCGGAAACACCGCCAACCTGCACTGGTACTTTCTCTGGCTCTCGCCCTGGCTGCTCCTCTATCGCCCTCGGTCGCGAGTGGGGGCCTGGCTGCTCGGGACGGTCGCTCTCCTCGCGAGTCTCACCGAGATCCAGCTGCTCTTCGCGACTCCCTTGATTGCGTGGCGGTGGCGCGATCGACGTCGGTGGCCAGTGCGAGCCCTGTTCCTTCTCGGAGTGATCACCCAGCTTGTGGTCACGCTCACTGACCCGCGCGGCGCCGGGGGGAGTGCGCTGATCGGAATACCGTCACTCGCTCTCGGGTATCTCGTCAATGCGGTACTGCCGATTGTGCTGCCATCGTCACAGTCGGTCGGATGGGCCTTCACGCACGGCGGCCCGCTGATTGGCATAGTCATTCTCGCGACGCTTCTCGCTGTTGCGATGTGGGGCATCGTGCACAGCCGCGGAGTAGTTCGCACGCTGTTCATCGTGCTTCCGGTGTCGTCGATGGTCCTGTACACGGCGGCCGTCGAAGCCACCCCCGCAGCATTCTCGGACTATTCGGCATATTCGCCGAAACAGTGGGAAGCACCCTGGATCGACCGTTACGGGGTCGTACCCTCACTGCTCCTGCTCGCCGTGATTCCGCTCGCGCTGAGCCTCACTCGGCGCGTGACCAGGATGATTGGAGCTGTCGCTCTTATCGCGGTGCTTCTCGCACAGTTCACCCCGACCCAAACCCGGCGCGACGGCGGACCCCTGTTGTCGACCCAGGTCGCAAGCGCGTCACAGCTCTGCACGTCAGAGCCGCCCGCAACGTTGACAAAGCTGAGAGGCGCCCCCGGGGGGACCTGGCTTGTCTGGGTGAGTTGTGCTCGAATCCGAGCGGATCGGAGCGCCCATTAGGCGGCAGGACGCTTCCGCTCTGGGCCGCGACTCCTTAGAGTCTCCTTAGACGAACCTGTCCACTCTCGGATCGTGGACAACGACGACAAAGGAGCGGGGATGACCGAAACCAGGCCGCGCCTCCTTCTCATCGAAGACGATCCGAAGCTCGGCCCGGTGATGCGGCAGGTGCTCGACGAGGTCTATGCGGTCACCCTCGTCACAGACGGCGAGGCCGGAGTGGCTGAAGCACTCGAGAGCGAGTACGAGGTGATGATCGTCGACCGCCGGCTGCCCCATCTCGACGGACTCGGAGTCATCGAAGCACTGCGGCGAAAGCGCGTCACCACTCCGATGCTCGTACTGACCGCACTCGGTACCATCCAAGACAAGGTACGGGGGCTCGACGCCGGTGCGAACGACTACCTGGTCAAGCCTTTCGAGTTCGACGAGCTGTTCGCTCGACTGAGAGCGATTCGGCGGGTGTTCACCGGCGAAGGTCCGTTTGTAAGGATCGGACTCTGGGAGTTTTACCCCGAGAGCCGCACTGTCTACTCCCCGTACGACGGACGCACCATCCTCACCGATCGGGAGAACGCGCTTCTGCGACTCTTCGCCGAGAACCCGCAGCGCACATATTCACGCGAACAGATACTGCGTGAGGTCTTCAGTGAGACGGATCAGCCCGGCACGGTCGATACCTATGTGCACTACGTCCGACGGAAGACCGACATCGACCTGATCACCACCGTTCGCGGACAGGGGTATCGACTGGGAGCACCGTGAGACGAACCAAGAAGGTGCGCGACATCGATGATGCAGATGCGCGCGCCGTGAGGCGCGCCTCTCGGGTCGTCGGCACCCAGATCACTCTCACGTTCACGTTCGTCGTGCTTGCGGCGCTCGTTGCGGCGTTCGTCTTCGTCTTCCACCACATCACCCCGATTGAGCTCTTCAACCCGGGCCGGCACGAAGAGACGATCGATGTCGGCGTCATCGACATCATCACCGCGGGGGTCGTGATCGGGCTGGGGGCGATCATCCTTGCAGGCACGGTGAGTCGCTTCGCAACCAGACGAGCCGTACGCCCTCTTGGAGATGCTCTTCGAATTCAGCGCACCTTCGTCGCGGATGCCAGCCATGAGCTGCGCACACCGCTCGCTGTTCTGGATGCCCGGCTGCAGCTGCTGCAACGTGGCTTGGCTAACGACGATCCCTCCAGGCCGACCGTGGCCGAGCTTCGACGCGATACGAAGACGCTCATTGAGATCGTCAACGACCTGCTGATGTCGGCCGAGGTCGGTGACGACGACAAGCGCAATGAGGCTGTCGTGGTGAACCCGATCGTGTTACTCGCCGTGGAGTCGATGCGTATTCTCGCTAGCGAGAAATCGGTAACCGTGACCGTGAGCCAGGCGCCTCCCATGGCGACGTTGATGCCCGCCGCCAGCGTGCATCGCTGTATCGTCGCCCTTCTCGATAACGCGCTCGACTTCGCACCGATCGGGTCGGCGATACACGTCGCACTCAGCCAGACAAAGTCGTTGGTTCGCATCTCTGTGCGAGATGCCGGGCCTGGCATTACCGGAATCGATCCGGCCCGCGTCTTCGATCGTTTCGCGCGATCCGACGAATCGGCCGAAGGGGGCAGCACGTCACACACCGGCTTCGGCATCGGCCTGTCGCTGGTGCGTGACACGGTCGAGCGTGTCGGGGGAAGCGCGGCGGTCGCACACTCCTCAGCCAAAGGCACCGAAATCGAATTGGTGATCCCGGCTGCAAAGTTCGCCTAGCGCCGTCTTCGAATTTTTCGAGACCTCGGGGCGCGCTGACCGGGGATAATAAAATGGACGATAGCGAAGTTCGTCATTGCCGCCAGTGCGAGCGATGCTATCGTCTTCGACCAATCGACCCGACAGCCGCAGCACCAGTCTGGCGATGAACGCCTCCCGACGGCATCAGCGGCGTGAAATCGCTTGGGTTCGACCAAGACACAACCACCAGTAATTATCGGAGCACCATCATCGAATTCACACGCCCATGAACCTTCGCAGAATTCGGCAGTTCGGGCGAAAGCTGCAGAGAGCAATGATCGCCGAGTTGCGAGCGTGGGCTTCGCGAGGTCGCGTGCGACCGCGGGCGGTGCTTTACGAGTCTTTCGCCGGCAACGGGGCCCTGTGCAATCCAGAAGCGCTCTTCCGCGGGCTGCTGCTCGACCGTGAGTTCGACGACCTCGTGCACATCTGGGTTCTCGACAGCCTGCGTAAGCACAGGGGCATCCGTCGCGAATTCCGCAACAACCGCAGAGTGCGGTTCGTGCGGCGGGGCACCGCCGGGTATTTTCGCGCGCTTGCGACGAGCGGCTACCTCGTCAACAACGCGACCTTCCCGCCAGAATTCAGCAAGCGAACCGGACAGGTTTACCTCAATACCTGGCACGGCACTCCGCTCAAGCTCATGGGTTATGACATGCCAAACGGTGCGCTCGAGTCGGCGAACACGCTGAAGAACTTTCTTGCCGCTGACTGGCTGCTGTCGCAGAACCACTTCATGACCGAACAGATGTATGAGAGGGCCTATCGCCTGCGCGGTGCCTTCCAGGGGCGCATCCTCGAAGCCGGCTATCCGCGCGTCGACCGACAACTGCTCGATCACGAGCAGTTTCTGGCCGCACGAACCGCACTCGAACTCACCGGGCTTCGCATCGGAACGAAGTCCGTCGTTCTCTGGGCTCCGACCTGGAAGGGCGACTCCTTTTCTAATCCACTGGATGACGCGGTCGAGCTGGCGGAGCGCGCCGGCCAACTGCAGCGCCAGCTCGGCGATGAGTTCGTAGTACTGCTGAAAACCCACCAGGCTGTGCATGCGTATGCGGGGGAACGACCCGAGTTCAACGGCATCCTGGTGTCGAACGATCTTCCGACCAATCTGATTCTCGGTGTGACCAGCGTGCTCGTCACCGACTATTCGTCAATATTCTTCGACTATCTCGCGAGCGACCGGCCGGTGATTTTCTACACGCCAGATGCCGAGGACTACTCGCAGTCGCGAGGTACATACTTTTCGCCCAGTGACCTGCCCGGACCGGTGTTCTCGGCTCTTTCCGACGTCGCGGAGGCCATCGAGGGCAACGCTCGCGGGGTGCTCGACCTCACTGCACACCCCACCTACAGGGCCTGGCGGAAGCGATTCGCTTCTCTTGACGATGGTCACGCCACCGAAAAGGTGATCGACGCCGTCTTCAGGAACCGGCCGGACACCGCGCACACGATCTCACTCCGTGACGATACTCGGCATCGCCTGTTGCTCTTCCTTGGCGGCATGAGGTCTAACGGAATCACCAGTTCTGCGCTCAACCTGCTGCATGCCATCGACCACGATCGCTTCGATGTCTCTGTCGTCATCGGGCGACCGGTCGGTGAGCAGCAGCGCAGCAACCAGGCGCTCATCGACCCTCGAGTTCGCCAGTTTCATCGCATCGGCGGGATGAACGGAAGCAAGGCACCCCACCTGAGACGCAAGCATTCCGAGCGCAGGGGCCGTGCCGACAGCCACCACGGTTCGATGGACCAGTCGCGTTTGTGGGATGACGAGTGGAACCGCTGCTTCGGTGACGCCGACTTCGATGCCGTTGCCGACTTCAGCGGATACAGCGCGTTTTGGGCGACCTTGATGCTGCACTCACCCCGAGGGTTGCGATCGATCTGGCTGCACAACGACATGGCAGCGGAAGAGCATCGCGTGATCCGCGGACGCACCAGGATGGCTCGCGGGCTGAGGGCTGTCTTTGCGCTCTATCCGCAATTCGACCGCCTCGTGTCTGTATCTCCCAGCTTGAGCGACGTCAACCGCACGTCGCTCGCCCACGAGTACGGAATCGACCCAAACTGTTTCACGTTCGCGCGCAACCTCGTCGACGAGACCCGTGTGCTCGAGGGAGTCACCCACGACCTCTCTGAGCTTGATGGACACCCCCTCGATAAGAGCACCGGAGACGCCGTTGTCCCAGACTGGGTTGACGAACTCGAGCACCATGCCGGCGCGAACTGGTTCGTCAGCGTCGGCCGGTTTTCGACCGAGAAGAACCAGGCAAGGCTCTTGCGCGCCTTCGCCACGGTGCATGCCGCCCGACCGGATGCTCGGCTGATCGTGGTCGGCTATGGCCCCCTGAGGTCAGAGCTCGACGACCTTATAAAGGCCCTCAAACTCGACGAGGTCGCCTTCCTTGCAGGCCCATACCAAAACCCGTTTCCCATTGTCGCCGCTGCTGACTGCTTCGTGCTGTCGAGCGACTATGAGGGGCAGCCGATGGTGTTGCTCGAGGCTGCGATCGTCGGCTTGCCCATCGTGGCAGTGGCATTTCGATCGGTAGGCGACGCTCTCGACAAGGGTGAGATTGAGGTGGTTGACCAAGATGACGACTCGCTCGCAGCAGGAATGCTCTCCTTCCTCGATGGGGAGCTGACCCCTGCCAGTCTCAACGTCGCTGAGTACACCAGGCAGGTTACGGACGAGTTCGAGAATGCTGTATTTCCTGTGGACTTTCTGGGAGTACTCCGATAAGACTGATGGCGTCCTGACGAAAGGGAAGTATCCCGATGATCTGGCTCATTGTTATCGCAGTCGTGGTGCTCGCCGTTGTCGCGGGGATCATCTGGTTCTCAGTCGCGACTCTCTCTGAGGTCACCGTCGACCGTGAATCCGAGTCGGGGCGATAACTCCTCCGAGCGTGCTCGCGCGCTGAGTATTACCACCAGCACAACAATGATTGCAGCGAGCGCCAGACTGACCGGGCCGGTGCCCCAGGCGAGGCCGCCCCGCGCGGTGGATACGCCAATCCAGTCCGCGAAAGACGCGCCGAGCGGGCGCGTGACGATGTAAGCGAACCAGAACGCGACAACGGCATTGAGGCTGAACAACCGAAATGCCAAGGCCGGGATAGTGATAACCACGGCGAACACGATGCCCGATGCGAAGTATCCGAGGTGCAGCGTGGTCGCGGTGAGGTCACCAACGGCAGTTCCGAGCGCGAACGTCACCAGTACAGTCGCCCAGTAGAAGGCTTCCCGCCGCCTGGACGTGATGCTGTGTATCGAGAGCGTGCCCTCAACCCGGTACCAGGCGATGAAGACCGCAGCGAGCGCGACCGCGAACGCCCCGGTAGACGCAAAATACGGCACGCCCAAGACGATGTGGGTGACATCCGCCGCCATCGTGCCGAACACGCTCACCATGGCCACCGTGAACCAGTAGACGGCAGGGATGTATCGTTTCGTTGCGAACTGCAGCGCCAGCGCAGCCACGAACACCACGAAGCCGACCAACACCGCGATTATCGGGTCGAAATTGAGCACGAAGTAATCTGACGTCGTTTCTCCCATGCCCGTGGTGAGCACTTTGACGATCCAGAACAGGGCCGTGATCTCGGGCACTTTGCTGCGGGTCATTGTTCTACCCTGCCCAGAGACTTCTAAGAATCATCCGAGACGACGCCGCGCCCGTCACCTCTGGTGTTGTTACATGCAGTGCGTTGCGCGGGCGCTCGCCTGCTCCCACCGTGGCACAACTGTGGGCCCACGCGGCAGCGCAGGCCCACAGTTGTTTGGCGACTTCTGCTAGCCGTTCGCCCCAGCAGGCTTGGTCGTGGTCGTGAAGCCCTCGAGCTTGTTGGCAGCAAATGCGTACTTGTTGGTGAAGGTGTTGGCGATAGTCACCTTCGACGTGTCGACCCCGAGCGCCTTCTCCATTGCGAAGATCACCTTCGGCCCGCCGGCGGGCATCACTCCGTCTGGCAGGAACTGGCCCTTGTCTGTAGTCAGTCCGGCGATGTACTGCGCCTTCGTTATCGTCGAATTCTCAACGAACGCGGCCGGGAGCTTGTTCGCGATGTCCGCGGCAGAGTGCGTGTTGATCCAGTGCATGGTCGCGACGAGGGCGTCCACCACTTTCTGCGCGGCATCCGGGTTGGCTTTCACCCAGTCGGCACGGGCCAGGAGCCCCGCCGCTGGCCAGTCGCCACCGAGGGCCTTAGTGGCCCCGGCCGCGGTCGCCAGATCGACTGCGGTCGTCCCGACCTTGAGTGAGGTGATCGCGCCGACCGTCGGCTGGGTGGTCATGACGCAGTCGGCGGAGCCACGCTGCAGCGCGGCGATCGCGGTCGTTCCGGCGTGGACAGCCACCGTCTGATACTGACTGCGCGAGATACCCTGCTTCGATGCGATGAACTGTGTCAGTTCATCCGTTCCCGAACCAAGGTCGGTCACGCCGAGGTTCTTGCCCTTGAAGTCCGCAGCGGACTTGACCCCACTTTTGGCAGTGCACATCTCCCGCTCTCCCGGGGCACCCGAGAGCTGAACCAGGTTGATGACGTCTTTGCCCTTCGTCTGGAAGTCGACGGTGTGGATGTACCAGGCACCGGCCAGGTCGACCGAACCCGAAGCCATCGCATCCTCTGCTCCGACACCGCCGTTCTGTTCTGTAGACAGCTCCATGTTGACGCCGTATTTCTTGTAGAAGCCGAGGCTCTGGGCGAGCTGGTATGGCAGGTAGATCTGCTTATCGATGCCACCGACCATCATCTTGACGGTGGGAATCGCGGCCGAGCTGCTCGAGCCAGCGGTGCTGCTGCCTCCGGCCGAGCAGGCCGCGAGACTGATCGCGAGGATGCCGGCGGCCGCGACAGCGGGGATTGTGCGCTTCATCATTGGATGCACTTTTTTTCCTTTCATGGTGCCGAAAGTTTTCGGCGTGGGTGATTGCGGTGCGGAGGGAAAAGTCAGATCGCCTGGGCCTCTGAACGGCTCGGCGGACGCCACTTCAGGATGGTGTGTTCGAGGAGCGTGATCAGGTACTCGGCGACGAGCGTGACGACGGCCGTGATGACCATGCAGGCGAACACCGTGTTCGGGTCGAAGGTGCCCTGCGCCTGGCTGATGATCAACCCGATGCCATGTTGGGCCCCGAGCACCTCGGCGACCAGCGCACCGATGATGGCGAAGCCGAACGCGGTGTGCAGGCTGGCGATGATCCAGGTCATAGCAGACGGGATAGTGACGTGACGTGCGACCTGCAGTGGGGATGCGCCGAGTACTCGCACGTTGGCGACGAGGTTCTGGTCGACCTCCCTGACGCCCTGGAAAGCGTTGAAGAAGACCACGAAGAACACCAGCACCGCGGCGAGCAGCACTTTCGGGAATACACCGAGCCCGAATGCCACGATGAAAATGGAGCCGAGCACGATACGAGGGATCGAATTCAGCACCTTGATATACGGGCCGAAGACAGAGGCCAGATACTTATTCGACCCGAACAGGATGCCGATGACAATCCCGATCACTGTTCCGAGGAGGAAGCCGAAAAACGCCTCCTCGACCGTCACCCCGAGGTTCTCCCAGATCGTGCCGAAAGCGGTGCCGACGGTGAAAAGGTGAACGAGGCTGTCCCAGATCATCGACGGCTGACCGTAGAAGAACTTGTCGACGATACCGAGGGATGTCGTGAGCTGCCAGCCACCGATGGAGACCACGGCGACGGCGACCCTGCCCACCCAGATCCAGGCCGCACGGCGGGTGCGTGCCCGATGAGCCGTCACCTGCATATCGAAGTCCTGCTCCGGCGCCAGTGCCGAGAGTGTCGAAGTGGTCATGCTGCACCCGCTGTCTGCGCGTAGGCCGTGGTGACCTCAGCGCGTAGTGATTCCCAGATCTGGCCTTGGAGTTCGAGAAACCGCTCTTCGTGCCGGATAGCCTGCACATCGCCGCGCGGGCGAGGCAGATCGATGTCGAATACGTCTTTCACAGAGCCGGGGCTGCTCGTCATGATCACCACGCGATCCGAGAGGACCACTGCTTCATCGAGGTCGTGGGTGATGAAGAGCACCGAAGGGCGCAGTTCTTCCCAGAGCTGCAACAACTCGTTCTGCATGATCGCCTTGGTTTGCACGTCGAGTGCGCCGAACGGCTCATCCATCAGAAGGATCCGGGGCCGGTTGATCAGCGCTGCCGCCATTGCGACGCGCTTTCGCATGCCTCCGGAGAGCTGGTGCGGGTAGCGGTCCTCGAAGCCGGCGAGCCCGACCCTCCGTAGCCAGTCCCGGGCCAGGATGGTCGCTTCACGCTTGGGAGTGCCGAGCAGAACAGGGCCGATCATCACATTGTTGAGCACTGTCTTCCACGGAAACAACGAGTCAGTCTGGAACATGTAGCTGACGCCGCTGGTGATGCCGGTCACCGGCTGACCTCCGACGAAAACTGAGCCTGCGCTCGGGTGCTCGAGGCCGGAGACCTGTGCGAGTGTCGTCGATTTGCCGCATCCGGTCGGGCCGACGATCGCGCAGAACTGACCGGGTTCAACGGTCATGGTCACGTCTTTGATCGCGGTGAACGGTTCGCCTTTCGGTGTCAGGAAGCGTTTCGTCAGCTGCCTGATCTCGATTCGCACCGCATCATCCGGTTCGTCCACACCCGCACTGACGGGCATGGGTCTTCCGTCGCTCATCTGCATGAGACCTCTCTGTCTGTGCACTTCGTGCGTCATCAGCATGGAAGCTAGCCGCGGTCTGTGTCTCGCTTCTGCCCTATTGGCCCGTTGCGCGCAATCTGCCCGGTTATGCGCATTCTGCGCAGCCCGATTCTGAGAGAGGTGGAGTCATAATGAGCGATGATGCGACGCCGGGTCAGAAAACTGTCGAGCCAGATCCTCCTGGCTCAAATCGTGATTCTGGCTGTCTCGCTGGCTGTCGGCTTCCTGCTGTTCGCCCAGACCGCCAGGCAGCAGCTCGACGTCGAATATCAGGCCCGCGCAGCCGCAATCGCGCAGACATTCGCCGAAAATCCGACGATTCGTGACTGCCTCTCGACTTCAACGCCGCCGTGCGGCAACACGGTGCAGGTTCTTGCAACGGCTGCTGCCCGGCGAACCGGGGCTTCGTACGTGGTCGTCATCGACATGAATCGCGTTCGCCACTCGCACCCCGATCCCGCTCTTATCGGTAAGAAAGTGAGCGAGCCGATTATGGCTCGTGACGGAAAGGTGCATCTTGGCATCAATTCGGGATCCACCGGCGTCACAGCGAATGCGCGTGTTCCGCTCTTTTCCGGGTCGGGAAATGTGGTCGGTGAAGTCTCCGTAGGCATCCAGGAGAGCTCTGTTTCAGGAGACCTGCTGCGTCAACTTCCCACTTACGTCATTTGGATCACCGTTGTTCTCGGCATCGGTGTCGTCGCATCGTTCGCCCTCGCCAGCCTTCTCAAACGAAGAACGTTCGGGCTCGAGCTGGATGAGATCGCCCGATTGCTTCAGGAACGCGAAGCCACTCTTCACGGCATTCGGGAAGGTGTGCTCGCGATCGACCCTGGCGGTCGAATCAGCGTCGTCAACGATGAGGCCCAGCGCCTCCTCGGGCTTCCTGTTGCCGCCGTCGGTCGGCGCATCGAAGACGTTCTCGAGCCCGGTCACCTCGTAGACGTACTCACCGGCACGACGGTCGTGGCAGACGCGATCGTCATTACCGACGACCACTCCCTCGTTGTCAATCGCATGCCAGTGATCTTGGCCGGGCGGCCGCACGGAGCCGTGCTGACGCTGCAGGACCGCACGGATGTCGAGGCATTGACGCGAGAACTCGACGGTGAGCGAAGCCTGACCGAATCGATGCGCGCGCAGCAGCACGAATTCTCCAATCGACTGCATGCAATCGCTGGCCTCCTCGAACTCGACCGTGCGTCGGAGGCATTGAGTTACGTGCAGGAGATCCACGGAATGACGGCAGACTTCGACCAGGCACTCCGGCAGAGAGTGAGGGCGCCACAGATTATGGGGCTCATGCTGGGTAAGGTCGCCGAAGCTCGTGAACGCGGCATCGAACTCCAGATCTCTCCTGAAACTGACCTGGGCGAGGCACCCAGCAGGGTTCACGCGTTGATCACGATCCTGGGCAATTTGATCGACAACGCCTTCGACGCTCTCCGGGACACCCCCGCGCCCCGGCGAGTGGAGGTCAGCATCGTCGAGTCAGCCGAATCGATGGTCATTACCGTCTCCGACAATGGGCCAGGAGTGCCACGGGGCGCGATTCGGCAGATTTTCACCAAGGGATATACAACCAAGCGAGGTTCGCTCGTGCGACACGTCGGCCTCGGGCTTTCGCTGGTAGACCAGACCACCAGCAAACTAGGCGGCTGGGTATCCGTCACGGGAGGGCCAGGCGCCAGGTTCACTGTCGTCATCCCGCAGCCGACGATCGTGCCTGCCGAGGTCTTGCCATGAATAACGCGCCGATAAAAGTGCTCGTCGTCGACGATGACTACCGTGTCGCATCCGTGCACGTGGGATTTGTCGAACGCCTGGAGGGCTTTCAGGTGGTGGGAGAAGCCCACACCGCAGCGGAGACTATTGCTCTCAACGACTCGTTGTCTCCCGACCTGATTCTGCTCGACATCTATCTGCCCGACGGCGACGGGCTGGCACTGGTTCGGCAGCTTGCAACTCGTCCTCTCCCTCCTGCGATACTCGTCATCTCAGCCGCGAACGACATCGAAAACGTCAGGGCCGCGCTCCGACTCGGCGTAACCCATTACCTCGTGAAACCGTTCGCCTTCGCCGCCCTGGCAGACAGATTGACAGCGATTCGCAGCGTCTCGACGCGAATCGCCGACTTTCCGGAGGAAGGCTCACAGGACGACATCAATGCCCTCTTCAGTTCGCTCAGGCCCGCCATCTCTCCCGCACCCAACCGGGATG
>JAYTRC010000075.1:0-57939 GCA_043746355.1 Lacisediminihabitans sp. | reverse complement strand
GAAATCGACTGGCGGACGGCGTAGCTAAGCCGTCCGCGAGCCGATTTCCCCGCCGCGAGGGCAGGCAGCCTGCGCGAATGGGCCAACCGGCCCATTTGGGCGAGAGGGGAGAGACGAGAGGCGCCGAGACGAGAGGGGAGAGGCGGCGGGTGACTGAGAGCACACCCTGCCCTCAGCTGTCGACGACCCCGACGAACGACGCGCCAACCCCATCGAGCTCTGCACGGACAAGGCCGGGAGCGGGATCGGGCAGGTCCCAGATGTCGTGATGGGTGCAGCTCAGGTATGTGAACTCCGGCCACCACTTCTTCGGGCGCGACGCCTCGCTGAAACCGCAGATGTCGCAGGTGAGTGTGACCCAGACCGGCCGCTTGGAGGTGCGGTTCGCACGGGATTGCACGAGCCACGCCGGCGGATCCGCCTCGAGGGCGTCGAGTTCGGCCGGGGTCATCCGGGCAGGCAGCCCGTGGCGCTCAGCCATCTCGAGCGGGATGTTGAGTCGCTGGGCTGATTCACGTCGACTTGTCACCTCCCCACGATAAGCCGAGTCGGCAACAGCACCGAACGCGGGATGCCGCCCAGGTAGTTGAGCGGCGAGACGTATTCCCCGTGCACGCGCACACCGAAGTGCAGGCAGGCGGCAGCGCAGTGCCCGCCGACTCCCAGCACACCGACCTGCTCGCCTCGATGCACAACGGAGCCGACCGGTAGTTTTGATAACACCGGCTCAAAGCTCGACACGAGACCACCGGCGTGAGTGATCGAGAGCACAGGTCGGTCGACGACAGTGCCGACGAAGAAAACCACTCCGTCATCCGGGGCAAAGACCGGCGCCGCCGCAGCTGACGAGATATCGATGCCGCGGTGGCCCGCCGCGTACACAGACGCTGGCGCGACGAATGGCCGGATGACAGCGTGCGGCACCCCGACCGGCCACGCCCAAGACTGTGCCCCCGCCGCGGCGTCTGCCTGCGCCGCCGCTGGAAGGAAACCAGGGAGGAGCCCGAGGACCAGCCCAAGAAGCAGCCCAGAGAGCAGCACGAGCGCGAACAGGATCGTGAAGCAACCATGCCGGGGGCGCCTGACGGCCGCGGTCGGGATCAACACCCGCCAAGGCTGCAACGGAAGGGTGCTGCGGATGCCGCATCTGTGATGCTCGGTGTGAACCTGAACCGGCTGAAAGTCGGTGGGGGAGCGGTGGTATAGTTCTCGGAGCACCTCGCTTGCGCGGTGACTACGCGTGCCCAGAATTACAGAACGTCGTCCACCAGTCTTCCCCGTGTGAATGAACACGAGCGAGCGGGCGTGTCAGGGGCACCAGGTTCAGGCCCCGACCGGGGTCAGGAAAAAACTGAGATAAGCGCGCAGCGCTGTGCCCAGGCACAGTAAAAGTCTGCGTGCGGAGAAGGAATCGGCCATGGCCGTTGTAACCATTCGCCAGCTGCTCGACAGCGGCGTGCACTTCGGGCACCAGACGCGTCGCTGGAACCCGAAAATGAAGCGCTTCATCCTGACTGAGCGCAGCGGAAGCCACATCATCGACCTGCAGCAGTCGCTGCAGTACATCGACAAGACCTATGACTACGTCAAGGGGACGGTCGCCCACGGCGGCACCATTCTCTTCGTCGGCACCAAGAAGCAGGCACAGGGTTCGATCGAGGAGCAGGCAAAGCGCGTCGGCCAGCCCTATGTGAACCAGCGCTGGCTCGGAGGGCTCCTCACCAACTTCCAGACGGTGTCAAAGCGTCTCGCCCGCATGAAAGAGCTCGAAGAGATCGACTTCGACGACACGACCCGCGGTTACACCAAGAAGGAGCTGCTCATCCAGCGCCGAGAACTAGTCAAGCTGCAGCGCTCGCTCGGCGGAATCCGCAACCTCACGAAGACCCCCTCGGCGATCTGGATCGTCGACACCAAGAAAGAGCACCTCGCCATCGACGAGGCGCACAAGCTGGGCATCCCGGTCATTGCGATCCTCGACACCAACTGCGACCCAGACGAGGTCAGCTACCCGATCCCGGGTAACGACGACGCGATCCGTTCGGTCGGCCTGCTTACTCGCATCATTGCCGATGCCGCTGCCGAGGGCCTGATCCAGCGCCACCAGAAGTCGGAAGACGGAAACGTCTCTGCCGTCGAGCCTCTCGCCGAGTGGGAGGCCGAGCTGCTTGCAGCCTCTGAGACCCCGAGCACTGAGGCTGAGAAGATCGAAGCGGTCGACGGTGCAGTGACCGGAACTGCGGATGCCGCGGCTGTCGCAGAGGTCATCGCGTCTGAGGTGCCGGTCGAAGAGAATGACGCTGACGCCGTTGTCGCTGAGCACGAGGCTGCTGCCGATGAGACCATCGTCGTCGAGCACAAGGTCGAAACCGACGACGAGACTGAAGCCCGCCTCGAAGCCGAAGCAACCCCGGCTGAGAAGGTCACCCCTGCCGAGAAGGCCAGCTCCGACAAGGCCGAGAAGGTCGCCACCACCCCGAAGGCAGCAGCGAAGCCTGCCGCCGCAGCAAAGAAGTAAGGAACATCCCCATGGCAGATTTCAGCCTGGACGACCTCAAAACCCTGCGCGAGCGCCTCGGCACCGGCATGGTAGAGACCAAGAATGCGCTTGTCGAGGCGGGTGGCGACCTTGAGAAGGCCGTCGAACTCCTTCGTCTCAAAGGCGCGAAGGGCAACGCGAAGCGCGCTGACCGTTCAACCAGCGAGGGTCTGATCGCTGCGAAGGAGAATGGCTCGGAGACGACGATCATCGAACTCTCCTGCGAGACCGACTTCGTTGCGAAGGGCGAGAAGTTCGTCACCCTGGGTAACACGGTTCTCGACGCGGTTGTCGCCGCTGGTGCGACGTCGCCAGAGGAGGGCCTCGCGGCCTCGGTCGGAGCCGACACCGTTGAGCAGCTCATCAGCAACGAGGCGGCGATCCTGGGCGAAAAGATTGTTCTCCGCCGCCTCGCGGTAGTGAAGGGTGAGAAGTTCGCGATTTACCTCCACAAGACAAACAAAGACCTGCCACCGCAGGTCGGCGTGGTCGTCGGATACGCGGGTGACGACGCCGAGACCGCTCGCAGCATTGCGCAGCACGTCTCATTTGCCGACCCGCAATACCTCACCCGCGACGAGGTTCCGGCGGCCGACGTCGAGGCTGAGCGTCGCATCGTCGAGGAGATCAGCCGCAACGAGGGAAAGCCAGAGGCTGCGCTTCCGAAGATCATCGAGGGTCGCGTCAACGCGTTCTTCAAGCAGGTCGTGCTTCCGGAGCAGGATTACGCGCGCGACAACAAGCAGTCGATCGCAACAGTGTTGAAGAACTCGGGCCTCACGGTCCAGGGCTTCGTGCGCTTCAAGGTCGGCGCTTAAAGCATCACCACAGCGGGTCGAGCTTGTCGAGGCCTCACCGTCGTACTACGCGGATGAGATCTCACCGAGCCCGACCCGCTTCTGCGTTAACCTGTAACGAGCCATTTCACCGAGGGAGCAGGATGACTGACAAGAAGAGACGCGTTCTGCTCAAACTTTCGGGGGAGGCGTTCGGCGGTGGCTCGCTCGGAGTGAATCCGGATGTCGTTAGCGCCCTAGCCAAAGAGATCGCCGCAGCTTCGCACGACGTCGAGATCGCGATCGTGGTCGGCGGTGGCAACTTCTTCCGCGGTGCTGAACTTAGCCAGCGGGGGATGGATCGTGGTCGCGCCGACTACATGGGCATGCTCGGCACTGTCATGAACGCCCTCGCCCTCCAGGATTTTCTGGAGCAGGCCGGAGCCGCCACCCGGGTGCAGTCTGCGATTTCAATGACCCAGGTTGCTGAGCCCTACATCCCCCGCCGGGCAGAGCGGCACCTCGAGAAGGGCCGGGTTGTAATCTTTGGCGCCGGCGCCGGCCTGCCATACTTCTCCACCGATACCGTGGCCGCTCAGCGCGCCCTCGAGATCGAAGCGGATGTCGTGCTCGTGGCGAAGAACGGTGTGGATGGCGTCTACGACGCCGACCCGCGTAGCAACCCGGATGCCAGGCGTATCGACGAGATCACCTACCAGGAGGCCCTCGTGCAGGGGCTCAAGGTGGTCGATTCGACTGCGTTCAGCCTGTGCATGGACAATAAAATGCCGATGGTGGTTTTTGGCATGGAGCCAGCGGGCAACCTCACGAAGGCGATCGCTGGGGACCGTATCGGCACGCTCGTCAGCAACTGAGTACCCCTGCGAAGAACAACTAAACTGTCACCGTGATTAGCGACGTTTTGGCAGAGGCCAAAGAGAAGATGCACAAGTCGGTCGAGGCTGCCAAAGACGACTTCAGCAATGTTCGCACTGGCCGCGCGAACCCGGCCCTATTTCAGAAGATCCTGGTCGACTATTACGGAACGCCCACCCCGCTCGGCCAGCTTGCTGGAATGAACAACCCCGAGGCGCGCACTCTGCTCGTGACTCCGTACGACAAGGGTGCGCTCAAAGAGATCGAGAAGGCGATTACGAATGCGCCGAACCTCGGTGCGAACGTCGGCAACGACGGCACCATCGTTCGGGTGACGCTTCCCGAGCTCACCGAGGAGCGCCGCCGGGAATTCGTGAAGATCGTTCGGGCCAAGGGCGAAGACGCGAAGATCGCGATCCGTAACCTGCGGAGAACGGCCAAGGATGAACTTGACGCTCTCAAAAAAGAGGTCGGCGAGGATGAGATCGCGCGCGGTGAAAAAGAGCTCGAGGTCACCACGAAAACACACATCGATGCGATCGATGACGCCCTGAAGAAAAAGGAAGCCGAGCTACTCGAGGTCTGATGACTCGCGCTCCTGATCAACCTCAGCCTCCTGATCAAGCTCCTCTTCCCGAGGGAGTCCAGCCGAAGGTCTCCACCGGACGCCGCATCTTCAGGCGGGCCCAGATGGATGCTCGAGTGCACGTGCTCGAAGAGGACTTCAAGACCCAGGTCGCTGCCACCCGAGCTCAAATCGACGCAACCCAGGAGCGCATAGAGGCACGCACCGGGCGCAACCTCCCGGTGGCTATTCTGATCGGGCTCGTGCTCGGCGGCGGACTGTTGGCAAGCCTCCTGGTCGTCAAAGCATTCTTCATGGTCTTCGCCGCCCTGCTTATCGGCTTCACGGCGTACGAGCTCGCCAGTGCGCTGCGTTTCGCCGGCAGGGACGTACCGCGCATTGCGACGATTATCGGCGGCGTGGCGGTTGTACCCGCCGCGTTCTTCTGGGGTCCTGGTGGCGCCTGGCTGGTATGGCTCGGCGCGATGGTGTTCGTGTCGTTCTGGCGCACCGTCGAACTGCTGCGCCCGAGTCATCGTGTCTCAGTTTCGATGTTCTGGAAAGATATCGGCGGCGGCATCCTGGTGCAGGCCTATGTGCCCTTTCTCGCGATGTTCACCCTGCTGCTCACGCGCGAACCCACTGGACAGTTCTGGACGCTGGCGTTCCTGATCGTGGTGGTCGGCATCGACACGGGGGCATACGCCTCCGGTTTGCTGTTCGGCAAGCATCCGATGGCTCCGAAGATCAGCCCTAAGAAGACCTGGGAGGGGTTCGCCGGGTCGGTTGTTGCCGCGCTGCTCGCCGGCGTTCTTCTGGCCATCTTCATGCTCCACCTGCCGTGGTGGTTCGGTCTCGTGTTCGGTGCTGTGATGGTGTTCACAGCAACCATCGGCGACCTCACCGAATCGCTCATCAAGCGTGATCTCGGAATCAAGGACATCTCAACCTTCCTCCCCGGCCACGGAGGGTTTCTCGACAGGCTGGACTCGACGTTGCCGAGCGCAGCAGCGGCCTATGTGCTCTTCCAGGCGTTCTCCTGGATGGCGTCCTGAGGCGATTTGCCGAACCGGTAGGGCACAATAGACGGGTGAGTAATACCTTCCCCCGCACCCGTAGCTCCCGTCGCGGCTATAGAGTCGACCAGGTCGAAGATTTTCTCGAGGATGCTCGGCAGGCGTACACCGCTGATGTCAACGCGCCGGTTGCGCTGAGTGCTACCAGCATCCGCCAGGTGGCGTTCGCCATGGAGAAGGGCGGCTATTCGCCCCTGCAGGTGGATGCTGCTCTCGAGCGACTCGAAGATGCTTTCGCTAATCGTGAGCGCGAGCGGGCAGTGCAGCAGCTCGGCGATCAGGCCTGGTACGCCGAGGCACGCACCATCGCACAGGAGATTCTCTCGCGGCTCTCCCGACCGGCTGGCCACCTGTTCGATCGGGTGAGTTTCTTGGGATCCGGATATGACCGCAAGCAGGTCGATGCATTCTCGACGCGACTTACTGCCTACTTTCAGGAGGGCAAGCCCATGAGCATCGACGAGGTGCGCACGGTCGCATTCAGCCCGAAAATGGGTGGTTATCGGGAGGCGCAGGTCGACCTGCTTCTGGACTCCGTCGTCAACGTCATGTTGGCAGTGCGCTGAGTCTGATGGGCCTTTTCGGGCGATCTGGGCTAAAATTTTAGAACTGTGGGTATACACGCGAGGGTCTTGTCGTCCCAGGCCGCTGTTCAAGGGGTCCGGACCGAGCTTTTTGGGCGGAATAGTCGGCAGCGTCGCTCGCTGCCGCTCTTCGCATTCACCGCAGCACTGACGCTCGTTCTCGTGCTGGTGTTCGCTCCAGACCAGGTGCAGGTAGCTTCGGCTGCCACAGTCAGCCACGGTCATGTGCAGAAACTCGCGGTGCAAGGCAACTACACCGCCCAGGCTATTCGGGATGGCTACGGAGTGACGCGCAAGGTGGTGGTGGCGGCGGTCGCCGCGGCCGCTGCTGCTCCGGCCGCGAGTGTGCCGGTCGGCGAAGCGCAGCTCATCGCATACAACATGCTGCTGTCGATGGGGATGGGCAGTGACCAGTTCTCCTGTCTCGTCTCCCTCTGGAACCGCGAATCGCACTGGAGCACGACGGCTGGTAACGCCAGCGGCGCGTACGGCATCCCGCAGGCTCTTCCCGGCTCGAAGATGGCGTCAGCCGGGGCGGACTGGCAGACCAACGCAACAACGCAGATCACCTGGGGCCTCGGGTACATCAAGGGTCGCTACGGCAGCCCCTGCGCTGCGTGGGCGCACAGCCAGGCCAGCAACTGGTACTGACCTCTCCATACTGACCGAGGGCTGGGACCCTCGGCGAAGGAGTGGCCTCCGGTTACGTTTGCTGGGTGACCGCCAACCTGACCCAATACGCCCTGCTCGATTTCGAGGAGACCAGGCCCGGAGTCGTCGATGATCAGGATGGCGTCAGGTCTTAAGCTGGGTTGGTGCCCCGTTCGAACCGACCTCGCCGTGGTGCAGAGTCCCCCGATGATGACTTCGACCCCTCGAGAGTGTTGTTTGGGGCGAAACGCACGGAGCAGAAACGCGACGGCCAGTGGAACGTGCAGCCGGTCTCCGCTGTCTCGGCTGCGAAATCCTATGTCTGCCCCGGCTGCGGGCTCGAGGTCACACCGGGCACGCCGCATATCGTCGCGTGGCGGGCAGACGGACTAATGGGGGAGGCGGATGACCTCGCGGCACGCCGCCACTGGCATTCGCACTGCTGGAAGATCGCATGACCGAGATTCGGGGTAGCGTCGAGCTTCCGGCGCGGCGCGAGGATGTCGAGCTGCACACCGCTGACGGCCTCACCCTGGTCGGTGAGCTCTCACTGCCGCTCGCCCGGGAACCGGTTGCCACCATCGTCGCTCTGCACCCGCTGCCGACCGCCGGGGGTTTCATGGACTCCCATATCATCCGCAAAGCTGCGGCCAGGCTGCCGGCGATGGCGGATCTCGCCGTGCTCCGGTTCAACTTCCGCGGAGTGACATCACCACGGGGAACGTCAGGCGGCATCTTCGGCGACGGCTTAGCCGAACGTTTCGATCTCGCGGCCGCAGTGCGTCTCGTCACCGAACGCGGGCTGCCACACCCCTGGCTTGTCGGGTGGTCTTTCGGCACGGAGGTCGTGCTCAAGTGGGGCCTTGATCAGCCTGTCGATGGCGCCATCCTGCTCTCCCCACCTCTTCATCGCACGTCAGATGCCGAATTGGCGGCCTGGGCAGGAAGCGGCAAGCGACTCGTTGCGGTGATTCCGGAGTTCGACGACTACCTCCGCCCGGCGAAGGCCGCGGCGAAGTTCGTTGTGGTTCCCGAGGTGGAGTTCGTGGCGGTCGAGGGTGGAAAGCACCTCTGGGTGGGCGAGACGCAGACCAGACGAGTGCTCAGCGAGATCGTGCTGCGGCTGAACCCGGCAGCGCTGCCATTGCCGACTGATCTGCCGTGACGACTGGCCAGCCGCAAGAAGCTACAGCTCGTTCTGCCGCGGAACCAGGACCTGGTCGATAATCAGCAGCACCGCTGCGGCGACCGGAATCGCGATGAGTGCTCCAAGGATTCCGAGCAGCGATCCACCGGCGAGCGCAGCGATGACCACAATTGCACCCGGCACTTTCACCGCCCGGCCCATAACGCGCGGAGTGACGATGTATGCCTCGACCTGCATGTAGACGAGGTAGTAGATCGCCGCGACGATCGCCGGGTTCGGGCCGGCGAGAAGGAGCGTGCTGAGCACGATGATGACACTGCCGGAGAGCGTACCGACGAGGGGAACGAGTGCGAACAGGAATCCGATGAACGCGAACAGGGCCGGATACTTGGCCCCGAAAATCGACAGGATCGACAGGAACAGAAACGTGGCGAGTCCGTTGATGACGGCGATAGTGCCCTGGCCGACGACGTAACGACCGACCTGCGCACTGATCTGTTCGGCAAGATCGGAGAATCCTGCCCTCCGGGTGGCCGGAACCAGCCGATAGAAGCCGCGCTTCATGCTCGACAGGGATGCGACGAAGTACAGCGTGAGGATGAAGATGATCACGAGCCCGGTGACACCGCTGGCGATGCTGATTCCGACGGCGAAGATTCCGCCGCCGATCGTCGTCAGGTTCTTCTGCACGAATGACACGGCCCCGTCGATGAGGCTCTTGAGGTCGATGAAGCTCGGCAGGTTGTGCTGGGCATCCTTGATCCAGGTCGCCTTGCTGACCGTCGTGATGAAGTCCGGAAGATTCTTGATCAGGGCGCCGACCTGATCGGTGATCACCGGCACAACGGCGAAGACGAGTCCGACGAAGATCGCCAGGATGCCGACGATGACGGTCAGGATGGCCGCCCAGCGGGGAAACCGGTGGCGCTCGAGCCACGAGACGGCCGGATCAATACCAAGCGCGAGAAAGAGCGCAGCACCGATGTAGGTGAGAATCGTCGACAGGGTCGTGATGGCGGCACCGATTGCGAGCGCAACCAGCACGCCAAGCCCACCCAGGAGCCCAATCCTGAAAGCGTTCTGGATCTTCACTGCTCTGATGCAACTTTCTCGGCCTGCGAGAGAACACCGCGGAGACTCTCGAAGTAGCCGGCGACAGATTCACGCTCGATCCTGATTTGCGCCATGCGCTCTTCGGCGTCTGCCACGAGTTGTGCTGTTCGCTTCTCGGCATCCTTGACCAGTTCACGTGATTTCGCGTCGGCCGCCGCAATGGTCGCAGAAGCGTCATTCGTCGTCTTTTCGATGAGCGCGCTCGCAGTGGCCCGTGCCTCGGCGATCACGGATGTCGCCTCCTGGCGCTTCTCGTTGGTGGTCCCGATGGCTTCGGCGAGCTGCGCATTCGCATCATCCAGGTACTTCTGGGTTTGCGACACGGCTTCCTGGTGCCGTGCGAGGAACTCCTTTTCAGCTTCGTCCCTGCGGGACTTCAGCTCCACATCCAGATCTGTCCGCGCCTGCTCAGCGTCGAGCGAGAGTTTGGTTCGCGATTCTGCCGTGTCGTGCGCGAGCTGTGCCCGGACCTTTTCAGACTCGAGCGTGACCTCCGCCTGCATCGCCTCGATTTCACGCGCGACATTCGTGCGCTGTTGCTCGATGTCGTGCGCGAGGCTCGCCCGCTCCGCTGTGATCTCTGCGTCGAGCTTCGCTCGCGCCTCTGCGGTCTCCTGTTGCATTTCCTGCCGCGCCCGGCGCGTATCGAGCTCGAGCTTGGAGTGCGCCGCAGCGGTGTCCTGGTCAAGCTTTGCGCGCGCTTCTGCCGCATCGTGCTCGAGATTCGAACGCGCCTCCTCGATCTCGCGCTTGAGTTCGGCTCGCTGCGCCTCCGCGCTCTGCACGAGCTGCAAGCGATCTTCGTCGATCTCGCGGGCGAGGTCGGTGCGCTGCTGCTCGATATCGCGAGCAAGGTCGCCCCACTGCTTTTCGTTCTCGGCTGTGAACTCCGTGCGACCCTGCTCGGTCTCGCGCGCCAGAGCGGCTGCAGCTTCGCGTGCTTCCCCGACCTCGCGGCTCGCGACCACCTTGAGTTCTGCTGCCTCGCGCTCAGCTTCCGCTCGTACGGCGGCGGCTTCACGTTTAGCGGTTGCCCGCGCTTCGGCGGCCTCGGTTGCGACCGCACCGCGAATGGCCGCTGCATCCCTGAGGGCGTCCTGGGTGATCGCTTCAGCCTCGGTCTGCGCTGTGGCGGTGATCTCGCCCGCCTCCAGCCTGGCGGCATCGAGTGACGCATTTGCCGCGCTGTGGGCATCGGCGAGCACCCGCTCGGCCTGTTCCATCGCCTCGACGCGCAGGTTGTTGATCTCGGCCTGTGTGCTGCTGCGAAGCTTCTCAGCATCGATATCGGCCTGGCTGATCAGCCTGGTCGACTGCTCCTCGGCGACGCGCAGGGTGTTCTCGAGTTTCGTTCCCAGCCCGCTGTATGTGGGGCTGCCGGTCTCTTCGATTTCGGCCTGCAGATCATCCACTGTCGCGTGAAGGCGCTTGACCTCTTTTGCTGCCTCCGCCTTGTCTGCGTTCGCTTTGATGAGCTCGCGCCGCAGGTCTTGGATGGCGCTGTCGACCTCGTCGCGATTGTAGCCGCGCATCGCAGTAGTGAACGTCTCGTCGTCTGTGGCCACGTGGTGCTCCTCATGAATAGGGCGTGGGAATCTAGAAGTAAAGGGATGGCGCAAAGCCGAACCATCCGAGTTTAGCCGCCCGGTGCACTCTCAGGGTGGCTACGCTAATCTGTGATGTCTTTGTCTGTTGCCACCCCGGGCCCCGCGCCCGGAACCCCCTGACCTCGCCACCTGGTGCGAATCGTCACCGCCGACATCCCAGTGAATGAACTGCGAATGCCCGGTCTGACACAGGGGTAGCCGACCTCCTGTCGAGCACGGCAACACGAAAGGAGAAATCAACGTGCGGTTCATCGCAGCCATCATCAGCTTCATCATCGCGTTCGGAATGATCGCATACGGTATCGCACAGCGCACAGTTCTTGCCGAGCCGGCGAGCATCACGGCGTCTGCTACCGCGCATTCCGACGCAACTGTCACCCTTATCGACAGTGCCACCCTGCAGTCGCTGCCCGGCAGGCAGAAGATCGACATCTCGGGCAGTGGCAACGTCTTCGCGGCCTACGGCCGCACAGAAGACGTGCTCGCCTGGGTCGGCACCACGAAATACAACCGCATCGGCTATGACCCGACGAAGGCGAAACTCACCGATACTGTCGTGCCCGGCAAGGCCACCAAGGTGCCGAATCCGCTCGGATCCGACCTGTGGCTCGACGAGTTCTCGCGCTCCAAGTCGCTCACTTTCACGGTCAATGTGCCCGACAACATCACTGTCATCATCGTGTCGGACGGCTCGAAGCCTGCACCAAGCACCGTGGCGATCACCTGGCCGCTCGACAACCGCACGCCCTGGTCAGGTCCACTCATCGTCGGCGGAATCCTGCTTCTGCTCATCGGTGGCGGCCTGTATCTCTGGGCGATACGCCACCTCCGACGGTCGCGTGGCCCGCGCCGCAAGACCCCGAAGATGCCGAAGGTGCCCAGGCAGCGCAGCTACAAGCAACCAAAGCAGAAGGCTGTCACATCAGGTCGCCGGTCGACGCGGCGCATGGTCGCCGTCGTGCCCGTTGTACTGATCGGGGTTCTTGCACTCAGCGGCTGCTCATCAGCCCTCTGGCCCGAGTTTCTCGGTGGCGCGAAAGGGTCGACACCCGTGCCTGTAGCCTCGGCCAGCCCGACTGCCGGCGGCGAAAAGCTACAGGCCCCGGCCGTAACCGTTCCGCAGCTAAAGAACATCGTCGCCCAGATTTCAGCGACCGCCACCAAAGCAGACACCGACAAAGACCCGGCTCTCATCGCAACCCGTTTTGAGGGCGCGGCGCTCAGCCTTCGGGTTGGCAACTATGGCATCCGCAAGGCAGACAACACGTTCGCGGCACTGCCCGCCATCCCGGCATCGACGGTTGCGCTGACCCTTCCCCAGCAGTCCAAAACCTGGCCGCGCACCGTCTTCACCGTCGTGCAGAATCCCTCAGACTCGACGGTGCCTCCCGTTGCACTGATGCTGGTGCAAGACACCCCGCGCGACAACTACAAGGTCGACTACGCCGTAGCCCTCGAGGCTAAAGCGAAGCTGCCGGATGTCGCCCCGGCCAATATCGGAGCCCCGCGGCTTCTACCGGACAACACCCTCCCGCTTCTCGCTCCGTCGAAGATCGCGCTCGCCTACGGCGACATCATCGAGAAGGGTACGAGCAGCGTGTATGCCAAAGACTTCGACCTGAAGAAAGACAACCTGATCGGACTCATCGGATCGGAGCAGCGCAAGGCTCTCGCTGCCGGGCTGCCCGCAACGGCGAGCATGGCCTTCGCGAACTCGAACGGCGCAGGATCTGTGATCGCGCTCGCCACGAACGACTCTGGTGCAATTGTGGCTGTCGAGTTGAACGAGACGGTGAAGGTGACCCCGACGGAGGCCGGGGCGTCCGTCAACCCTGAGGGCGCAGTCAAGTCACTTTCGGGCATCACAGGCACGCCGAAGGGCACCATCGCTGTTTATGGAGACCAATTGTTGTTCTACGTTCCGAAAGCCGGCACCAAGAACAAAATCACGATGCTCGGTTTCGCGACCGGCCTGATTTCTGCCAAGGAGATTCAGTGACCAACGTGCCACCATCCGCAGCGAGCCTTCGTGGCGCGGTCGACCTCTCGTCGCTCGTCCGGCCCCCGGCTGGCGCGGGAGCGCCCCAGACGAATGCTCCTGGCGATCCCGGTGCGAGTGTTTCCGTTCCCGGGCTCGTGGTCGACGGTACAGACGCGAACTTCACCGGCATCCTCGACCTCTCCCAGCAGGTCCCCGTTGTTGTGGAGCTGTACCTCGGCAGCCCGTCGCCCACCCTGCAATCGGTCATCCGATCGTATGCCGGCAGGTTCGTGCTCGCGACGGTGGAGGTCAACGCGAACCCACAGCTGCAGCAGGCATTCAAGGCGACAGCCGCGCCGACGGTTGCCGCTGTCATCGCCGGCCGCCCGATCGCCCTCTACGAGGGTGAGCTGCCGGACTCAGAGGTGCGCCAGGTGCTGGAGCAGCTCACCATCCTGGCGAGTCAGAACAACGTGACGGGGATCGCCAGCGTTGCACCGGTTGACCCGAACGCGCCGGCTGCTGAGCCGGTCGAAGAGCCGCTACCGCCCCACCACCAGGAGGCGTATGACGCGATCGCGGCCGGCGATTACGACACCGCGATCAAGGAGTACAAGACCGCGATAGCGCAGAACCCTCGTGACCAGCTCGCCGTCGCGGGGCTCGCCCAGGTCTCCCTCATCGCGCGCCTCAGTACCTCGTCGGCCGCCGACATCCGGGATGCGGCAGCCGCGGCTCCGGCCGATGCCGACGCGCAACTTGCCGTTGCAGACTTGGACGTCAGCGGGGGTCATCTCGAGGATGCGTTTGGTCGGCTCCTCGACCTCTTCCCGACCCTCGACCAGCCTTCTAAAGACCTCATTCGCACCCGCATGCTCGACTATTTCGAGATCGCCGGGGGCGACGACCCGCGCGTGGTCGCAGCTCGGCGGCGCCTCACCGGGCTGCTCTACTAGCGACTAAGCGGGTCGAGTTGCCTAGCGCCGCAGCTTCAGCCAAAGCCCGGCCAGCGGCGGCAGGGTGAGCTCGGCAGACGCCGGGCGTCCGCCCCATGGTTGGTCGACGGCCGTCACGGCGCCGTAGTTCCCGACGCCCGAACCGCCGTATTCCTCGGCATCCGTGTTCAGGATCTCGTCCCAGACCCCCGCGAACGGCAGCCCGATCCGATACGGACCGACAGGGTTGCCCGAGAAGTTCGTGAGCACGGCGACCGGGTGGCCGTGGTCGTCCCAGCGCAGGAACGAGACGACGTTGTGCTCGGCGTCACCCGCATCAATCCATTCGAATCCACCCGGGTCGTTGTCGCGCGACCACAGGGCCGCATGTTCGCGATAGACGCGGTTCAGCTGGCTGACCAGGGTGAGCAGCCCGCGATGCAGCGGCTGGTCGAGAATCCACCAGTCGAGACCGCGCTGCTCAGACCACTCCGAGAGCTGGCCGAATTCCTGGCCCATGAACAGCAGTTGCTTGCCGGGGTGCGCCCACATGAATGACAGGTACGCGCGCAGGTTGGCAAGCCGCTGCCATTGGTCACCGGGCATCTTGGCTAGCAGTGAGCCCTTGCCGTGCACGACCTCGTCGTGGCTGATCGGCAGCAGAAAGCTCTCGGTATACGCGTAGACCATCGAGAAGGTGATCTCGTTGTGGTGGTACGAGCGGTACATCGGGTCTTCCTCGATGTACGACAGGCTGTCGTGCATCCATCCCATGTTCCATTTGAGCCCGAACCCGAGCCCCTCTGTGCTGGTCTGGCGGGTGACGCCCGACCACGCGGTCGACTCCTCGGCGATCATCACGACGCCGGGGTTGCGCTTGTATGCGGTGGCGTTGACCTCCTGTAAGAAGCTGATCGCCTCGAGGTTCTCGCGCCCGCCATTGACGTTCGGCAGCCACTCGCCCGCCTCGCGCGAGTAGTCGAGGTAGAGCATCGATGCGACCGCGTCGACGCGCAGGCCGTCGATGTGGAAGTCCTCGAGCCAGTACAGAGCGTTCGCGACCAGAAAGTTGCGAACCTGGGAGTCGCCGAAGTTGAACACCAGGGTGCCCCAGTCCGGCTGCTCGCCGCGGCGCGGGTCAGAGTGCTCGTACAGCGGCTGACCGTCGAAGTTCGCCAGGGCCCACTCGTCTTTCGGAAAGTGCGCTGGCACCCAGTCCATGATGACTGCGATGCCGGCCTGGTGC
Organism: Lacisediminihabitans sp.; assembly: GCA_043746355.1. GTDB lineage: Bacteria > Actinomycetota > Actinomycetes > Actinomycetales > Microbacteriaceae > Lacisediminihabitans. The sequence goes on along the minus strand of JAYTRC010000075.1, from coordinate 42,843 downwards.
AGCCGATCGATGAGGTAGCGCAGGTCGTCAGGGTGCCCGAACCGGCTCGTCGGCGCGTAGTAGCCGGTCACCTGGTAGCCCCAGGACCCGCCGAATGGATGCTCGGCCAGCGGCATGAACTCCACGTGCGTGTACCCGGTCTCGTGGATGTATTCGATTAGCTGGTCGGCGATGTCGCGGTAACCGAGGCCGGGACGCCAGGATCCGAGGTGCATCTCGTAGACGCTCATCGGGGAGTTGTGCGGGTCGCGGCCTGCGCGTTCGGCCAGCCACCCGGCATCCGCCCATTCGTATGAGCTTTCTCCGACTTTGGATGCCGTGGCAGGCGGCACCTCCGTGTACCTGGCCATCGGGTCAGCACGCGACACCCACCGCCCATCGGCGGTGAGCAGCTCGTATTTGTACGCGTTGCCAGGCGTGAGCGCGGGGATGAAGAGTTCCCAGACACCGTTGTCGTCGAGGCGACGCATTGAGTGAAGCACGCCGTTCCAGACATTGAAGTCGCCGACGACGCGGGCGGCCAGCGCGTGGGGCGCCCAGACCGAGAAGCTGGTGCCGTCTATCGACTCGTGCGGGCGGTAGTGCGATCCGAACACCTTCCACAGCTGCTCGTGGCGCCCCTGCCCCCAGAGGTAGAGGTCGATCTCGCCGACGGAGGGCACGAAGCGGTACGGGTCGTCAGTGGTCCAGTCCGGGGCGCCCTCGTAGGTCGTCTCGAGCGAATAGGCCTGGCCTTCGCCCGGCAGCAGCGCGTGCCAGAGGCCGCCGGAAAAGTGCGAGAGCTCGACCCGGGAGCCGTCGGCGCGAACCGCGGTGACCGTCTTCGCGAGGGGGCGCACCGCACGCACGACGAATCCGCCATCCATCTCGTGCTGCCCGAGGGCGTCGTGCGGGCGAGGGTGTCGTCCCTCGACCAGGGCTGCCACATGATCAGGGTGCAGCTCGGGCAGAGCAAGAACCGTCACGGTCGCTCTCGCACGAGCCGGCTTCTGTTTAGCCGGCTTTTTGGGTGTTCCGGGTTCCTTGGCCATCAGTTGCCCTTCCTGAGGTGCACGCTCAAAATGTGAACCGGCTCGGTGAAAGCATCGAGCCGTACGTAGTTATCTGTACTCCAGGTGAAAACCTGCCCGGTGATCAGGTCGGTGACTTCGAAGCTTTCGCCCGGAGCGATGCCGAACACCCGCGGGTCGAGATGCACGGTGGTCTCTCGAACCGAGTGCGGGTCGACGTTCGCGACGACGATGATCGCGTTTCCGTTCGGAAAGGAGCCTCCCGGGGTGAACTCGGGCGCAAGGTATTTCGAGTACACGAGGATCGAGTCGTCGTCGCTCCAGTGCACATCGAGGTTGCGAAGCTGCCTGAGGGTCGGATGCTCGCCCCGAATCTCATTGAGCCGAGTGAGGTACGGCGCGAGCGAGCGCCCGGCCTCCTCGGCTGCGGCAAAGTCGCGCGGAGCAAACTGGTATTTCTCATTGTCGATGTTCTCTTCAGAACCGGATCTCGCGACGTTCTCGTACAGCTCGTACCCCGCGTAGACGCCCCAGCTCGGGCTGGCTGTCGCTGCGATCGCTGCGCGCACCTTGTACGCGGCGATTCCCCCGAACTGCAGGTACGCCGTGAGGATGTCTGGGGTGTTGACGAACAGGTTCGGGCGAAAGAATGCGACATTCTCTACCGAGATTTCGGTGAGAAACTCTTCGAGCTCCTCTTTGGTGTTGCGCCAGGTGAAGTAGGTGTACGACTGCTGGAAGCCGACCTGGCCGAGCGCGTACATCATGGCGGGGGAGGTGAATGCCTCGGCCAGGAACACGATCTCGGGATACTCGTCGTTGATCTCCTGCAGCAGCCATTCCCAGAAGCGCAGCGGCTTGGTGTGAGGGTTATCGACCCTGAAGATCTTCACCCCGAGCGAGATCCAGTGCCTCACTATTCGCAGCACCTCGCGACTCAGGCCCTCGAAGTCGTTGTCGAAGTTCAGCGGATAGATGTCCTGGTATTTCTTTGGCGGGTTCTCGGCGAACGCGATCGTCGTGTCAGGGAGGGTCGTGAACCATTCGGGATGCTCGGTCACCCACGGGTGATCGGGGGAAGCCTGCAGCGCGAGGTCGATCGCAATCTCGAGCCCAGCGCGTTTCACGGCACCGACGAAATAGCTGAAGTCAGCCTCGGTGCCGAGTTCGGGGTGAATCGCGTCGTGGCCGCCCTCGGCCGACCCGATCGCCCAGGGAGAACCGGGGTCGTGGGGTGCGGCGTCGAGGGTGTTATTCGGTCCCTTGCGAAAACTCAGCCCGATCGGATGGATCGGCGGCAGGTAGAGCACGTCGAACCCCATCGCCGCGACCGCGGGCACGCGCTGTGCGGCTGTGCGGAACGTGCCGCTCTGCCATCTCCCGTCCTGCTGCCTCTTCGCGCCCTCTGAGCGGGGGAAGAACTCGTACCAGCTGCCGACCCCTGCGCGCTCGCGTTCGACGCGCAGCACCTGCTGCCCGGTCACGGTCACGAGGCTCATCAGGGGAGCTTTCTCGACCTCCGCCGTGACGGCAGCCGCCGCTGCGAGGCGAGCCTCGGCCGGCTGGCGCTTGCCTGCGACTGCCTTTGCGGCATCTGCCAGCACCACATTGGATGGGTCGGCCTTTACCGCTCGTTTCAGCAGGTTCGCGCCGATGAGCAGCATGAGGGGCACGTCGACGCCCGCGGGAACCTTCAGTTCTGCGTTGTGCAACCAGGTGGACCAGTCATCCACCCATGCCTGGATGCTCCAGCGCCACTCGCCGACCGTGTCGACCATCGCGCGGACCTGCCACCGATCGCTGCCCGATCCGAGATCGACCATGCGATGGGTGCTGTGCACACCGGCCGGGCTGGTGAGCAGCAGATCTGCCCCGAGAATGTCGTGACCCTCTTTGAAGATGGTCGCGCTGAAAGGCACCACTTCACCGACGTACGCCTTGGCGTTCCAGCGATTTTCGGGTTGCAGGGGAGAGAGGTCGCGAATCGGGATTCGGCCGATCTTGGGTGCGTAATCCATAGCCACCCTCCGCACAGTAGCCCGTTCGCGAATCAATCGCTGCCCCTTGGCACCCTTAGGCTTGAAACGTGAAGGCGATACGACGATTTACTGTGCGAACAGTTCTCCCCGAGGCACTGGCCCCCCTCGAAGAGTTGGCCACCAACCTGCGCTGGTCGTGGAACATTCCGGCGCGACGGCTCTTCAAACAGATCTCTCCTGAGCTGTGGGAGTCGAGTGGGCACGATCCGATCGCGCTCCTCGGCGAGGTCGAGCCGGCACGCCTCATCGAGCTTGCGGCTGACGCTGACTTCGTCGAGACGGCGAACCAGCTTGTCGAAGAACTTCACGTCTACCTCACTGAGCCGCGCTGGTATCAGAAGAACTGTGACGAGTCCGCCCCGAAGTCGATCGGTTATTTCTCGCCTGAGTTCGGTATCGCTGCTGCACTGCCGCAGTACTCCGGCGGCCTCGGCATCCTCGCGGGCGACCACCTCAAGAGTGCGTCAGACCTCGGCGTTCCGATCATCGGTGTCGGTCTCTTCTACCGCTCGGGCTATTTCGCGCAGTCCATCACTCCAGATGGCTGGCAGCAGGAGTCGTACCCCGTTCTCGACCCTGACGGCCTCCCACTCTCGGTATTGAGGCACCCGGATGGCACCGCTGCCCAGGTTGCTCTCTCACTTCCGAACGGTCGTGCTCTCTACGCGCGGGTCTGGCAGGTTGCGGTCGGCCGTATCAAACTGCTGCTGCTCGACACCGACATCCCCGAGAATGAAGATGAACTCCGTTCGGTCACCGACCGCCTCTACGGCGGTGGGGGAGAGCACCGCCTGCTCCAAGAGCTGCTCCTGGGCGTCGGCGGCGTTCGTGCAATCAAGCTGCTCGTCGAACTGACCGGCGCTGACGCTCCAGAGGTCTTCCACACCAATGAGGGCCACGCCGGATTCCTCGGTCTCGAGCGCATCAGCGACCTCATCCATGGCGGCCTCACGTTCACCGAGGCACTTCAGGTCGTGCGGGCGGGCACCGTCTTCACGACGCACACGCCTGTGCCGGCCGGAATCGATCGGTTCGAGGCGGCGCTCGTGGGCGAGTACTTCTCCACCGACCTGCTACCGGGTGTCGACGTCGCAGATGTGCTGGCCCTGGGCGCGGAGAACTATCAGGGCGGCACGCCCGGCATGTTCAACATGGCGGTCATGGGCCTCCGTCTCGGCCAGCGCGCAAACGGCGTCTCGAAGCTCCACGGTGAGGTCAGCCGCGGGATGTTCGGTGCCCTGTGGCCTGGATTCGACCAGGCAGATGTGCCGATCACCTCCGTGACCAACGGCGTGCACGCCCCGACCTGGACCGACCCGTCCCTCGTCGAACTCGCCGAGCAAAAGTTCGGCACCCACGACACGACGGCGGCCGACTGGGCGTCACCCGCCGTCACCGACCTCGACCTGTGGAACGTGCGCAACGGGATGCGCGAACAACTCGTACAGGATGCCCGCAAGCGCGTCATGGCCGCCTGGGCTTCGCAGAATCCGGGTGCGGGAGCACCGGCCTGGTTCTCTAAGCTGCTCGATCCGAAGGTGCTGACTATTGGATTCGCCCGCCGGGTGCCGACCTACAAGCGGCTCACGCTGATGCTGCACGACCCTGATCGCCTGCGCGGCATCCTGCTCTCGAAGGAACACCCGGTGCAGATCGTCATCGCCGGCAAGTCGCACCCCGCCGATGAAGAGGGCAAGCGCCTCATCCAGAAACTCATCGAGTTCTCGCAAGACCCTGAGATTCGCAAGCGAATGGTGTTTCTTCCCAACTACGACATCGGCATGGCGCAGCTGCTGTATCCCGGCACCGATGTCTGGCTCAATAACCCGTTGCGTCCCCTCGAGGCCTGCGGCACGTCCGGTATGAAAGCCGCGCTGAACGGCTCGCTCAACCTGTCTATTCTCGACGGGTGGTGGGCCGAGTTCTATGACGAAGAGAACGGCTGGGCCATCCCTTCGGCCGATTCAGCCGGCGACTCAGCCGAGCGCGACAAGCTCGAGGCGAACTCGATGTACGACCTCATCGAGTACCAGATAGCTCCCCGGTTCTACGACCGCGACGCCGACGACGTGCCGAAGCGCTGGGTCGAGTCGATCAGGCACACTCTCGCCACCCTGTCGCCGGAACTCTCCGCAAACAGGATGGTGCAGGAATACGTCGAGCGTCTCTACCTGCCTGCGGCAGCTGCTGCACGCGCGATCTCGAACGACAAGTTCGCACCGGCTCGAGCGCTCGCCGCGTGGAAAACCAAGCTGGTTACGGCCTGGCCGCGCGTCTCCGTTGCGCACGTCGAATCCGGCGGGGTGGATGCTGTGCCCCAGGTCGGAGACGAGTTGCATGTGCGCGCGCAGGTGAACATCGATGGCCTCTCGCCAGACGACCTCTCTGTCGAGGTGGTGTTCGGTCGGGCTCACGAGGGTGACACCCTGCACGACCTGGATCGCATCGAACTCGTCCCGGGCGACGTGAACGGGTCGACAGTGCCGTTCACCGGAACGGTCGCGCTGACCCGATCCGGAAGCTTCGGTTACAACGTGCGCGTCGTGCCCCGCCACCCGCTGCTGGCTTCTCCAGCCGAGCTCGGGCTGATCGCCGTCGCCACGTGACACGGCCCCGCTTCACGGAGCTGTCGCGGGACTAACCGGCCCGCCGCGCGATCGCCGCGGTCGTTGCTCCCGTGGCCAGTAGCAGGTCTGCCGGGGCGAGCTCGATGTCGAATCCGCGCCGCCCACCGCTCACGTAGATGGTCTCGTACAGGTGTGCCGTCTCGTCGAGCACGGTCGCAAGCCTCACCTTCTGGCCGATCGGGCTGATGCCGCCGAGCACGTAGCCGGTTCTTCGTTCAGCGAGTTTCGGATTTGCCATCTCGGCCTTCTTCGCGCCGACCGCTACGGCGAGCGTTTTGAGGTCGAGGGTGCCCGACACGGGCACAATACCGACCACAAGCACGCCGTCGGCATCCGCGACCAGCGTCTTGAACACCTGGCCGGGGTCGGCACCGAGCACCGCGGCTGCTTCGAGGCCGTACGACGTCACAGCAGAATCATGCGCATATTCATGCGGCGTGAATGGGATGCCAAGCGCTCGCAGTGCGATGGTCGCGGGTGTTCCGGCCATCAGTGCGCGCGGAACAGCTGCATCGACGCCGGCGCGAGCACGAGTTCGGTGCCAGGGGCGTGGATGTCGGCTGCAGCGTGGTCATCCGCGCTGTTCCAGAGCAACTCGTACGAGGTGACACCCGTATGCTCCGGCAGGCAGACAGTCTCCTCCTGCTCCAGGCCGTGCACGACGAGCAGGATGCGGTTGAACTCCTCGAACTCCGGGGTGGATGCCGCGAGATACTGCAGCGTTCGCTCAGCGGGGGAATCCCAGTCGGTGCTCGACATCGACAGCCCCTCTTTGTTGAACCAGTCCATCTGGGTCGCCGACGGCACCGTCTCGCCGAAGACTCCGAATCTGACCGGCCGGAGGGCGGGGTTCTCGCGCCGCAGTCGCAGCAATTTCTGGCTGACCAGGAGCAGGTCATCCTGCCAATCCTCGTGTTCCCAGGGCAGCCAGGTGAGTTCGCTGTCGTGACAGTATGCGTTGTTGTTGCCGCGCTGGCTGCGGCCGAATTCGTCTCCGGCGGTAATCATAGGCAGTCCGGCCGAGAGCAAAAGCGTGCCGAGCAGGTTTCGCGTCGCCTTTTCCCGCGCAGAGAGAATCGTTGCGACATGGGTCGAGCCTTCGACGCCGTAGTTGAACGAGTGGTTGTCGTCGGTGCCGTCCCGGTTGTTCTCGCCGTTGCCGAGGTTGTGTTTCTGGTTGTACGCGGTGAGGTCGGCGAGGGTGAATCCGTCGTGTGCCGTGACGAAGTTGACCGAGGCGAGGGGCCCGCGTTGCTGCGAGAAGGTGCCAGCTGAACCAGACAGTTTGCTGGCGAACTGCCCGATGCCGATCGGAGCAGCCCCGGTCGCCCGCGCGGTGCCGATGTCGGTCAGCCAGAACTCGCGCACCCGGTCGCGGTAGTCGTCGTTCCACTCTGACCAGCCGTCAAGGAAGTTGCCGACCTGCCAGCCGCCCATTCCGACGTCCCATGGCTCGGCGATCATCTTCACGTTCTTCAGGGCGGGATCACTGACTATCGCCTCGAGCAGCGGGTGGTGCGCATCGAAGTTCACGTTGCCATCGCGCCCGAGGGTCGCAGCGAGGTCGAACCGGAACCCGTCGATCTGCACCTCATCGGCCCAATACCTGAGGGAGTCGAGCACGAGTCGCTGTGACGCTTCCAGCGCGAAGTTGACCGTGTTGCCGCATCCGGTCACGTCGATGTAGTTGCCTTTGGCGTCCTGGCGATAGTACGAGGCATTGTCGATACCCCGCAGCGAGGTTGTCGGGCCTTGCCTGCCCTCCTCGGCGGTGTGGTTGTAGACCACGTCGAGAATCACCTCGAGGCCTGCCTCGTGCAGCAGTTTGACCATGCCCTTGAACTCGCGCAGCACCGCTCCGGTGCCGCCGGTCTGCGCCTCCTTCGACGCGTAAGCGGCGTGCGGGGTGAAGAAGTTCAGCGTGTTGTAGCCCCAGTAGTTGCTGAGGCCCTGCTTGATGAGGCGCTGCTCGCTCACGAACTGTTGCACCGGCAGCAGTTCGATCGCGGTCACCCCGAGGTCTTTGAGATACCCGATCGCCGTGTCGTGGGCGAGTCCGGCGTATGTACCGCGCAACTCTTCGGGCACATCGGGGTTGAGTTTGGAGATTCCCCGGGCGTGCGCCTCGTAGAGAACAGTGTGGTCGAGTGGGGTGTTCGGTTTTGTGACGCCTGCCCAGTCGAAGGCGTCATCCTGAACATACGAACGCCACTCGCCGTTCTTCGTGCGCGCGAGTCCGCGGGCGTACGGGTCGATGAGGTGCAGCGTGGGGTCGAAAGCGTGGGTCGGACCGGTTGGACCGGATGCCAGCAGCGAGTACCGCACACCGGCTTTCAGGGTCGGGGTGGTCACCGACCAGACGTTGGCAGAGTCTTTCACCAGCGGAATCTTCTCCGCAACCCAGCTGCTGTCTTTCTCGCCGTAGAGGCACAACTCGAGTGCGGTCGCGTTCGCAGACCATACGCGCAGCGTGCCGCCGACCGGCGTCACGTGTACGCCGAGGTTCTGCAGCGGGTCGGTCTCAGGCACGCGTCCTAGAGTAAGACGTTCGTAATTCGAGCTTGTTACAGAGGGGCGTTCGTGGCTGTCTATCTCGACCATGCGGCGACGACCCCGATGCTCCCCGCCGCGATTGACGCCTATACCGGCGCTCTCGGCATTGTTGGCAACCCGTCATCCATCCACAGCCAGGGCCAGAATGCAAAACGGATGCTCGAAGAAGCCCGCGAACAGGTAGCAGCCTCGCTCGGCTGTGATCCCATCGAGGTCGTTTTCACGTCGGGCGGCACCGAGAGTGTGAACCTCGCAATCAAGGGGCTGTACTGGGCGTCTCCTGGAAGGCGCATTCTCGTGCCGCGTGCAGAACACCACGCCACAATCGACACCGTCGAATGGCTCGAGAGGTACGAGGGCGCGATCATCGAGTGGCTGCCAGTCGACAGCCTGGGGCGTGTGGATGTCGCTGCGCTCGAGTCTCTCGTTCGTGATCACGACGACATCGCGCTCATCACCCTCCTCTGGGCGAACAACGAGGTGGGAACCATCCAGCCGATCCCCGATGTCGTTCGCATCGCCGGCGACATCCCGGTGCACGTCGATGCGGTGTCTGCATACCGTCACCTGCCGATCGATTTCGCCTCGAGCGGGCTCGCCGCGCTCAGCGTCTCAGCGCACAAGGTCGGCGGCCCCCTCGGCATCGGAGCACTCGCGCTCTCCCGCACCGCGACGGTAGTGCCGCTCATCCACGGTGGCGGGCAGCAGCGAGATGTGCGCTCAGGCACCCAGGACGCTCCGGCTGCGATCTCGTTCGGCGTTGCGGCGCGGCATCCCGCACCTGCCCTGAGCGAGCTTCGCGATCGGGTGATCGCCGGAGTGCAGACCGCGGTTCCCTCAGCTGTGCTGCGCGGGCATCCGACGGATCGGCTCGACAACAACGCACACTTCACGTTCCCCGGCTGCGAAGGAGACTCCCTGCTCTTCCTGCTCGACACCGCCGGAGTCTCTGTGAGCACCGGGTCTGCCTGCCAGGCGGGTATCCCGGAATCATCGCACGTGCTGCTCGCGATGGGACTCGACGAGGCAGAGGCTCGCGGCGCCCTGCGCATCACTGTCGGACACACCACGACGGAGGCCGATGTCGACGCGTTTCTCGCCGCCCTCCCGCAGGCATTCGATCGAGCATCGCGCGCCGGATTCGCAGACCGAACGGTGGGCATTCGTGCGTAAGCTGCTGTCGCTCGTGACTGTCGTGCTGCTGCTTGCAGGATGCACCACAGCGGCCCCCTCGCCGACAGCGACACCCACCCCGTCGGCCACGATCGCTGACCCCGCCGTTCGCCCGATCTACCCAGCGACGCTGACCGCAGCGACCGCCAAGGCTGAGACTGAGCGGTTGGCCGACGCGATCGACGCGATCATCGTGCAGACGTCCATGCTGTACGTCGACAACCATTCGCTGCTCGTGCCCGCGAGCGGCAAGGCGAAGGCAGCCTGGGGCGTGCTTCGCACGATCACGCTCGAGGCGACTCTCGACCCGAGCCAGGTGTCGCAGTCCATCGTCGCGGTGCTCGAGCACTCGGGCTGGGTGCTGCTGCACAACACGACAGACACCGGAACCACCGTCATCGCGCTCGCCAGCGGCACCGCCACCAAGACCGCGTGGTACGTGCTGCTGAGTGGTGACGCTTCTAAGGTGGGCCAGTCGGTTGTGACGGTGCAGCTCGAGAGCCCGGGTATCCCGTAGGGCCCGTCGCCGCGTCGCGTGTTCACAACTCCGGTTATTCGCCGATGCGTCGCGGCGATTGGCAGCCGACGACTGGTGCGGTCCCCCGGTGCCGGCGGAATTACCGGAGTTATGAACCAAAGTTCGGCCTGGCCGCATGGTTGACGCGCCGCAGACTATATCTGTAATGTTTTTCTAACAGGTGAAACGGTGGATGGACATGGCGAAGAGGCGGCTCGATGCTGAGGAACTCAGCAGCAGGCTCGCCGCCATCGCCAGCCCTCAACGCATGCGTATCATCTCCCTGCTGGTGGGGGAGCGGCTGCACGTCAGCGAGCTCGCCCGCCGCATGGGAATGTCCCGCGCCCTGCTCTACATGCACCTCTCAAAACTCCAGGAGGCGGGCTTCGTCAGCGGTCACCTGGAACTGTCAAGTGATGGCAAGGCCATGAAATTCTTCGAGGTCCTACCGTTCGCCATCGCCGTCGACGCGAAGACCATCTTCGACGCCGTACTGAAATCGCAAACCGAAAGAGAGAACTGAATCATGGATACCTTGCCCTGGTATGCCTGGGTCGCCATCATCGTTGCGATCGGTTGGGCCGCGATGGTCGTTATCGGTGCGACCGGCTACGGCCGCTCAAAGCGCAGCGGAGGCGACCCCCTGGGGGTAATCGCTGAGAATAGCGCGGTGAACAAGGCAATACTCGAGCGCCTGGACACAATCGACAGCCGTCTGGGAATGGTCGAAAAGACTCTCAACGAAATCCCCTCGTAAGCAGCGCTTTAGACTCGTACCCATGAAGGTGCTGGCAGCGATGAGTGGCGGAGTCGATTCCGCGGTCGCCGCCGCGCGCGCCGTTGAGGCCGGCCACGAGGTCGTCGGGGTGCATCTTGCGCTCAGTCGCATGCCAGGCACTCTGCGCACCGGCAGTCGCGGATGCTGCACCATCGAAGACTCGATGGATGCCCAGCGCGCAGCCAACATCATCGGCATTCCCTACTACGTCTGGGACTTCTCAGAGCGGTTCGCACTCGACGTCGTGGATGATTTCATCGCCGAGTATGCAGCCGGACGCACCCCGAACCCCTGCATGCGCTGCAATGAGCGCATCAAGTTCGCCGCTCTCCTCGAGAAGGCACTCGACCTCGGCTTCGATGCCGTTGCTACCGGCCACTACGCCACCGTGCTGACGGATGCCGACGGCAACAAGGAGCTCCACCGCGCTGCGGCCTGGGCCAAGGACCAGTCCTACGTTCTCGGGGTTCTTACGACAGAGCAGCTCAATCACAGCATGTTTCCCCTGGGGGCGACGCCATCCAAAGCCGAGGTTCGCGCCGAGGCAGCGGCTCGCGGCTTCAGCGTCGCCAACAAGCCAGACAGCCACGACATCTGCTTCATCCCGGATGGCGACACCAGGGGCTGGCTCGCGGACCGCGTGGGCGCGGAGCAGGGCGACATCCTCGAGCGCGACGGCACCGTCGTCGGCACCCACCAGGGGGCGCTCGCCTTCACCGTCGGCCAGCGCAAAGGCTTGAGCATAGGTTTCCCCGCCGACGATGGCAAACCCCGGTTCGTGCTCGAAGTGCAGCCGAAGACGAACACGGTTGTCGTTGGCCCGAAAGAGGCTCTCGACCTGGCCGAGATCGCCGGATCCACCTTCAGCTGGGCGGGCAAGCTCCCGCTCGACGCGACGGTGCCGTTCGACTGCCAGGTGCAGATCCGTGCTCATTCGGACCCGGTGGATGCCGTAGCAGTGCTGCGCGACGGCGAGCTCGTGATCCGTCCGAACACTCCGCTCAACGGCGTATCGCCCGGCCAGACCGCGGTCGTCTACCTGGGTACCAGAGTGCTCGGCCAGTGCACGATCGACCGCACGCTTTCAGCGGCCCCGGTGACTGTCGGCTGACAGTGGTCGAGCCTAGGGTTGACCTGTGGCTACCGAAGATCTGACCCTCGAGCAGGCGGGCGAAGAGGCAGCTCGGCTGACCACTCGCATCCTCGAACTGCGCGATGCGTACTACGAGCGCGATGAGGTGCTCGTCGCAGACATCGAGTACGACGGCATGATTCACCGGCTCGAAGAACTCGAGCGACTGTTCCCTGAACTGCAGAGCCAGGATTCGCCGACGCAGACTGTCGGCGGCCGGGCAGAGACCACGCTGTTCGCCCCGGTTCGGCATGCCGAGCGCATGCTCAGCCTCGACAACGTCTTCTCGATCGACGAGTTCGAGGAGTGGGCGGCGAAGGTCGAACGCAATTCCGGTCGCCGCGTCGATTACCTCTGCGAGCTCAAGATCGACGGCCTCGCGATCAACCTGCGCTATGAGAACGGGGTGCGCACGAGCGCCGCCACTCGGGGCGACGGCGTTGTCGGCGAAGACGTGACGCAGAACATCGCGTACGTGCCGAGCATTCCGGCGCGATTGAAGGGCACCGGGCATCCTCCTCTCGTCGAGGTGCGCGGTGAGGTCTTCTTCGAGGTCGAGGTGTTCACGAAGCTCAATGCGTCGCAGGTTGCTGATGGCGAGAGGGTGTTCGCGAACGCCCGGAACGCGGCATCCGGCAGCCTCAGGCAGGTTGCCGAGAACAAGAATCCGGCCCAACTCGAGCGGATGCACCGCAGGCTGAAAGGTCTGAGCATGCTGGTGCACGGCATCGGCGCGTGGCCCGATCCGCCCGTCGCGTCGCAGTCGGAGACCTACGCGCTGTTGAAGGAATGGGGTCTGCCGACCAGTTCGCATTACCGCGTAGTGAAGACCGCGAAAGATGCGGCGGAGTTCGTCGAGTATTTCGGCGCCCACAGGAGCAGCGTCGAGCACGAGATCGACGGCATCGTCATCAAGGTCGACGAACTCGCGCTGCACGAAGAACTGGGCGCGACGAGCAGGGCTCCGCGCTGGGCGATCGCCTATAAGTACCCTCCGGAGCAGGTCAACACCAAGCTGCTCGACATCGTGGTGAGCGTCGGGCGCACCGGTCGGGTCACTCCGTTCGCCGTGATGGAGAAGGTGCGCGTGGCCGGCAGCGAGGTGCGCCAGGCCACGCTGCACAACCAGGATGTCGTGAAGGCCAAAGGCGTGCTCATCGGTGACACGGTCGTGCTGCGAAAGGCCGGCGACGTTATCCCCGAGGTGCTCGGCCCGGTCGTCGAACTTCGTGACGGAACCGAGCGCGAGTTCGTGATGCCCACCCACTGCCCCGAGTGCGGCACGCTGCTCGCGCCGGCAAAAGAGGGCGACATCGACCTGCGCTGCCCGAATGCGCGCAGCTGCCCCGCGCAGGTTCGCGGGCGGGTCGAACATGTCGGCAGCCGGGGTGCTCTCGACATCGAGGGGCTCGGCGAGGTCGGCGCGTCAGCGTTGACGCAGCCAGACTTTCCACAGGTTCCCCCGCTCAGCACTGAGGCCAGCCTGTTCGCCCTCACCCTCGAACAGCTCGTGCCGATCGAGGTCGTCGTTCGGGATTACGAGACGGGCCTGGTCAAAGTCGACGAGAACGGCATCGCGCACCGCGAGACTCCGTACCGCCGCAAACGCCAGAAGAAAGATGGGGCGGGTGACGGTGAGTTCGTGCCATCCGTCGCTGCGACCAAGCTGCTCGCGGAGCTCGAGCTCGCCAAGACCAAAGACCTCTGGCGCATCCTTGTCGCCCTGAGTGTCAGGCACGTTGGCCCGGTCGCGGCGAGGGCCCTGGCCGGGTACTTCGGTTCGGTGGACGCCATTCGCGCTGCCACCCGTGAAGAACTGGCGGCAGTCGACGGTGTGGGCGCAATCATCGCGGATGCACTGCTCGACTGGTTCGCTGTGGACTGGCATGCCGACATAATCGATCGGTGGGCGGATGCCGGGGTGCAGCTCTCTACTCCAGGGCACCCCGGTCCCGGCGCAGCTGCAGCCGCAGATGGCCCACTCGTGGGCGTGACTGTCGTGGCGACAGGAAGCCTTGAGGGCTTCACCCGCGAGGGTGCACTCGAGGCGATCATCGCGGCGGGCGGTAAGGCAGCATCAAGTGTTTCGAAGAAGACGGATTTCGTCGCAGCTGGCCCTGGTGCAGGATCAAAGCTCGGCAAGGCCGAGGAGCTGGGCATCCGCATCATCGACGCGGCCCAGTTCGCCATGCTGCTCGAGCGAGGGCCAGCGGGGCTTGACGGCTGAATCGGGCTGACTGTAGCCGCGTTTACTCGTCCACACCTCACTGATGAATAGGCCGAGTCACCCCTATCCGTCTACCCCCGATACCCCTACTATTGGGGGTGAGTGCAATATCGCGTTACATCGGCGTCCCCCCGCGTCGACGATAACGATTGGAATGGCCGGTGCTGTTAGTTGTTGCAGCAATGACCTCTGGTGCCCTGGGTGGCGTCACAGAGGCCCTTGTCGCGCATGAAATATCCCAGCACACGACAGTGGTCTCGCAGCCGGTCGACCCGTCGACGTACAACCCTCTCGGCCTGGGCACGCCTCCGCCTGTTCTCGCGCCCGTGACCACCGCATCTCTCTTCGGCGTGACACACCCCGCCAGTTCGGCACCATCGCCGTCAGTTCTCTCGCCCTCAGTGCTGCGCACGCTGACAGGGTCGACACTCCTCAGCCAGCTCGGCGTGCTGCCGCAGCACGACCTCGCAGCGTTCGTGAAGTCGAACCCGACCACGATCCGCGCGCTGATTGTGAACCCGCCCCGGGCTGCGGTGGTTACAGACTGGTGGAGTGGCCTTTCCGCTTCGAGCAGGTCGTCTCTCGCGGCATCCGCGCCCCAATTGGTTGGCAATCTCGACGGTGTTCCGTTCGGGGTGCGGGACTCGGCGAATCGCGCGTACCTGAACACGGCAGTCGTTCAGGCAAAAGGCTCGCTGGCATCGGGAATCGGCCGGGCGCAGTTGGTCGGCGAACGTCACAGGCTCGAGATCCTGAACCAGATCGAGCGCACTCTCGACACGAAGAAGAACGCGGTTCCACGCCAGCTGCTCACTTTCGATCCGAGCGGCGATGGCCGCGCGGCCGTCGTGGTCGGTGACCTCTCGAAGGCCGACTATGTGAGCTACCTCGTGCCCGGCATGTTCTTCACGGTGCAGGGTCAGATCTATGACTGGACCACCATCGCGCAGAACCTGTACAACGGGCAGGCCAGGTGGTTGAAGTTGCTTGCGAAATCAGACCCGTCGTACCAGGGCAAGACCGCAGCGACAGTGGCCTGGATCGGGTATTCGACGCCCGGTGTGCTCGATATCGCATCGCTTAATCGCGCCGATCAGGGCGCAGGCTTTCTGGGCAGCGCTGTGCAGGGAGTGCAGTCGGTGCGCATGGGCCACGAGCCCTACGTGACGCTGGTCACCCACTCGTACGGTTCCACCGCGGCGATGATCGAACTCGCCAAGGGTGGCGTCTCCGTCGATGCACTCGCCATCATCGGTTCACCGGGCTCAGCGGCCCAAACGGCGAACGCGCTCGACGTCAAAAACAACAACGTCTATGTCGGTGAGGCAGCCTGGGATCCGGTGGTCAACACCGCCTTCTATGGCAGTGATCCCGGTTCAGCGTCGTTCGGCGCCCACACCATGGATGTCGCCGCAGGCGTCGATCCGATTACCGGCAAGCCGCTCGCCGCGGCAATTGGTCACCTCGGGTACTTCGACTCCGGAAGCCAGGCGATGCGCAACCTGGCGCTCATCGGGCTCAACCAGGGTTCCCTCGTCTCCAATGGCACCGTCGCCGACGCGAGTCGCACACTCGGTAAGTAGCTCGGTCTACTTCGAGCCGGGTGCGTAACCTCTGTCTGGTACTACTGAACGGAATGCACGCGCGCAGCCTCACGACCGGCAGTGTCGTTCTTCTGGCCAGCACGGGATCCAGCGAGCTTTCTCGCGATGTGATCGATGACCGTGATGGGGGAGTAGAGCGGCGTCTCGCCGGGCAGCACACAGGAGGCGATCGTGGTGATTGTGGCATCCGCGTTCCCGTCATGAAAATACGCGGCTGAACGACGACGGGCGATCGTGCCGTCGACGATCGGCGGTTTGACGCGGTGGAGGGTCGACATCCAGCGCTCATTGGTCCAGCGAGCCGTGAGATCGCCGAGGTTGATCAGCAGCGCGCCGTCGGCGGGGCTCACGTCGTGCCAATTACCATTCCCGAGCACCTGGAGGCCTACCACCTGGTCGGCCCACAGCACGGTGACGATGCCGAAGTCGGTGTGCTCACTCATGCCGATGAGGTCGCCGTCGAGGTCGACGGTGCCGGGCGGGAGGGCGTAGTTATTCATGCGAAGCACATCGATCGAGTGGTCAGTGAAGTCGTCGAAAAACCCCTCGGGCAGGTTCAGTGCCGCTGCGAAGATGTCGGTGAGCGTGCGAGCAACGCGGCCGGCTTCGGCAAAGTACGCCTCGACAGCCTGGCGGTAATTTTCGACCGCAGGCCAGAGGTTCTCGGCGTAATCCACCGGGTCAAGAGCGAGCCCCGGGAAGTCGCTCGCAGAGGCTCCGACGTTGAATGCCTCGAAGAAGTCGTTCATGCGCGTGGCCGACTCGACGCCGAGACTCAGGCTGAGACTTTCCGCTTTCGGGGGCGTATAGCCGCGATTCGTGCCTTTCGCGGCAATGTACCGCTTCTTCTCCTCCAGTTCGAGGCCAAAGAATTCGTCCATTGCCGTAGCCAGCCCGTCGGTGACGGACTTCGGAATGTCGTGCCCCAGGATCTGGATGAATCCGACAGAGCGACAGGCTTCGTCTATCGCCGAAGCCACCCGCTGCCTCGCATCCGCGTCGCCATAGGTCCACGCACTGATGTCGACGATCGGAACTCGGAAGGTCATGGTCAAGGGTAGACAGACCGGGATTACGAGCGTGTTAAGACGAGACGACGATCTTTACTTCTCGCCACTCTATTCGTCGGCTACTCGTCATCCGCACCTGAATGCATAGACATGCCGTTCCTGATCGCGTCCATCACGCCGGAGTCGGCCAGGGTCGTCACGTCACCGACCGGCCGGTCCTCTGCGACATCGCGCAGCAGCCTCCGCATGATTTTGCCCGACCGGGTCTTGGGCAGCTCGGCGACGACCATGATCTGGCGAGGCTGGGCGATCTTGCCGATCTGGGTGGCGACGTGCTCGCGCAACTCCCTCACCACATGAGGGCCGCCGTCACCGGCTTCGCTCCGCAGAATCACGAAAGCGACAACAGCCTGCCCGGTAGTCTCGTCCGACGCGCCGACGACAGCCGCCTCCGCGACTTTCGGATTCGAGACGAGCGCCGATTCGATCTCTGTGGTCGAGAGTCGATGGCCGGCGACATTCATCACGTCGTCCACCCGGCCGAGCAGCCAGTAGTCGCCGTCGTCGTCACGCTTAGC
The DNA here is from genome assembly GCA_043746355.1 of Lacisediminihabitans sp. Classification (GTDB taxonomy): domain Bacteria; phylum Actinomycetota; class Actinomycetes; order Actinomycetales; family Microbacteriaceae; genus Lacisediminihabitans. The sequence continues at coordinate 25,595 of JAYTRC010000075.1, read as the reverse complement.
GCCGTCTCCCGCGAAATATTTGCCGGGAAACTTCGACCAGTAGGTGTCGACATAGCGATCGTCGTCACCCCAGATCGTGCGCAGCATCGACGGCCACGGTTCGGTGATCACCAGGTATCCGCCGCCCCCGTTCGGCACAGAATTGCCATCGGAGTCGACGATGTCGGCCGCGATCCCGGGCAGCGCTGCCATGGCTGCCCCGGGTTTGCCCGCGGTAACGCCCGGCAGCGGGCTGATCATGAGCGATCCGGTTTCGGTCTGCCACCAGGTATCCACCACCGGCGTGTGATTGTGACCGATGTTCTCGCGGTACCAGATGTACGCCTCAGGGTTGATCGGTTCGCCGACCGACCCGATCAGCTTCAGGCTCGAGAGGTCGTACTTCGCAGGGATCTCTTGTCCCCACTTCATGAAGGTGCGAATTCCGGTCGGCGCGCAGTACAGGGTGGTGACCTTGTACTTGTCGATGATCTCCCACCAGCGCCCCTGGTGCGGAGTGTCAGGGGTGCCCTCATACAGCACAGATGTCGTGGCGTTCGAGAGCGGGCCGTAGACGATATAGCTGTGCCCGGTGACCCAGCCGATGTCTGCAGCAGTCCAGTAGATATCGGTATCTGGCTTCAGGTCGAAGACCTCCCACTGCGTGTACGAGCAGCCGAGAAGATAGCCGGCCGAGGTGTGCAGGATTCCCTTCGGCTTGCCCGTCGTGCCGGAGGTGTACATGACATAGAGCGGATGCTCGGAGTCGAACGCCTTCGCCACGTGCTCGGTCGATGCGCTCTCGACAGTGTCGTGCCACCAGTGGTCGCGCCCCTCCGTCCACTCGACGTCCTGCCCGGTGCGCTTCACCACCAGGACTGTCGTGACCTCCGGGCACTCGGTCAGCGCCTGGTCGACTGCCGGCTTGAGTGCTGACGCTGCGCCCTTTCGGTAACCGCCATCTGCCGTGATCACGACGTGCGCATCGCAGTCATGGATGCGGGTCTTGAGCGCGTCGGCAGAGAACCCTCCGAACACGACGGTGTGCGGTGCTCCGATTCGAGCGCAGGCGAGCATCGCGACGATCGTCTCCGGAATCATCGGCATGTAGATCGCGACCCGGTCCCCGGCTTTCACCCCCAACGATTCGAGAGTGTTCGCGGCCTGGCAGACCAGGTCGGTGAGCTGGGCATAGGTAATCACCCTCGTGTCGCCTGGCTCACCCTCGAAGTAGTAAGCGACTCGATCCCCGAGGCCCGCTTCGACGTGCCGGTCGAGGCAGTTGTATGCCACATTCAGCTCGCCGCCGAGGAACCATTTGGCGAAAGGCGGGTCGCTCCAGTCGAGCACCTGGTCCCAGGGCTTCGACCAGCTCAGGCGTTCGGCCTGTTTGGCCCAGAATGCCGGCCGGTCTTTCGCCGCTTCGGCGTAGAGATCGCCTTTTACGTTGGCGCTCGCCGCGAACTCTGGCCCGGGAGGAAAGCGACGTTCCTCCCGTGACAGGTTCGATAGTGCGGCTTCTGACGGGTGCGATGTGTCGGGCATCGGGTTAGGCGCTCGGCCCGACGGGAAGCACAACGCGCTTGAACGTCGAGTTGATCACGACAGCGAACGAGCCATACCAGGCCAGGATCGCGGTGATGATTCCGAGGTAGCCACCGAGGTGACTGATCGCAGCATTTCCGCTGAACGCTCCGATGGCCAGGGCGAAGAAGGTCAGCGTCAGCGCGATGAACACGGCGAGTATCGCTTTGGTCGTCCTGATCGCCGCGAAGGTCATGTAGAGGGTGAAAATCGCCCAGGCGAGCAGGAATGTTCCGACGCCAGCACCGCCGGCCGCAACATCCCCCTTCGACACCACCAGGAACCAGAACGCGAGCCAGAACCCGCCGTACGAGCAGAATGCGGTCGCACCGAAGGTGTTCTTGTTTGCGAACTCCCAAATACCCGCGACGAGCTGCACAATGCCGCCATAGAAGAGTGCGAGGCCGAGGACCGCGCTCCCTGCGCCGGCGATGAACCCAGAGTTAGCCATGCTGAGAACGAAGGTGGTCAGTGCGAATGCTGCGAGCCCGAGTGGGCCTGGGTCAGCGAAACGGGCGACACTCGCTTCGGGTGCGATGGAGTGGGATTTGGTTTGATCAACGCGGGTCATAGTGATCTCCTTGTGCCCGGCGTCATTGCTGGGCTTCCGTGTGGACGTTACGCCGCAGCGATACTCAGGCGCAATAGCTACCGCAGGTGAAGTTTGGCGCCCGATGCCTCTCGGAAAAACTCGGATGCCTCCCGAATAGACTGGGATGATTCCCCTCGCTAGCCACTTCGGAGTTCCATGCCTGATTCCACGCCAGCCCCGATCACGACCGAAACTGTCGCGCATCTCGCGAACCTCGCGCGAATCGGGCTCACCCCGAATGAGATCGAGAAGCTCACCGGCGAGCTGGGCGTGATCCTCGAGTCCATCGCCAAGGTGAGCGAAGTGGCGACTGCGGATGTTCCGGCAACCAGTCACCCGATCCCGCTCTCCAACGTCTATCGCCCCGATGTCGTGGGCGAGACGCTCAGCGTCGAAGAGGCGCTCAGTGGTGCCCCGGAGCACGATGGCTCGCGGTTCAAGGTCTCCGCGATTCTGGGGGAGGAGCAGTGAGCCTCATCCACCTGACCGCCTCGGAGCTCAGCGAAAAGCTGATCTCCGGCGAGGTTTCGAGCGTCGAGGTCACGCAGGCGCACCTCGATCGAATTGCCGCGGTCGACGGGGAGGTGCACGCGTTCCTGCACATCTCGAAGGACGCCATCGACACCGCTGAGGGCGTGGATGTGCTTCGGCGCAGCGGAAGCCCGCTTGGCCCGCTTGCTGGCGTGCCGATCGCGATCAAGGATGTTCTCTGCACGCTCGACATGCCGTCAACCGCAGGCTCGCGCATTCTCGAAGGCTGGATTCCGCCCTACGACGCCACGGTGGTTCGCAAGCTTCGCGAAGCCAACCTCGTTCCACTCGGCAAGACCAACATGGACGAGTTCGCGATGGGCTCGTCGACCGAACATTCCGCCTACGGCCCCACCCATAACCCGTGGGATCTCGACCGAATCCCCGGTGGCTCCGGCGGAGGTTCGGCCGCCGCGGTTGCAGCGTTCGAAGCACCGCTCGCACTGGGCTCGGACACCGGCGGAAGCATCCGCCAGCCTGCAGCCGTCACGGGGTCGGTCGGTGTCAAGCCGACGTACGGCGGCGTCTCGCGTTACGGCGCCATCGCTCTTGCCAGTTCGCTCGACCAGGTCGGACCGGTCACCCGCACAGTGCTCGACGCAGCGCTGCTCCACGACGTGATCGGTGGTCACGATCCGCGCGACTCCACTTCCCTCCGGGACGCATGGCCGAGCTTCGCTGCCGCGGCGAAGACCGGTGCCCAGCGCATGTCCCTCGCGGGCGTGCGCGTCGGGGTCGTCAAGGAACTCGATGCCCCCGGCTTCCAACCCGGGGTGACCCAGCGGTTTCACGAAACCCTGGACCTCCTGCAAAAAAACGGTGCTGAGATCGTCGAGGTGTCTGCTCCTAACTTTGAGTACGCGGTCGCTGCCTACTACCTGATTCTTCCCGCTGAGGCATCAAGCAACCTGGCCAAATTCGACTCAGTGAGGTTCGGGCTGCGGGTCAACCCTGTTGGGGGCGGGACGGTCGAAGACGTCATGGCTGCCACTCGCGAGGCTGGGTTCGGCGACGAGGTCAAGCGCCGCATCATTCTCGGAACGTATGCCCTCAGCGCGGGCTATTACGACGCGTACTACGGCAGTGCCCAGAAGGTGCGCACCCTCATCCAGCGCGACTTTGCGAGCGCGTTCGAGAAGGCGGACATCCTGATCAGCCCGTCGGCGCCGACCACCGCGTTCAAGCTCGGCGAGAAAATCAATGACCCGTTGGCGATGTACCTCAACGATGTGACGACGATCCCGGCGAACCTCGCGGGTATTCCCGGCATGGGCATTCCGATGGGCCTTGCGCCCGAAGATGGCCTGCCGACCGGGCTGCAGCTGATGGCTCCTGCTCGAGCGGATGCCCGGCTCTACGAGCACGGTGCCGCGATCGAGGCGCTGCTTGAAGACAGCTGGGGGCACGCCCTCATTTCGCAGGCACCGGTGCTGTAGTTGTAGCCGACATGACCCAGCAGCAGCCATTCTCAGTCGTGCGCGCCTACGACGACTTCGAGGTGCGCCGCTACCCGGACTGCGTGCTGGTTCAGGCTGCTGTTGAGGGGGAGTTCGACCGCGCGGGCAACCGGGCATTTCGGCCGCTTTTCTCCTACATTACCGGGTCGAATGAGGGCTCCCGAAAGTTCGAGATGACCGCACCGGTTCTGCAGGAGCAGACCAACGAGGCCCGGTATCTCGTGAGTTTTGTGCTGCCTGAAGGAGTGGATGCGGCATCCGTTCCTTTTCTGAAAAATCCTCAGGTGTCGACCAGGGTGGTCCCCGGACACGATGCTGCTGCAGCTCGCTTTCGTGGCGGCTGGAGTGAGCAGAGTTTCAGGATGCACGGCGAGCAGCTGCGCGTGAGTGTGGCCGCCGCGGGGCTCGCGTCGGTCGGCGATGTCTCTTTCGCGCGTTTCGATCCGCCGTGGATGCCTGGGCTCCTGAAGCACAACGAGGTGCTGCTCGCGCTCGCCGACTGACCCTGCCACTTGACGTTGTGCGGTCTGGTCAACGTCGGGCTGGTTCTGGGGCGCTCAGCGATGACGAAGTCGAACAACGTCTGCTGCCCGCTACTCTGCCCGCTACTCTGCGCGCGCCCGAAACGCGATCATGTTCATCCGATTTCCACAGCGAATGCTGCAGAACCGTTTCGACCCGTTACGGGAGAGGTCTGCCAGCAGTCCCGTGCAGTCCGGGGCCTCGCACACGCGCAGTCGACCGGTCTCTCCGACGCGGATGACATCACTGAACGACATCGCCGCCTCGACCCTGATGCGTTCCGCGAGCGGGGCGTCGGCAGCTGTCGCGTGAAAGTGCCAGTCGAAGTGATCGTGCTTCTGGAGTTGGGGGAGCGCGTGCGAGCCGGCGAGGATGCCGTTTACGGCTGCAACGAATTCGTCGAGTTGCAGGCTCCACACCCTGCGGATCTCGTCGCGCACCCGCTTCACCTCACGCAGCTCGCGGTCGTCTCTATCGATGCGGCCGGAGTATGTGAACGCGGTGAGGATCACGCCGAGGTCAGCGGGTATGACCAGCTCGTCTGTGCCGCTGCGGGAGGCTCCGGCATCGGTATTGCAGAGGGCGACGAGAAAGGCCAGGTCGTCTTCCGTGTCAGGGGCAAAATGCAATTTGACTCCTTACTTTCCATCAGACTACCGTCGCAGTTATGCAGCGCAAGTCCACCGTTCCCGGCCTCCTGATTGCACTCCTCGCGGCCGCGACCTTCGGCATGTCCGGCGCGTTCATCAAGCCGATGCTCGAGTCGGGCTGGAGCCCGGCAGCCGCTGTCACGGTGCGCGCCCTCATCGGCGGAATCGTGCTCACCCCCTTCGCACTCTTCGCGCTCCGTGGGCGCTGGGCAGCGTTCTGGCGAGGTCGTTGGCGCGTTCTCGCGATGGCGCTGGTCGGCGTGGCCGGCACCCAGCTGGTCTACTTCGCGGCGTTGCAACGCATCCCGGTCGGTACTGCGATCCTCATCGAATACATGGCGCCGTTGCTGCTCGTCGGCTTCGCCTGGGCGACCAGTCGAAGGATGCCGAAAGCAGTCGTCCTTGTCGGTTCCGTCGTGGCCCTGGCTGGCCTCGTGCTCGTTGTGGCGCCGGGATCGAAGGGTGCGCTCGACATCCTCGGCCTGCTCCTGGCGGTGCTCGCCATGGTCGGCTGCGCCGTGTACTACGTGGTCGCTGCGCGACCGAGTGACGGCCTGCCGCCGGTCGCGCTCGCGGCATCCGGCCTGGTCATCGGTGGCGTGGTTCTCGGGATGGTGGGCATCACGGGCCTTGTGCCGTTCACCGCGAAATTCGGGTCGACCCACCTCTTCGGCAGCACGGTGCCGTTCTGGGTGCCGCTTGTGATCGTCGGCGTGATCGCGACCGCGATTGCGTATGCGGCGAGCATCACCGCAAGCGAGATGCTCGGCTCGCGGCTCGCCTCCTTCATGGGCCTGCTTGAGGTTGTGGCTGCGACCCTTTACGCGTGGATCCTGCTCGGCGAAGACCTCACCGTTCCGCAGTTGATCGGTGGGCTGCTGATCCTGGTCGGAATCGCGTTCGTGCGGTCCGAAAAGACCGACGTGCCGCTCGAAGCTGTCCCGGAGCTTGCTAGCGCGCCCCGGTAGAATCGAACCATGGCCCAACCAGCAGAACTCATGGACTACGACAAGGCCATCGAGATGTTCGAGCCTGTGCTCGGCTTCGAGGTGCATGTCGAGTTGAACACGAAGTCGAAGATGTTCAGCGATGCTCCCAACTTCTTCGGTGGCGAGCCGAACACGAATGTCACCCCGGTCGACCTTGGGCTCCCTGGCAGCCTGCCGGTGGTCAACGAGCAGGCGGTGAAGTTCGCGATCAGCCTCGGGTTGGCTCTCGGCTGCAGCATCCGTCCGTCCAGTCGGTTTGCGCGAAAGAACTATTTCTACCCGGACCTTGCGAAGAACTACCAGATCAGCCAGTTCGAAGACCCGATCGCGTTCGACGGCCTGGTGCAGGTCGAACTCGCCGACGGGCGCCTCGTCGATGTGCAGATCGAGCGTGCTCATATGGAAGAGGATGCCGGCAAGCTCACCCACGTCGGTGGCGCGACCGGTCGCATCCAGGGCGCCGAATATTCGCTGGTGGATTACAACCGGGCCGGGGTTCCTCTCGTCGAGATCGTGACCAGAATGATCACCGGCGCCGAAGGGGATGCCCCGGAGCTCGCCAAAGCGTACGTCTCGACGATTCGTGACATCGTGCGTTCGCTCGGCATCAGCGACGCGAAGATGGAGCGCGGCAACATCCGCTGTGACGCGAACATCTCCCTGTCGCCTCGCGGGTCTGGCAAGCTCGGCACGCGAACCGAGACCAAGAACGTCAACTCGCTGCGCAGCGTCGAGCGGGCGATCCGCTACGAGATCCAGCGCCAGGCTGCGATTCTGGCGGCAGGTGGCACCATCACCCAGGAGACCCGCCACTGGCATGAAGACACCGGCGCGACATCGGCTGGTCGCGCCAAGAGCGATGCCGATGACTACCGCTACTTTCCGGAGCCAGACCTACTGCCGGTCGAGCCCTCTGTCGAGCTGATCGAATCGCTCAGGGCGGCGCTTCCCGAGGCTCCCGCGATTCGTCGTCGTCGCCTCAAGGAGGCGTGGGGCTTCACAGATCTTGAATTTCAGGATGTCTACAACTCCGGCCTTCTCGCCGAGATCGAGGAGACGACTGCCGCCGGTGCCTCCGCCGCGCAGGCGCGCAAATGGTGGACAGGTGAGATCGCTCGCCTCGCTAACGCCTCGTCGGTTGATGCGTCATCCCTCGTCAGTCCGCTGCACGTCTCAGAGCTGATCGCCCTCATCGAGAACGGCGAACTGACTGACCGACTGGCTCGCCAGGTGCTCGAGGGTGTTATTGCCGACGAGGGCTCGCCCGCCGAGGTCATGAAGTCGCGAGGCCTGGTCGTGGTTTCGGATGACGGCGCGCTCATCGTCGCGATCGATGAAGCTCTGGCGGCTCAGCCGGATGTGCTCGAGAAGATTCGCGATGGCAAGGTGCAGGCTGTCGGTGCCGTGATCGGTGCCGTCATGAAGGCGATGCGTGGCACAGCGGACGCCGCACGAGTGCGCGAGCTGGTGCTGGAGCGGGCGCAGCAGTAGGGCGGCGCTGCGCACTGTGACTGTCTTGTAGAGATGGTCGAGAGCAGACTCCCACGAGGTCCGCGACCATAAGCAAAGCTTCTACGAAGCGGTAATCCGCAGGATCACCCGCGGCTTCTGCCCCGCTTGACCGCGACGCTCGATGGCCATGAAGATTCGGTACTCGAGCTTGAGCTTGTCGGCGAAGATCTTCGACTCGCGGGGCAGCTCAGCGGAAATCGTCGCGACGCCGGTCGCGACGGGGGCGTCATCCTTCACCTTTCCCATCCGGCTGCACGGGCGAAGCTCGACGCGAGCGTCGTTGCGCAGCCGCTTCACTTTGCCGGTGCCGTCAGGGGTGGTGACGAGAAGCGCGTCACCGTCGCGCGCGATCCAGACCGGGGTGGAGACCGGTTCGCCCGACTTTCTGAATGTGGTCAGGGAGACGAAGTGCTCGTCGCCGAGGGAGAGCAGCGAAACGGTTCGGGAGTCGGTCATGACAGCATCGTATGCGCGCGGGCGCCGGTTGGAACGCGCGACGCCCGCGCGGCAGAAGCGAGTGAATTGGCGGCAGCGGGTCGACGAGCCCTGGGTAGCTCACCAGCGCAAGCCCCTCGCCTTATGTTCCTTTGAGTGCACTCTGAAAGTGTGACTAACACCCAACCGGACGAGGTAAACCAGGACCGCTATGTCGGGAACACCGACCTGACGCACTGGTACACGCCGCTCGGTCGCTGGCTAGTGAGGCTGGTGGCCCGGGTCAGCGGATGGCTAGGCCCGAACGCGGCGCTCATCGTCACCCTGGTCGGTGGTGCGGCACTCGTGCTCGCGCTGGCGTTTCTCGCGTCGCGGGTTTATGACGCCGTCACCGAAGCCGACGGGGTAGCGGGTCTCGATAAGCCCATTCTCGCCTACGCGATGGGGTTGAGGTCACCGGCGCTCGACCAGGTGGTCACCTGGTACACCAACCTCGCGGGCCCGATCGGGATGCCGATAATCGCCGTCGTCGCGGCGCTCATCCTGTCGCTTCGGCGCCGGTCCTTCACCCCAGCGATCCTTATCGTTGCGGCCGGGGCGGGCTCGCTGCTCATGACGATCGCGGGCAAAGACATCATCAACCGGCACCGTCCGCCGCTCGTCGACGCCGTTCCGCCCTACGAATATTCGCCGTCGTTTCCGAGCGGGCACACCCTCAACGCGGTCGTCGTGGTCGGGGTGATCGCCTATCTGCTGCTGCTGCGGAGGCACACCGTTCACGCGCGAGTTCTGCTCATCGTCGGCGCACTCGTGTACGCGATCACCGTCGGGCTCAGCCGCGTCTTTCTCGGCCATCATTGGTTCACCGATGTTCTGGCTGGCTGGATTCTCGGTGCGGCCTGGCTCGCTCTGGTGATCACGGCTCATCGCCTGTATCTCACGGTGCGCAAGCGATCACACAGTGCGCAAGGGGCGGTAGCGGACTCGCGGCGGCGCAGCTAGCTCCACATGCCGTCGTGCCCCTCGCCCGGACCGGACCAGCCCGGCTCGGCTCGGACCAGCGCCGCTCGGACCAGCACGGAACGGCTCGACCCGGTACAGCTAGTCGCTGAAGACAGGCGTTGTCGGCGCGCGCCGGCTGATCACGGCAGCGGCCAGCCCGGCGAGCATGATCGCCCCACCCACCAGTTCGCTCACCGTCGGCCGCTCGTGGAATGCAAGCCAGGCAGCCAGGATGCCGACGATCGGCACCAGCAGGGTGAACGGCACCACCGAGCTGGTCGGGTAGCGCGTGAGCAGCGAATTCCAGATTCCATAGCCGATGAGCGATGCTCCGACCGCCGTATAGACGGTGCTCAGAATCGCCGCGAGCGACAGGTGCGCCAGCGAATGGAAGACGAACGTAGGCCCGTCGAGCAGCAGCGCGAGGCCGAACGCCGGGATCGGCACGACCAGCCCTGACCACACGACGAGCGAAAGGCCCGATGCCGCCCGCGCGCGCCTCGCCAGCACATTACCGATCGCCCACGATAGCGCTGACAGCATCGCGATGACCAACGGAAGCCACGGTGACGAGAAGCTGTGACCGACGATGACAACCGCGAGGCCTGTCATGCCGATCAGGATTCCGACGACCTGGCGACGGGAGGGATGCTCCCGCAATAGCAGCGAAGCCACGATCACAGAGAATACGATCTGGGTTTGCGCGAGAAGTGACGAAAGCCCGGGCGGAAGGCCGAGTGCGAGGGCCAGGTAGAGGAAAGCAAACTGGCCGAGGCTGAGGAAGGCTCCGACGAGCAGCACACTGCGCCACCCGATGCCGGGCGGTTTGACGAGGAACACCGCGGGGATCGATACAAGCACGAATCGCATCGCCAGGAAAACCAGGGGTGGTACTCCGGAAAGACCGATGTCGATAGCGACGAAGTTGAGGCCCCAAATCACTACGACGATGAGCGCGAGAAGAGTATGACGGAGGCTCACTACCCGAGCGTAATGCCGTGACCCTGCATAGCCGGTACAGGATCGACCGTGACATTGTCGATGCGGTACTCGAAGTACAGGTGACAGCCGGTGCTGTCGCCCGACGACCCCATCGCGCCGATGTTCTGCCCGGCGAGCACTGGCTGGCCGACCTGCACGAAGATCCCGTTGTCGAACATGTGGGAATACGCGGTCGAGATGCCACCGGAGCCATAGCTGATGACTATCTCGTCACCGGCGAGACCGCCATAGGTTATTGAGCTCACAGTGCCTCCGGATGCGGCATAGAACGGCGTTCCGCAGGCCGCAGCGAAGTCATCGCCGTGGTGGAATCCGCTGTCGCAGCCGGCACCAGCCGTGCAGATGACACCCCGCGGGCCCCAGGGGGAGGTGATTGCCGCGCTGGTCGGTTTGGCCCAGCCGCCGAGGCTGCCGATGCCGGGGCCGCCCTCTTTGTAGAGGTGGCCAACGGCGAATTTATCGCGGGCCACAGTCACCGAGACGACCTGCTTGCCGACGGAGAGTCCCTGTCCGGCGAGTGCCTGCGTCGTCTGTGCGGTCGAATGGATGCTCGCAGCCGCGGGAATCGCCATTGCCGCGGCTATCGAGAAGGCAAGAACTGTGGCGCCGAGGGACACAAAGAATTTGCGGACTCCGGTCGCTCCCCGCCTTCGAAGACGTGGCACAGCCACGCTTTTCGCAACCCTCGGCGGGTGCCCATGCCTGCCTGCCATTCAGACAACCCTAGCGGCAGCGATTGCGAACTACCAGCGCTGATGGCCGACTACGGACTTATCGCAAGGAAGACGAATGCAGCCAGGATGATCAGGTGCACGACCCCGGTCAGCCGGGTTGCTCGCCCCGGGATGACGGTGAGGATGCCCACCACTACGGTAAGCGTGAGCAGCACGAGTTGCACGGGGCCGAGACCGAGCACCAGCCGGCCCGGCAGCCAGATGCTCGCTACTGCGATCGCCGGAATCGTGAGCCCGATGCTTGCGATTGACGACCCGTACGCAAGGTTGAGACTGGTCTGCACGCGGTTGCGCAGCGCGGCACGCGATGCAGCGATGCCCTCAGGCAGCAGTACCAGTAGCGCGATGACTACACCGACGAATGAGTTGGGGATGCCTGCAGCAGCTACTCCAGACTCGATCGACGGCGAGACCGTCTTGGCGAGCCCGACGACCGCTACCAGGGAGACGAACAGCATGATCGCGCTGACCAGTGTTGCGCGATTCGACGGGGCAACCTCGTGCTCTTCTGAATCGATTGCCGTACCGGCCGAGGTGACCGGAAGATAGAAGTCGCGGTGCAGGCCGGTCTGCGTCCAGACGAAAGCGCCATAGAGCAGCAGCGCAGCGACAGCGGCGAACGCGAGTTGAGTGCCCGTGAATCGCCCGCCCGACGCGCCCGTCGTGAAGGTCGGCAAAACCAGCGTGAGCGCGACCAGTGTCGCCACGACACCGAGCGCGGCGCCCGTTCCTTCCGGATTGAATCGCGGGATGCCGTGCCTGAGAGACCCGAGCAGCAGTGAGAGTCCGACGATTCCATTGCAGGTGATCATCACCGCCGCGAAAACAGTGTCCCGTGCGAGGGTGGTGGTGTCGTGGGCTCCGTGGCCGGGTGTCGACGACACCATCAGGGTGATGATCAGCCCGACTTCGATGACAGTCACGGCCACGGCGAGCACCAGTGACCCGAGCGGTTCACCGACGCGATGGGCGACCACCTCTGCGTGGCTGACGGCAGAGAGCACGGCGGCGATCAACACGATCCCGACCAGCAAGACCAGCACAATCGGAAGGGTGCGCCACCAGCTGGCCCCGAGAACGACTATCGCGACAACCGGGATCCCGATGGGAACGAGGGTGCGAATGCGATTCACCCCCTCAGAGTACCGGGCGGCTTCAGAGCACCAGGTCGACCGAGATTTCGCCATCGTCAACGTCTGCAGTCAGCCATGAGCGGGAGCCGGGTGCTCACGGCGCGATTTCGCACAGAAACTCGAGCGCGCGCTCGCGGAACACCTTCGAGGTCGGGGAATTGAAGTGGTTGCGCCCGGGGATCTCGAAGAATTCGCCGCGGGGAGCGGATGCCGCAAGCCCGCGTGATGCCTCGAGGATCACGTCTTCGCTGCCCGTCGCAAACAGCAGGGGCTGAGTCGGCGGATTCGACGGTTCAGGCTGCACCCCTCCGCGCATCCCGGCAACGAGGTCGATCAGAGCTGCCAGATCGTTGCCTCCGATTCCGCCCGCCATCGTCAGGTAGGTGGTGGTGAGCCTGTCGCCGACCGGTCGGCCGGTCGCCATGAACTCGCGTGCTTCATCGACCAGGAACCTCGTGAGTGGATCGCCATCCGGGATTCCGCCGAGCACCGCTCGACCGACCCTGGTGGGCAGTTCGAGTGCTGCGTGCCAGCTGACCCGTGCGCCGAGCGAATAACCGACGAGGCTGACCTCGTCGAGGAGGTAGGTGTCCATCACGGTGAGGAGGTCGCTGACCAGGAGATTCATCGAATAGCTGGAGGCGTGGTGGGGTTTGTCACTCGCGCCATGGCCGCGCTGGTCGAATGCGATGACCCGAAACCCGGCCCTGGTCAGCTCGCGCACCCAGCCCGTCTTCACCCAGTTCGCTGTGGCGCTCGACGCGAATCCGTGCAGTGCGACGACGACGGGGGAGTGCTCATCGCCGAACTCGTAGGTGGCGATCTTTGTGCCATCGGCCGCGATGACCGACCGGGGAGCAGGGGTGACGGGAACAAGGCTCACGTGCACGATTATGCCGGGTCGCCTATCCCGGGCTTGCGCTTTCATCGTGCTCTTGCTTTTTTCTAATAAACGATATATCGTAAGAACATCGTAGAAGTTCTACGATGGTTCATTCGATTGGCAGACACTCCCGGATCACACACTCTGGCACTGCCCAATGAACCACCAGTTTGAAAAGAGACTTTCAATGAGAAACACACATTTCACACCAGAAGATTTTCGCTCAATGCGCCAGCACCACGACCCTTCCGGCCGCGGTCACGGTTTCGCCGGTGGCGCGGGCTTCCCGGGTTTCGGTGCCGGTTTCGGCGCGGGGTTCGACCGCGCCGGGTTCGGTCCTCGGGGCCCGCGCCGGGCTGGCAAGGGCGATATTCGCGCTGCCATCCTGTCGCTGCTCGCCGAGGGGCCGTCCAACGGCTATGGACTGATCAAGGCCATCGCCGAGAAGACCGCGGGTGCCTGGCGCCCGAGCCCCGGCTCGGTCTACCCGACGCTGCAGCAGCTCGTCGATGAAGAGCTCATCGTGAGCAACGGCGACGGGCGTAAGACCGAGTTCGAGCTCACCGACACGGGCAAGGCCTATGTCGAGGAGCACGCTGATGAGTTCGCCACAGCCTGGGACCAGACCCCCGGTCGCTCAGAGGGGGCCGCAGCTTTCTTCGAAAGCGCGACCAAACTGATGGGCGTCGTGGCTCAGTTTCGCCACGGAGCCACGGACGAGCAGCGTAAGGCGGCCGCCGAGAAGCTCGACGAAGCCCGTCGCGCGCTGTACTTGATCCTGGCTGACTAAACGCTCTCGAGCGCAACGAGCAGGGCCGACTGGAGCAATCCAGTCGGCCCCTTGTGTTGCCGAGACTCGCGTTTGTTGCAGGACTCGCGATTGTTGCAGGACACACGTTTGCTGCCAGGGCTCACGGTGGCCAAATCACCCAGAAGAACAGGATTCCCATAGGCTGCAGCACGATCGAGACCGCAAGGGTGATGCGCCTGCGCCGCGGCGTGCGCGACAATGCGGGGTGTCCGAGGAGCGGTGACAGCGGCAGCAGCATCCTGAACAGGCTCTGTTGTGGCAGGAAAACCGCTACCAGGTAGGCGACCCAGCTGAGCGTGTATGCCCGAATGTCTGTGCCGAGTTCTCGGGTGGACCGGCGGATGAACCACCAGATGAAGCTGGCGAGTACGACCAGCACTATCAGGATGCCGATCCCACCGAGGTAGTGTCCGGCGAACACGAACCACGGCGTGAACGGGAAGAAGTGGATGCTGCCGATGTAATCCCGCCACCAGGCTGTCTCGGTCTCGAAGTATGCGACCGGGTCTCCTGTGGCGATACCGGCGACAAAGGGCCAGGCGACCCCGGCGAGCCCGACCACAGCGACGGTGGTCCAGGCGAGGGCACGCTCGCGGCGGGGTGCCGGTACCCTGGCCGACTGTTCCCGTAGCCTCTCGCGGCGCACCTCGCCCGGCTCGTGTCGTCGCAGTCCGATCGCCAGCCGCTGAACGGCGAGGGCTGCCGCCAGCACGATTCCACCCGGGTGCGCGAAGCAGGCGAAGACCGCGAAGGGCAGCATGATCCCGTACTTGCGCGCCATCATTGCGGCGAGGCTGGCGAACATGAGGAATAGGAAAACGCTCTCTGCGTAGCCGACCTCGAGCAGGTACGACAGTGGCCCGAAGCAGAAGAAGAGGGCTGCCCACAACGCCGTCGTTGCACCGAAGCGGATCAGCAGAAGGCGGTGCAGAGCGAATGTCGCAGCGCCGCCAGCGACGGTCGCAACCAGGGTGCCTGCGACGGCGAAACCGAGCCCGGTGACCGCCATGAGTGCCCTGGCCAGCATCGGAAATAGTGGCAGGAAGGCCCAGGCGTTTTTCGCGACGTTGCCGTCGGTGTCGTGGGGGAGTGTAAGCGGGTAGCCGCTCACCGCAACCTTCTCGTAATACAGGCCATCCCACGAGGTGAGGAAGCCGGCAACCCCGTTGCCCCCGTCGAAGTGGGCGATTGACCAGTGCTGGCTCGCTACGGAGAACGTGAGTAGAAGGGCTGTAGTGAGTGCCCGGGATGCCGCGTAACCGATGAGCAGAGTCACCCAGACAGGCATGGCCCGAATGCGGACCATCGCCCGGATGCGGACCGGGGTCGGGTATTCCCGCGTTACGCTCACCCTTTGTTTCTACACCCGTGCGCCATGACCCCAGGCACTGGTTCATTCGCGCCTTCAGGTTCGACCGGGCGGCCAAGCCGCGAACGAACCGGGGTCACGCCGCCGCAGGTGTGCGCATTCGCACCCGCCCACCCCGACGCGGAGTCCTCCCGGGATCGACCCACGGCGGCGGAATGAAATACGGCACTCCAGCCGTGAAGGAGATCTGCCACCCGTCGTCGTGTACCCGGTGATGGTGGAACGAGCACAGCAGGATTCCGTTCGACAGGTCGCTGTTGTGGCTGTGCGACCACCAGTCGATGTGGTGGGCCTCTGTGTACGAAGGCGGAGTCTCGCAGCCGCCCCACGCGCAACCGCCGTCGCGCTCGCCGAATGCAATGCGTTGGGCAGCGCTGAATAGTCGGCGAAATTTGCCATAGTCGAGAACGCCACCGTCGCCACCGAGCACCATGGGCATGAGCTGGGCGTCTGCAGCCATCATCCGCGCTGTCGAAGCGGAGATCGTTTCGCCGATGCCGTCGATCTCGGCGACTCCGAGCCCGGTAAGCAGGGATTCGAGAGAAATTCGAATCACCATCGTGATCGACGGTAGGTCACCGCCTGCCGATGAGCAGGTCGCCGCGTGCCTGAAGACCTGTTCAGCCGCATCCGCCCTCAGCTGCTCGAGGGTGCGAGGGTCGTCACCGAGTGGGGCGTCGTCGATGCCGCACGTCTCGGCCGGCGATCTGCCCTTTCGTTCGTCACGGGCCTGCCGCAGTTCACCGCCGACTATCGCGTCGATGGCAGCTTTGACAAGTCCGCCGGTCTGCGGCGTCATCTCCCACTGTAGGCTCACCATTCCGTCGCGACGCTCGAACAGCCGCAGCGATCGTTTGCCGTGGCGAAGTGCATCAGGTGGTTCAGCGCCGTCCTGGTCCATCCGGTCTCGCACCTGCCTCGCCAGGCAGCGCATCTCGGCGACGGTGAACTCGCCAGCGCGCTCGACGAGACCGCGTTCGGCCATCAGCAAGTTCTCGGTAGAACAGCGCGGAGCCGCAGCCTCGAGTTCTTTCACAATGACCGCGGCAGAGTCGACGCCGATCACACCTTCGATGACGCAGGCGTGCATGGTCGGGTATTTCGCGGGCAGCGGTGTTCCGTCCAGCGCCATTCGGGGGCGGATCGCTCGGCCGACATCACACAGCCGGAATGCCTCGGCCACTGACACCGACCAGAGTTCAGCAAGGAAGTGTGCAGGGCGGCCGTGGCCCGCTCGGCGCGCCATTCCCTCGACGCCGCGCGCGGCGTCCGACCGCGCAGTGACCTCGCCTGCGATCGACACCTTATAGACGTCGAGCGCACGTTGTGCTTGGAGCAGCGCGGCAGCACTTCGCAGCACCCCGTCGTCAGTCATCGTGGTCGCGGCGGCAGAAACGTCACCCGGATTGGTGAAAGCGCCAACGCTCGCTGCCCACTCAGCGGCGAATGCTCCGACGGAGTGTTCAAGAATGATGCGGTCGCCTTCCATACAATGACTCTCGCACCCGCCACCGACATTCCTAACCATACCCTGACCAGCACTTTAAGGTGTGGACAGCTCTCTGCGGACGTGCCTGTGGAGGAAGAGAGCGTCGTACAGTGATTCCATGATCCTTGAGCACGCACTTCTTCCCGTTCGGCCCGGCAGCGAAGCCGAGTTCGAGGCAGCGTTCTCGACCGCGCGGCTCATCATCGAAGCGAGCCCGGGATTCATCCGGCTGACGCTCGAGCGAGGCATTGAGTCGCCATCCACCTATCTCCTGCTCGTCGAGTGGCAAACGCTTGACGCTCACCAGGTCGGATTTCGCGAGTCTGCGGCCTATCAGGAGTGGCGCGCCCAATTGCATCACTTCTACGAGCCGGCTCCGGCTGTCGAGCACTACCGACGCATTCAGTAGCCTCGGGCCGCCGTCAAACCGGGGCCCGAACTGCGTTATCCAGTCAGCTTCGCGCAACCACTCGTGCAATCACCTGGGTCGACAGCAGCACGAAGACGATGACGTTGAGAAACACGGTCAACCAGAAGGCGAGACGGAACGACGCCTTCCGGGTTTTGTGACGCAGAGTGAGCTGCGCGGTGATCGCTCCCGGCCAGCCGCCGAGAAATCCGAGCAGCAGCATCTGCGCTTCCGGCGTGCGCCAGCGGCCGCGGACAGCGGCTCGCTTATCGAGCGCATAGACGACGTAGGTCAGGACGCTTACAGCGACGTAGACGACGGGCACCCAAACCGGCAGCGGCCAGCGCAGATCGACGACGATAAAGAGAGCGACGAACGCCACGAGCACCAGATAGCTGGCCGGCCCGGCCGGGCGAGGCGGGCGTGCGCGAGGGCCGGGGTGTCGCACGTGCACTGCCTGGGCTCGACCCCCGGCATCCGTCGACGCTGTGAAAATAAGGGTGTCACCGAGCACCGGGCGTGGAGCTCCAGGCTTGAACTCGGAAATGTGCACGAACAGCGATTTATCGCCGTCGGCGTCGGTGATGAAACCGAACCCTCGGTCGTCGTTCCACCTCGTCAACCTGCCGCTCTGGCGCCTGCCCATGCGCCTACGATAATCCGCTTGCCCCAGCGCCAACGGTCATCAGCGAAGCGATAATCGTGCGCAAACACCAATTTGGCTCTCCGTCGTCCTCTTGGGCCTCACAGCGTTCGCCTTCACCTTCCCGCTTTTTCTTGCGATGCGTGAACGAGAGCTCGAGCAACACACACGAGCGTAGGTTCGAAAGATGGAAACAACACAGGACAAACACTGGGTGGCTACCGATTTCGGCGGCCTCGATACTTTCTCACTCGTCGACCTCGATGTCGCGGCTCCCGAGCACGGTGAGCTCACCATCGCGGTGAAGGCAGCCGGCATGAACCCGGCCGATTACAAGCATGTGATGCGAGGGTCAGACCGAAGCCTGCTCCCGATCCCGATTGGTTACGAGGTTGCCGGCACTGTCAGCGCGGTCGGCGAGGGCGTCTCGCAGCAGGTCGGCGACGAGGTGATCGCATTTCGCGTCCAGGGCGGGTACGCGACGAGCATCACTGTTGCTGCCGACGACGTCTTCCTCAAGCCAGCGAACCTCAGCTTCGCCGAAGCCGCAAATCTCATGCTCGCCGGATCGACAGCATCCGAAAGCCTGGATTCGACCGGGGTGAAGGCCGGCGACACCATTCTGCTTCACGGCGCATCAGGCTCGGTCGGGGTGGCTGTACTCCAGCTGGCCAAGCTGCTCGGTGCCCGCGTGATCGGCACCTCGAGCAAGAAGAATTTCGAGACCGTGACGAAGTTCGGCGGTGAGGCCGTCGTGTACGGCGACGGCCTCGAGGATCGCGTGCGTGCGCTGGCGCCGGAGAGAATCGATGTCGCGATCGATACCGTCGGCACCGACGAGGCGGTCGCTGTGTCGCTCGCCCTGGTTGCGGACCGGCATCGCCTCCTCACGATTGCAGCTTTCCCGCAGGCTCAGGAACACGGGTTCATGGCGATCGCTGGCGCAATGCCGGCCAGTGCCGCCTATCGCGACGCGATCCGTGCGCATCTCGTGGAGTTGGCAGCCGAGGGAAAGCTCATCGTTCCGGTCGCGCGAACGTTTGCGCTGGCTGACGCGCTCGAGGCTCTCGAACTGCTTAAGGGCGGTCATCCCGGGGGCAAGCTGGCTTTGGTGAACAAGTAGCCACTCTCGCAGAGCTTTCGGCACGCGTACGATCTGACAGGGAATCGATCCGAAGGAGCCGCAATGGCAGGTGCACTTGTTCTCTCTGGTGGAGGTCTCGCCGGAATCGCCTGGGAGATCGGTGTTCTCGCCGGCATCTCGGATGCCTCTCCCGAACTCTTCGCCGCGATCACTGCCCCCGGTGTCACCTTCCTGGGCACCTCAGCAGGGTCAGCCGTCGCATCGCAACTCGCTGGCGGAACCCCCATCGAGGAGCTCTACGCACAGCAGGTCGCAGCAGAAACGGCGGAGCTAGGCGCCGAGATCGACCTCGTGACCTTCCAGCAGACGATGGCAGGGCTGAGGGAAGGGGTCACATCACCACTCGAGTTCCGACAGAGGGTGGGCAGGTTCGCTCGCGAAGCTGACACTGCGTCATCTGCCGACCGACTTGCCGTGATCGAGGCTCGCCTACCGGTCAGCGAATGGCCGGAACATCCTCTGCTCGTCACTGCGATCAACACCGACACCGGGGATTTGCGCGTGTTCGATCGATCGTCAGGGGTCAGGCTGATTGAGGCCGTCGCCGCGAGCTGCGCTGTTCCCGGCGTCTGGCCGGCCGTCGAGATCGACGGTGTTCACTACATGGACGGTGGGGTGCGCTCCGCGTCGAACGTCGACCTTGTCGCCGGCGCTGACCCTATCCTCATTCTCACGCCCTCCCCGGAGACCGGCCCGATGGGAGACGCCATTGCGGCAGCAGACCTGCACGCTCTCGGAGACGCCAGGGTGACCAGTATTTTCGCCGACCAAGACTCCCTCGTCGCGTTCGGCAGCAACCCGCTCGACCCGGCCGTGAGACCGCCATCGGCGATCGCGGGTCGTGCCCAGGGCAGCGCCCTGGTCGCGTCGCTACAAACTCTTTGGGCCTGAGCAACGAACAACTTTCATGGCTAAAGCGAGCGCGACCGTCGAAGGAATCACCAAAGCTCCACTCATGCGTGCATGGGAGATCGCGACACCGCTCACGCCAGTCGGCTACTACCCCAAATACGGTCCACTGCCAGCTGTGATCGAAGTTCGCAACCAGACCGGGCCGTGGGATGCCGTCGGACAGACCCGCCAGCTCATGCTGAGCGACGGCGGCTACGTCATCGAACACATCGTGCGGGTCGCTAAACCTGACCTCTTCATTTACGAGTTGAGTGACTTCCAGAAGCTTTTCGGCGCGCTCGTCTCCGGCGCTCGAGCCGAGTGGGAGTTCACGACCGTGGGCAGCGGCACGCGCATCCGCTGGACGTACACATTCCACCCGTACCCTCGCGGTCGCATCATCGTCGCCCTGATCGTGAAATTGTTCTGGGCGCCCTATATGAAGCGGGTGCTGCCGGGCATAATCCGGGAAGTGGATCGGGTTTCTTAACTGGACGGCAGCATCAGTGCCCTGCTGGCACGCCGTCTGAACTCGAGGCCGGAGCCTTACGAATGAAGAAGGCAGCAGGAATCGCGAACAGCGAGATGATCGCGCCGACCAGGAACGCGGAGTGAACTCCGGCGGCAGTGCCGGCGGCAAGTGTTCCGCCATCCGCTGTGAGCCGAGCGACCTGCGCAGACATGACCGTCACGAACAGTGCAGTTCCAGCCGCCCCAGCGACCTGCTGGATCGTGCCGACGATGGCGCTGCCGTGGGAGTACAGCTGCGGCTTCAGGCTGCCGAGACTTGCACTGAACAGCGGCGTGAAAACCAGGGCAAGGCCGGTGCTGAGCGACACGTGGGCAGCGAGCACCCAGAAGATCGAACTGTGCTCGTCGAGCATGGTCATCGCCCACAGGTCGAGGCTGATGATTATCGCGCCCGTCACGAGCAGTGCGGTCGGGCCGACCCGGTCGTAGATACGACCGACGAATGGCGCGAGCAGACCCATGATCAAACCGCCCGGAAGCAGCAACAGGCCAACCGTGAGCACGTCGGCGTGCAGCACGCGCACGAGGTAAAACGGAAGCAGCACGATGGTGCCGAACATCGAGATCATGCTGATCGCGAACATCACAATCGAGAAGGTGAACGTCGGGGACCTGAATGTGCGCAGGTCGAGCAGAGCACGATCGGCGCGCTGCAACTGAAGCTGCCGCAAGATGAAGGTGGCAAGGGCAACCGCGCCGATCGCGAGCGGAGCCCACACGGCGAGCGGGGTGGCCGCGGTTCCCGCGTTACTCAGCCCGTAGACCAGCCCGCCGAAGCCGACCGCTGAGAGAGCGATAGAGAGAATATCGACGCGGGTAGGACGCGGATCCGTGACGTTCTTCATCAGCACGACACCGATCACCAGCATCGCGATCGCGATCGGAAGAACCAGCACGAAGATGAAACGCCACGGCAGTGCCTGCAGCACCAGGCCGGAGACGGTCGGGCCGATCGCGGGAGCCACAGAGATGACGATTGAGATGTTGCCCATCATCCGGCCGCGGGTCGCCGGCGGCACAAGATTCATGATGGTGGTCATCAGCAGGGGGAACATGATGGCTGTACCGCTGGCCTGCACCACCCTGGCGACGAGGAGGATCTCGAAGCCCGGAGCAATGGCCGCGACGAGAGTGCCGAGGCTGAACAGGCTCATTGCGGTGATGAAGATCGGCCGGGTGTTGAACCGCTGGAGCAGGAACCCGGTGATCGGGATGACAACGGCCATCGTCAGCAGGAACGCGCCGGTCAGCCACTGGGCGGCGCTCGGCTCTATGTGGAGATCTTTGCTGAGCTCCGGCAGCGCTACACCGAGAATCGTCTCGTTCAAGATCATGACGAACACGGAAATCAGGAGAACGGTGATCACGAGCCGATTACGTGCGCCGAGCCCGGCTGGGGGTGGCTCGATCGCCGTGGGCGTCGAAGCTGTGGTTGTGGTCATCGGAAAAGTCCCGTCTGGCTGTGAACAGCAGGCTGTGGCGGTAAAAGTTGAGGGCATCGAGGCCCGGTGCGGCGGTGGGGAAGCGACGTCACCTAGGGAAGAGCATGAACACAGTCTGGTTTATTCCACTGACTTTGTCGCGGAATTTAACTCCGCCTTTGTTGCCTTTGTTCGTCGACGAACGATCGATCCCTCAACCAGCGCGCCAACGAACAGCAGGAGAAGCGGATAAAAAGTGAGCACAGGAAAGATGACCGCGAGCAGCAGGGCAACGGTGATCTCGATCGTCGACGCGATCATTCCCGCATAGGTCTTAAACGGCAGCGGATTGCTATCGGAATGTAGGTCGGAATCGCGCTTCACCATGATCGTCATCACAGAAAGGGCGGCGCTCGTGAGCACCATCGTTCCCATATAGAACGCGAGAGTGACCCTATCGGTATGGAATCGCGTGATGATCGCGGTCGGCAGCGGCAGCAGCACGATCGTGAACGCCCAGAAGAGGTTCACGACCATCAGCGGGCGTGTGTACGCCTTCACATGTTCGAAGAGGGCGTGGTGAGCGATCCAAAATCTCGAAATGACGGCAAAGCTCAGCGCGAAGGTGCCGAGCTGCCCGATGTTCTGGGCAAGAAACTGCTCCGGTGTGCGGTCATTCGAAACGTTGTTGGCAACGGTGTCGACAAGCGGAAGAATCAGCAGGGTGATCGCGATGGCCGCTACGGCATCGGTAAAAAACACCAGTCGGTCGAGGCCGCGCTCTGTTCGCATGGCCTAAGGCTATAAGTCGAGGTCGGGGGGCAGGTCGTCTGGCACCGCAGCTCCTGCCGTCGGACGACTGCGGTATGGATGCACAGAAGCCCCATCGGCCAGGTAGACCTCGTGCGGCTGGCCGGCATCCGACACCTTGATCGACGAGATCCAGATTGACTCGGGATGCACGTCGTCGCCCGCCCGCACGTCCTCAGCGGTTCTCAGCTTCGCGACTCGATGGATGAGGCCGCCGAACCCGATCTTCACCAGCACATCGGTTCCGCAGAGCACGACCTGAATCACGGTCGTCCACGCCCCCCCGTGACAGAAGATCTGGATGCCGAACACGATCGGGTAGATGACCCACCCTGAGAGCAGCAGGACTGTTGCATCCCGGAGGAGCGTCGCAGCCTGGGGGGTGAGAAAGGGGAACGACTGCCGCACAGCCCTGATCAGAATCACGTTGGTGGCGATCCAGAACACACAGCTGATCCCTCCCCACACCACAAGCGCGCGGGTGTCGTCGCCGCCGCCGATGACGAATGCACCCACGAAGCCAGATGCGATCATCAGGAACGCGCCGGTTCCGGCGAGTCCGTGGGTAATGCGCGCGGTAACACCGACCAGAGTGCAGACCGCGAGCAGCTCTGCCGTGAGGAGCGGAACGGTCACTGACCAGTCCATGTACCTGGGCAGGAAGCTCAATAGAGCTTCGTCGTTGGGGCGGTAGAGGTCGCCGACTTTCGTATATCCGCGAGCGAACTCGACCGCGAGCACGACGTACGAGAGGGTCGCGACGCTCGCAACGGAGAGTCGTGCAACCATCGCCGGGCGATATCGTGAGCCGACTTCGTTGCGAGTCACCACTGAGCGGATGGTGCCGGCGAGCAGCGCGAATGCCGCGACCACAAGCACGTAGAGGATGATCGTGTGCTCGGCTTGGGTGAGTGGGGCTTCCCAGGGCGCAACCGAATCAGGCATGGAACGATCCTCCTGGCTCGGGGGTGAAATAGAGCCCGCCAGGGCTGTTTGCCGACTTGGTCAGCTCTTCGATCCACTCCCGGTTGATCGAGGGCACCCGGCTGCCCGCGTAACGATAGAACAGGGTGCTCGACGGGTCGAGCCAGATCACGCTCCGCCCGCTGCCCCGCTCGACCGAGTTGGTCCAGGAGAAGAGAAAACTTTCCCTTCTTCGCAGTTTTGCCGTGATCACGATCTGCAGGTGGGTGAGGGCGCGGTCCTCGAAAGTGATCTCGATCCCCGCATTGCCATACAAAAGGCTACCCATCTCGTGCTCCTAGCTGACCCTCTCCCGCTGCCAATCAATAGTACGAGAGGCGCTCATTTTTCGTCGCGGATCGACGGGTTGTCCGGATGCCAACGTGCCACCCGAGTGTCTATCTGGCGACACTACTCGATTTGGCACGGCCTCTGGCGCACTCGTTTTCTCGGCGTACGTTGGCACTCAGAAGACGCGAAGGAGACACCGATGTCAGACACGACGACCAGTTCTAAAACCAACGTGAAGGTCGTCGCCCTGGCTGTTGCCGGCGCGGTAGGAGGATTCCTCTTTGGCTTTGACTCTTCGGTCGTCAACGGTGCGGTCGACGCGGTGCAGAAAGACTTCAAGCTCGACCCGACCCTAATCGGACTTGCGGTCGCCAGCGCCTTGATCGGATGCGCGATCGGCGCGTACTTCGCCGGCCGGATCGCAGATCGCTGGGGCCGCATCCCGGCGATGCTCGTCGCCGCGGTACTTTTCCTGGCGAGCGCGATCGGTGCCGGTCTGTCGACCGGGGTGTGGGATCTAGTCGCCTGGCGTATCATCGGAGGCCTCGGAATCGGTGTGGCATCTGTCATCGCCCCCGCCTATATCGCCGAGATCTCACCAAAACAGCTGCGCGGCAGACTCGCGTCATTGCAGCAACTCGCGATCACCGTCGGCATCTTCGCTGCCCTCCTCTCTGACACTCTCTTCGCGAATGCCGCCGGAAAGGCAGCTGGCACCTTCTGGTTCGGCCTGCAGGCCTGGCGCTGGATGTTCATCGCCGGAGCGGTTCCCGCCATCGTCTACGGCGCACTCGCGCTGGTTCTGCCCGAGTCGCCCCGCTACCTCGTGCTGAAGAGGAAAGACGACGAAGTGCGCAGCATCTTCGCCAGAATTTGGCCCGATGACGACGTCGAGGGCGCCATCACAGAGATGCGGAAGGCAATCACCGACGACGAGAAGGGGTCGAAGAAGGGTGCTCTCCGCGGTGACGCACTCGGTCTGAAACCGATCGTCTGGGTTGGAATAGTGCTGTCGATCTTCCAGCAGTTCGTCGGCATCAATGTGATCTTCTATTACTCGACCACCCTGTGGAAGTCCGTCGGTTTCCAGGAGAAAGACTCGTTCACGATCTCGGTGATCACCTCTGTGACGAACATCGTTGTGACATTCATAGCCATCGCCCTGGTCGACAAGGTGGGACGCCGCCCCATCCTGCTGTTCGGTTCCGCCGGCATGACCATCTCACTCGCCGTAATGGCGCTCGCGTTCAGCCAGGCCGACATCGTGAAGGGGGCACCATCGCTGCCGGGTGCCTGGGGGCCGATCGCGCTCGTCGCAGCAAACCTGTTCGTGATCAGCTTCGGCGCATCGTGGGGGCCGGTCGTCTGGGTGCTGCTGGGGGAGATGTTCCCGACTCGCATAAGGGCCAGGGCGCTCGGCATTGCTGCGGCGGCCCAGTGGGTCGCCAACTTCATCGTGACGATCTCGTTTCCGCCGCTGGCATCCCTATCCCTCGTGCTCACCTATGGGCTGTACGCGCTGTTCGCGCTGCTGTCGTTCCTGTTCGTGATGCGGTTCATACCCGAGACGAAGGGGATGTCGCTGGAGGATGCGAATTCGCTGGTCTCGCGTCGGGATACCGTGCGGGCGACGTCGGCGAAGGCATCGCAGCGCGCGTAGCTGCTGTTCGTCGCGCTCGGCCAGCCCGGGATTCGCCGGCTTCTCGCCACAGCCTGGCGGCGGAGGTACGACCTCGCGGCGGAGGTACGACCTCGCCTCTATGTTCGCGGCGGGGATATCGCCTCACGGACGGGTTAGCTACACCCTCCGCGAGGCGA